>JAEYTA010000173.1 GCA_023434265.1 Pseudomonadota bacterium
GCCCCGGGGTCCCTGGCGACACGACCGGGATCTGCGCGGCCGGGGCTGCCGCCCGCGGCGTCGGCCGTTGCGGCTCGCTGCGGGGGACGGGGGGCGTTTCGCCGGTCGCGGCGACGGGGACCCGGGCGGCCTTGCGCGGTTTCGCCGGCGTGACCGTGCCGGTCACCCGGGCCCAGATGCGGCGATCCTCGGGGCTGAGGTCGTCGCGGCGGCTCATTTCGAGCCCGGATCGTTCCCGTCGGGGTCCTCGTCGGAGCCGGCGTCCTGCGGACCCGGCGTCCACGCCAGAAGGTCGCCGGGCTGACAGTTCAGTTCACGGCACAGCGCGTCGAGAGTGGTGAAGCGGATGGCCCGCGCCTTGCCGGTCTTCAGGATCGAGAGGTTGGCGAGGGTGACGCCGACGCGGTCGGCCAGCTCGGTCAGCGACATGCGCCGTTCGAGGAGGATGCGGTCGAGCTGGACGCGGATGGCCATAGGCGCTCTCTACCCGCACCGGGCGGGGCGGAAAAGACGGGGGCCGTCGAGGGCGCCGCCGTTCATATCGTCAGCTCCGATTCGCGACGCAGCCGCGCGCCCTCGCGGAACACCTGGGAGAGGACGACGACGACCAGAATCGAGAAGGCCGGGGTGACGAGGTCGAACAGGCTGGGCGGCTCCAGCGCGCCGCGCACCAGCCGCGACACCAGCGTCTGGCCGATCCAGGCGCCGCCGGTGACGGTCGCCAGGGTCAGGCCGATCTGCTTCAGCCGGTTGACGTTGTCGGGATGGAAGGGGTCGCCGATGCGCAGGGTGCGCACCATGGCGCGGAGGTTGCGCAGGATGAAGGCGAAGCCGCCGAGGTAGGCGATGATGGCGCCCAGGGCGAACAGGATGTAGGCGCGCGGCACGGGCACGCTGGTGCCGCCGTCCTCCGCGATGACGGTCAGGCCCATCGGGCCGAGCGGCACGAAAATGGTGAAGATGAAGGCCAGGGCGACGGCGCAGGCGGCGACCGTCAGAGCCCAGAAGGCCGCCCCGAGGGCGACGCCGAGCAGGCGGGTCATCGGTCCCGGCCCGAGGCCCGGCAGGGCGGGGGCGCGGAGCGAAGGCAGGCGGATCCCGAGCGATGACGTCTTCGGGAGTCGCATGGGCGAGGGGCCTTTCAGGCCGGACGTCGGGGCGCGATCGCCGCGCGGGGTCCGGCGAACCCACGCGCGGTCTTATTCATCGCGGTTGTCATGCAGATCGTCAAAGCTCCTGCGATCGACAGAAGGAAGATCACAGAAACTGGACGATGGTGGCGACCAGGGCGGTCGGCATGGCGGCGAGCAGGAAGGCGTTCAGCACGCCGTGGCCGACCTTTTCGATGAAGTAGGAAGCGTTCATGGTGTTCATTGTCGTTCTCCGTCAGTCCTGAGAAGGGGCGATTTTGCCCCGGTTTTGCTGCTCCGCTGCATCGATCATTCGCCTTGGCTCTGATCGGGGAACGTCGCGGCCTCCGTTCTTGGGATAATAGATAGACCGTGCCTGCCGGAAAATCACGTTACATATCGTTTAACGATATTAAACTTGTGCAATGAAACGTAACAGCGTCGCTTGAGGACAGAATGTTGAAGCTTCTCAAGGGGATGCGGCTCGTGGCCGCGACCCACAACCCCGGCAAGGCGCGCGAGATCGAAGCGCTTCTGGATGGACATTACGCGGTGGTCACCGCCGGCAGCCTGAATCTGCCCGAGCCCGACGAGACGGAGAGCACCTTCGTCGGCAACGCCCTGCTCAAGGCGCGACACGCCGCCGATCGTTCGGGCGAGGTCGCCCTCGCCGACGATTCCGGCCTGTCGGTGGCGGCGCTGGGCGGGGCGCCGGGCATCTTCTCGGCTCGCTGGGCCGGCCCGGACAAGGACTTCGCCCACGCCATGCGCCGCGTCGAGGAGCGGCTGGAGGAGACCGGTTCGGACGACCGCCGCGCCTGGTTCACCTCCGCCCTCGCCGTGGCCTGGCCCGACGGGCCGGCGGTGGTGGTCGAGGGCCGGGTCGACGGCCTGCTGACCTTCCCGCCGCGCGGCGACCGCGGCTTCGGCTACGACCCGATCTTCATCCCCGACGGCCACAGCGAAACCTTCGGCGAGATGGACCCGGTCCTGAAGGATTCCATCAGCCACCGGGCCCGGGCGTTCGCGAAGCTGAAGGCGGCGCTGATGGAGTGACGAGTGGCGAGTGGCGAGTGGCGAGTGGCGAGCGGACAGCGCCAGCGCCGCGGCCATGAAATCAGACCCGTTCACACCACATCACTCTCGTCACTCGCCACCCGTCACTCGTCACTCGCCTCTGCCGATGCCCCTCGCCCTCTACCTCCACTGGCCCTACTGCAGCCGCATCTGCCCCTACTGCGACTTCAACGTCGTGCGCGACCGGGGGCGGGTGGAGGAGCAGGCCCGGCTGGTCGACGCCATCCTCGCCGACCTCGAGGCGCAGGCGGCCCTGACCGGCCCGCGCCCGCTGGGCTCGATCTTCTTCGGCGGCGGCACGCCCTCGCTGATGGACCCGGCCGCCGTCGCCGCGGTGATCGCCCGCGCCCGCGCCCTGTTTCCGTCGGCGGGCGACATCGAGATCAGCCTCGAGGCCAACCCGACGGACGCCGAGGCCGACCGCTTCGCCGCGCTCGCCGCCGCCGGAGTGAACCGCCTGTCGATGGGGGTGCAGGCGCTGGACGACGCCAGCCTCGCCTTCCTCGGCCGCAACCACTCGGCCGACGAGGCGCGCCGCGCCGTGGCCGTCGCCGCCCGCGCCTTCCCGCGCCTGTCCATCGACCTGATCTACGCTCGTCCCGATCAGACGGTGGCCGGCTGGAGGGACGAACTGCGCGAGGCGCTGGACCTCGGCTTCGAGCACGTCTCGCCCTATCAGCTGACCATCGAGCCCGAGACCGCCTTCGGCCGCGCCTTGCGGCGGGGAACCCTGGTCCCGCCCGACGAGGACCTCGCCGCCGCCCTCTACGAGGCCACCCAGACGGTGCTGGAGGGCGACGGCTTCGAGGCCTACGAGGTCTCCAACCACGCCCGGGGGGTCGCCGCCCGGTCGGCCCACAACCTCCATGTCTGGCGCGGCGGCGACTACCTAGGCGTCGGGCCCGGCGCGCACGGCCGCCTGACCTTGGAGGGGACGCGAACCGCCACCGTCGCCCACAGGGGGATCGCCGACTACGTCGCCGGCGTCGTCTCTGGCGCCCCATGGAGCGAGCGAACCGCCCTGTCGCCGGCCGAGGCCGCCGAGGAGCGGGTGCTGCTGGGCCTGCGCACAGTGGAAGGGGCGGCGCTGGCCGATCTCGAGACACTCGGGCGCAAGGTCGGGGAGCCGCCCGTCGCTGATCTGCTGGCCGACGGCTTCCTCGCCCCGGTTGGCGACCGGGTCGCGGCCACCGCGCGCGGCCGCCCCGTGCTGGACGGGGTGCTGAAGGCGCTGCTCGCCTGATCCGTCCGGCCCGCCCTTGAGCCGCGTCGCCCCCTCGGGCACGGTCCGCCGATGCCCGACGCCGCCGCCCTTCCCCCGACCATGCCGCCGCCGCGTCCGGTGGAGCCGGGGCTGTATCTGGTGGCGACGCCGATCGGAAACCTGCGCGACATGACCCTGCGGGCGCTCGACGTGCTGGCGGCCGCCGAGCTGGTGCTGGCCGAGGACACCCGCGTCACCGCCAAGCTGCTGGCAGCCTACGGCCTGAAGGCGAGGCTGGAGCGCTGCGACGACCACGCCTCGGCCCGCGCCGCCGAACTGGCCGTCGAGCGGCTGAAGGATGGGGCGGTCGTGGCCCTCGTCTCCGACGCCGGGACGCCGATGGTCTCCGACCCCGGCTTCGTGGTCGCCCGCGCCGCCATCGCCGAAAACCTGCCGGTGCATCCCGTCCCCGGCGCCTCCAGCCTGCTCGCCGCCCTGTGCATCGCCGGCCTGCCCGCCGACCGGGTGCTGTTCGCCGGCTTCCTGCCGCCGAAGTCGGGGGCCCGCCGCACTGCGCTTGAGGAACTGCGCCCCGGCCGCCAGACCCTGGTCTTCTTCGAGAGCGGCCCGCGGCTGGCCGACAGCCTCGCCGACATGGCCGCCGTGCTCGGCCCCCGGCCGGCCGCCGTGGCCCGCGAGCTGACCAAGCTTTACGAAGAGTGCGTCCGCGGGACCCTGCCCGAGCTCGCCGCCGATCCCCGCTGCCAGTCTCCGAAGGGGGAGATCGTCGTCGTGGTCGGCCCCGGCGAACAGGAGACGGCCTCCGAGGCCGACGCCGACGCGGCGTTGGCCGAGGCCCTCACCCGGCTGCCCCCCGGCGAGGCGGCGGCAGAGGTGTCGAAGGCGCTGAACCTGCCCCGCAAGCCGCTGTACCGCCGGGCCCTGGAGCTGCAGGGCCGGTGAGCGCCGCCCGGCCCGCGCCGCGCCTCAAGCCGGTCCGGGTCGTCCGCGCGCGCCGGCCGTGGCGGGTGGCGCTGGGGGCGCTGTCGCACCGGCTGGGGCATCGCTCCGAGTGGCTGGCCGCCGCCTTCCTGATGTGCCGCGGCTACCAGATCCTCGGCTTCCGTCTGAAAACCCGGGCGGGGGAGATCGACATCCTCGCTCGCCGAGGGCGGACGCTGGCGGTGATCGAGGTCAAGCGCCGCGCCACGCTCGAGTCGGCTCTCGCGGCGCTGAAGCCGGCGCAGCACGAGCGCCTGCTGGCCGCGGGCCGGGCGGTGCTGCGCCAGAGGCCCGGCCTATCCGGCCACATGTTGAGAATCGATATTGTGGCGCTGGCGCCGGGACGAATTCCGCGTCATCGTCGCGGCGTGACGGGCCCGGAGCGGACATGACGCGCGACGACGCCGAGACGGTGCTGACGGAGGCCGGCAAGGCCGAGGACTCCGACTTCCCCCTGCTCGAGGCCGCCATCGCCTGCGCCATCCACGACTATCCCTTTCGCGATCCGGAGCCGGTTCGGGTGCTGGCGCACCACGCCGGCGAGCGGCTGGCCGAGCGGATCGGCGGCGAGAGTCCCGACGAGGCGCTGGCCGAGACCATGGCCGCCGACCTGCGGCTGAACGGCGACCTGATCCACTACGACGATCCCGGCAACACCGACGTCATCGACGTGGCCGAGCGGCGGCGCGGCCTGTCCGCGGCGCTGGCGGTCTTCTACCTCGACGCCGCCCGGCGGGCGGGGGTCAAGGCGCAGGGCGTCGACTTCCCCGGCCACTTCCTGCTGCGGGTCGAGACGCGGGACGGGCCGGTGGCGCTGGACCCGTTCAGCCAGGGGCGGCTGGTGCTGCCGTCGGAACTGACCCGCCGCGCCCTGCGGGCGGGCCTGACGCCGCACGTCGCCGACCGGCTGGATGTGCTGATGGCCCCGGTGACCGACCGGCAGGCGCTGATCCGGCTGCAGAACGTGCTGTTCACCCGCGCCCTGCGCGCCGGCGACTTCGAGGGGGCCGAGCGCTCAGCCCTGCGCCGCGCCCTGCTCGATCCGGACGACCACCGGCCGTGGCTGGACGTCGCCTCGGCGCGCGAGAAACAGGGCGCCCTGGCCGGCGCGCTGGAGGCCCTGTCGCGCGCCCGCACCCTGGACGATCCGGCCGAGGCCCAGCGCCGCATGTCGGTGGACCGGGTGCGGCTGCAGCTGAACTGACCTTGCGCGGGCCGGCCGGGGCGCCCATTAGCCAAGCTCCGCCGCCGGAAGGACCGCCATGCTCAGAGTAGCCATCCAGATGGACCCCATCGAGGCGGTCAACATCGAGTCCGACACCACCTTCCTGCAGGCGATGGAGGCCCAGAACCGGGGCTATCCGGTGTGGGTCTACGATTTCCGCACCCTGGCTCTGGAGGACGGCCGGCTGTTCTGCCGCGCCCGGCCGGTGATCCTGCGCCAGGTGGCGGGCGACCATTTCGACGCCGGCGACTGGGTGAAACTGGACCTCGGCGAGGACGTCGACGTCATCCTGATGCGTCAGGACCCGCCCTTCGACATGGCTTATGTCACCGCCACCTACCTGCTGGAGACGGTGCACCCGGGGACGCTGGTGGTGAACGACCCGGCCGAGGTGCGTTCGGCTCCGGAGAAGCTGCTGGCGACGCGCTTCCCCGGGCTGCAGCCGCCGACCCTGATCAGTTCCGACCCGGTGGCGCTGGACGCGTTCCACGCCCGCCACGGCGACGTGGTGCTGAAACCCCTGCACGGGGCTGCCGGCTCGGGCGTGGTGCGGCTGAAGGCCGACGACCCCAACCTCGGCGCGCTGATCGAGATACACGCGACCGGCAGCCGCGACCCGCTGGTGATCCAGAAGTTCGTGCCGGCGGTGGAGAAGGGCGACAAGCGCATCATCCTCATCGACGGCGAGCCCGTGGGCGCGATCAACCGCATCCCCGCCGCCGGGGCGGTGCGCTCCAACCTGCGGGTGGGCGGCGTGGCCGCGCCGGTCGAGCTGACCGACCGCGACCGCGAGATCTGCGCCGCCATAGGGCCGACCCTGAAGGAACGCGGCCTGATCTTCGTCGGCATCGACGTCATCGGCGACTACCTGACCGAGATCAACGTCACCTCGCCCACCGGGGCCCAGCAGTTGAAGCGCTTCACCGGCGTCGACGCCGCCGCCCTGATGTGGGACGTGATCGAAAAGAAGCGCGCCGCCTGACGGCCGCGACCCAACACCTGCGCCCATCGGAGCCCGCCTGCATGTATCGCGTCCTCGTACCCGCTTTCGCCATCGCCGCCCTCGCCGCAGGGAGCGCGACCGCCCAGCAGGCGGAGCCGCGGCGGCCCTCGCTCGAGACGCTGGAGAGGATCATCGAGACGCGCGAGCCCGAAATCCGCGTCGCGGTTCCGGAACAGGAGCGGATCACCGCCCGACGGATCGATATCGTGGACGAGGACGGCACGATCCGCATGACGCTGGCCGCGGACACGCCGGCGCCGATCATCGACGGCATCCAGTACCGCCGCGCCTTCGATGTCGCCGGGGTCATCCTCTATGACGAGAACGGCAGCGAGCGCGGCGGGTTCGGGGTGGCGGATGTCGAGGGCGGTATGCCCGTGCTGGCGCTGGACCACCCGGCCATGGACGCGATCGGCTGGCGGGTGGCTCCGGACGGCGCCGTCAGCTTCACCATCAATGCCGCGCCTCCGCTGATCCGGGAGCCGGCGCTCGGCGACCGGCTGACGCCCGGGGTCGCCACCTCCACGCGCATCCGACTGTCGGTCGCCGCGGACGGCACACCCGCGGTCGCCCTCGCCGACGCCGACGATCGGCCGCGCGTGCGCATGACCGTCACCGAGGAAGGCTACGGGGCCATCGAGTTCCTCAATGCGGCGGGCGAGGTGATCCACGTGCTCGCGCCCGAGGCCGACCTCCGCTGACATAACGCGGATTGCCATCCGGGCGAGTTCGTGTTTTGTTCCCTTCCGGATGACGGGAGGGAGCCATGCACGCCAGCGTGGTGACGGTCGCGTTCGAGGGCGTCGACGCCCGGCGGGTGGACGTGCAGGTCCAGCAGCTGTCGGCCGATCAGCCGTCCTTCACCATCGTCGGCCTCGCCGACAAGGCGGTGGCCGAGAGCCGCGAGCGGGTGCGCGGCGCCTTCGCCGGCATCGGCCTCGCCCTGCCGTCGATGCGCATCATCGCCAACCTCGCCCCGGCCGACCTGCCCAAGGAGGGCAGCCATTTCGACCTGCCGGTGGCCCTCGCCCTGCTCGCCTCGATGGGGGTGATCCCGCCGGACGCCCTGTCCGGCTGGGCCGCGGTGGGAGAACTGGGCCTCGACGGCCAGATCGCGCCGGTCGGCGGGACCCTGCCGGCGGCGGTCGCCGCCGACGGCATGGGGCTGGGGCTGATCTGTCCGGAGGCCAACGGACCGGAGGCGGCCTGGGCGGGCGACGCCCCCGTACTGGCCCCACGCTCACTCATCGGCCTGGTCAATCACTTCAAGGGAACCACCGTGCTGCGCCGGCCCGAACCGGGCGCGCTGCGCTCGGGCGACCGCGTGCCCGACCTGCGCGAGGTGAAGGGGCAGGAGAGCGCCAAGCGAGCGCTGGAGATCGCCGCCGCCGGCGGCCACAACCTGCTGTTCATCGGCCCGCCCGGCTCGGGCAAGTCGATGATGGCGGCGCGCCTGCCGGGCCTGCTGCCGCCGCTGACCTCGAGGGAGCTGCTGGAGACCTCCATGGTCTGGTCGGTGGCGGGTCTGATCGAGCGCGGGGCCCTGACCCGCGACCGGCCGTTCCGCAGCCCGCACCACTCCGCCTCCATGGCCGCCCTCACCGGCGGGGGTCTGCGCGCCCGTCCCGGCGAGGCCTCGCTGGCGCACAACGGCGTGCTGTTCCTCGACGAACTGCCCGAGTACAGCGCCCAGGCCCTCGACTCGCTTCGCCAGCCGCTGGAGACAGGCGAAATCGTCGTCGCCCGCGCCAACGCCCACGTCCGCTATCCGGCCCGCTTCCAGCTGGTGGCGGCGATGAACCCCTGTCGCTGCGGCGTCGGCGGGCCCGGCAAGGGGGCGTGCGGCAAGGCTCCCCGCTGCCAGCGCGACTACCGCAACCGCATCTCGGGACCGATGTTCGACCGCATCGACCTGACCGTGGAGACGCCGCCGGTGACCGCCTCCGACATGGCGCTGCCGCCGCCGGCCGAGGGCACCGCCGAGGCCGCCGCGCGGGTCGCCGCCGCGCGGGCCATGCAGGCCGGGCGCCTGCGGGGCGCCGGGGTCGATCCGGAGGCCGCCTGGGACCAGACCGTCAACGCCCGCGCCTCGGGCGAGGCGCTGGAGCGCTTCGCCACCCCCGACGAATCGGGTCGGGCGCTGTTGATGAGGGCCGGCGAGGCGGGCGGCCTGACCGCGCGCGGCTGGACCCGCACGCTCAGGCTGGCGCGCACCATCGCCGATCTCGACGGCTCCGACGGGGTGCTGCGCCGCCACGTGGCCGAGGCGCTGATCTACCGCCCGCCGCTGGCGGCGGAAGCCGAACGGTCCCACGCCGGCGCGTCGGCCCTTCCGGCGTGGTGACCAGTCCACATCTGGTTAACCGGACCGATTGAACCGGCCTTAAGGGGTTGGCCTCCACCTTGCCGGCACGGAGGTGGGCATGGCGCGACGGCGGAACGGCGACGAAACCACGGGACGGGCGGCGGAGCCCTCGGCCGAACAGCAGTTCCTACGCCTGATGAGTCACGAGATGCGCACCCCGCTGAATGGGGTGATCGGCATGCTGGGCCTGCTGCAGCGGACCCGGCTCGACGGCGCCCAGCGCGCCTATCTGGACAGCGCCCGCAGTTCCGCCGAACACCTGCTGGGCCTCGTCAACGACCTGCTCGACTACGCCCGGCTGGAGGCCGGCAGGCTGGAGTTCGACGCCGCCCCGGTCTGCCTGGAATCGCTGGTGCGCGGCGTCGCCGAACTGCTCAGCCCCAAGGCGCACGACAAGAATCTCGAGATCGCCTGGTCGGTGGCGGCCGCCGCGCCGGACGTGCTGGCCGACGAGGGCCGGCTGCGCCAGGTGTTGTTCAATCTGGCCGGCAATGCGGTGAAGTTCACCGAGTCGGGCGGGGTGCGGATCACCGTCGAGCGCGTGGGCGGTTCGGCGCGCTCGCCGAAGCTGGCCTTCATCGTCGACGACACGGGGCCGGGCGTGCCGGCGGAGGCGCGCGAACGCATCTTCGAGGAGTTCGGCCACGTCGACGCCACCGACGCCAGCCGCTTCGGCGGGGCCGGTCTCGGCCTGGCCGTGGTGCGCAAGCTGGCCACCGCCATGGGCGGCAGGGTCTCGGTCGGCGACCGCCCGGACGGCCCCGGCGCCCGGTTCCGCTTCGAGGCGGTGTTCCCGGCGGCGCCGGGCGGGACGCGGGATGCGCCCCTGGTCGGTCAGGCGGTCGAGGTGATCTCGCCGGACCCTATCGTTCACGCCGCCGCCGCGTCCCAGATCGAGGCCTCGGGCGGCGCGGTCCAGCCCGGCGCCCCGGTGGTGCTGATTGACCACGCCGCCCGGGCGCCTGGGCACGGTCTGGCGTCCGCGCCGACCGGCCGGCGGGCCATCGTCCTGCTCAAGCCGTCGGAACGGGATCTGATCGCCCGCTACCGTTCGGCCGGCTTCCAGGGCTACCTGATCAAGCCGCTGCGCCGCGCCTCGCTGGCCGAGCGCGTGCTGGCCGCCTCGGGCGCGCTGGCCGCCCGCTCCCCGGGGCCGCCCCCGCCGCCGCCGCCGGACGACGAC
>JAEYTA010000025.1 GCA_023434265.1 Pseudomonadota bacterium
GCTCCAGGCCCCGCAGATCGCCGCGGTCGCCGCCCGGGTCGTGGCCGAGCGTCCCGACGATCACGAAGCCCTCACCATGCTCGGCGCGGCCCGTTTCGAGGCCGGCGACCCGATCGGCGCCGCCTCCGCCTTCCGCCGCGCCATCGCCCTGCGTCCCGACGACGCCCAGAGCTGGAGCCGGCTCGGCGAGAGCCTGGTCCGCGCCAACGGCGGCCGCGTCGACGGCGACGCCGAGGCCGCTTTCCGCCAGGCCCTGCGTCGGGACCCCGGCCAGCTGGGCGCCCGCTACTTCCTCGGCGAGGCGGCGCTGGCGCGCGGCGACGCCGCCGGCGTGCGCGAGATGTGGCTGCCGCTGATCGGGGCCCTCGACCCCCGCGATCCTCGCCGCGCCGATCTCGAGGCCCGTCTGCCGCCCGGAGGCGCGTCGTGAGCTGGATGCCGAAATCGCCCAAGGCGCGCCGCCGCCTGTGGGTCGTCCTCGCCGTGGCGCCCATCCTGGCGCTGGCCGTCGGTCTGTCGCTGTTCGCCATGCGCGACAGCGTGACCTTCTTCTTCACCCCCTCGGAAGCCACCGCCGAGAAGGCCCCGGCGGGTCGCGTCGTCCGTCTCGGCGGCCTCGTCGAGATCGGCAGCATCGAGCGCGCCGCCAACGGCGAGGTCGCCTTCCTCGTCACCGACTCGGTGGCCACCACCCGTGTGGTCTACCAGGGCGACCTCCCCGACCTGTTCCGCGAGGGGCAGGGGGTGGTGGCTCAAGGCGCCTTCCTGCCCGACCGCAGCTTCCGCGCCACCCAGGTGCTGGCCAAGCACGATGAGAACTACATGCCGCGCGAGGTCGCCGACAGCCTGAAGGCCAAGGGCGAGTGGCGCCCCGCGGCCGGGGCCTCCAGCTCGTGATCGTCGAAGCGGGCGCCTTCGCCCTCGTCCTCGCCTTCGCCCTGGCGGTGCTGCAGACGGCCATGGCCGCCGCCGGCCGCCTGCGCCGCAGTCCCGTGCTGGCGGGCGCCGCCAATGGCGCCGCCGTGGCGGCCGCCGCGACCGTCGCCGTCGCCTTCGCCGCCCTCGTCTGGGCCTTCGCCGCCTCCGACTTCTCGGTCGCCAACGTCGCGGCCAACAGCCACACCGACAAGCCGATGCTCTACAAGGTGGCCGCCGCCTGGGGCAGCCACGAGGGCTCGCTGCTGCTGTGGTGTCTGGTCCTGACCGGCTTCGGCGCGGCGCTGGCCCGGGCCCGCAACCTGCCCTTCGGCCTGCGCAGCTCGGCCGTGGCCGTGCAGGGTCTGCTCGGCGCCCTGTTCCTCGCCTTCGCCGTCTTCACCTCCAACCCGTTCGAGCGCCTCGACCCGGCCCCCTTCCAGGGCGCGTCGCTCAACCCGCTGCTGCAGGATCCGGCGCTCGCCCTGCACCCGCCCTTCCTCTACGCCGGCTATGTCGGTTTCTCGGTCTGCTTCTCGCTGGCCGTCGCCGCCCTGATCGAGGGCCGGGCCAACGCCGCCTTCTGGCCCGCCTGGGGCCGTTGGGTCCGGCCGTGGGCGCTGGCCAGCTGGGTGTTCCTGACGCTCGGGATCACCCTCGGCGCCTTCTGGGCCTACTACGAGCTGGGCTGGGGCGGCTGGTGGTTCTGGGATCCGGTCGAGAACGCCAGCTTCATGCCGTGGCTGGCCGGGGCGGCCTTGTTGCACTCGTCGATAGTCACCGAGCGGCGCGGCGCCCTGGCCGGCTGGTCCACCTTCCTGGCGCTGCTGGCCTTCACCTTCTCCATGCTCGGCGCCTTCCTCGTCCGGTCCGGGGTTCTGACCAGCGTCCACGCCTTCGCCGTCGATCCCGAGCGCGGCCTGATGCTGCTGGCCATCCTCGGGATCACCGCCGGGGCCGCCTTCGCCCTGTTCGCCTGGCGGGCCCCGCAGCTGAAGGCCGGCGGGACCTTCGCCCCCGTCAGCCGCGAGGGCGGGCTGGTGCTCAACAACCTGTTCCTCACCGCCGCCGCCGCCACCGTCCTGCTCGGCACCCTCTATCCGCTGATCCTCGAGGCGGCGACCGGCGCGACCATCTCGGTCGGCCCGCCCTATTTCGCCCTGACCTTCGTGCCGCTGATGGCCGTGGCCCTGATCGTCCTGCCGGCCGGCCCCTTCCTCGCCTGGAAGCGCGGCGACCTGCCCGGCGTGGTCCAGCGCCTCGCCGTCGTCTTCGGCCTCGCCCTGCTGCTCGCCGTGGCCGGCTGGTTCGCCTTCGAGCCCCGCAAGGTGCTGTCGGCCCTCGGTCTCGGACTCGGCGCCTGGCTGATCCTCGGGGCGCTGGCCGAGACCGCCGATCGCGTCCGCCTGTTCCGCGCGCCCGCCGCCGAGAGCCTGCGCCGGGCCCGCGGTCTGCCGCTGGCCGCCTGGGGCATGACCCTGGCCCACGCCGGCCTCGGCGTCTTCGTGCTCGGCGCCGTGGTCGAGACCGGCTTCCGCGTCGAGGCCGCCCGCCCGCTGGCCGTCGGAGAGTCGCTACAGGCCGGCAAATGGACCGTGACCCTGAACGACGTGCGCATCGTCGAGGGCCCCAACTACCTGGCCGAACAGGGCCGCCTGAGCGTCGCCGTCCCCGGCGGCGCGACGCGCGAGGTCACGGCCGAGCGCCGCTTCTTCCCCGCTGGCGGTCAGACCACCACCGAGGTGGGGCTCGACTTCCGCGGTCTGGACGACGTCTATGTGGTGCTGGGCGAGCGCGGCCAGACCCCGGCCGGGACGCCCGGCTGGAGCGTGCGCGTGTGGTGGAACCCCTGGGCCCGGCTGATCTTCCTCGGCCCGGCGATCATGGCCGTCGGCGGCGTGCTGTCGCTGCTGGACCGCCGCCTGCGCCTCGGCGCCGGCGCCCGCAAGGCGAAGACCGCGTGATGGCCGCCGCGTCCCGCGTGGGAGGCATGGCCCGGACGCTGCTGGCGCTGCTCGGTCTGATCGCGGCCTCCACCGCCGTCGCCCAGGAGCCGCCGCCGGCCCCCGACCGTCCGCTGGCCGACGCCCGTCAGGAGGCGCGGGCCCAGGCCCTGTTCGACGACATCCGCTGCGTCGTCTGCCAGCACGAGGCGATCGCCGACAGCCCCGCCGGCATCGCCGCCGACATGCGCCAGCTGGTGCGCGAGCAGATCGCCGCCGGCCGCTCCGACGCCCAGATCCGCGACGACCTCGTCCGCCGCTACGGCGACTTCGTGCTGTTCAGCCCGCCGGTGCGGCTGGGCACCTGGCTGCTCTGGTTCGGGCCCTTCGTCGCCCTTCTGGCGGTCGCCGGCGGCCTGTTGGCCCTGGCCCGCCGCCGCCGGCCCGAAACGGCGCCGCTCAGCGCCGAGGAAGAGGCGCGACTGGCGGAAATCCTCGCCGATCGCCGTGATCCTGACGCAAAGCCGTCGGACGACTGACGCGGTCGGGAATCCATCCTCCTGCCCAAGGCGTTGGCCCTGTGGACGAACGCCCTATATTGACCGCCGAAACGGGCGCGCCGACGCCCGACAGAGGGAACGCAGTCTGCCTATGATGAAGCGCAAGGAATTCATGCTCGGGGCCGTCGCCGGCCTGACCTTCGCGGCCGCGGCCACCGCCGGCGGCGTCATCGACTGGCCGAGCGCGAACGCCGGCCCGGTGGCCGGGGTCTCCGGCCGGCTCGCCCCCAGCGCCGGCGCCGCCGGCCTCGCCTTCGCCCCGCCGCAAGGCGCTCCCCTCAGCTTCGCCGACATCTTCCAGCAGGTCGCCCCGGCCGTTGTGCAGATCGACGTCCGAACCCCGGTCGAGACCCCGCGTACGCTCGAACTGCCCGGCTTCCCCGGCTTCAGCATTCCGGTGCCCGAAGGGGAGGGGCCGGAGGGCGAGGAGGGCGAAGGCGCCACGGCGCTGGGCGCCGGGTCGGGCTTCTTCATCTCCGGGGACGGCTTCATCGTCACCAACAACCACGTGGTCGAGAACGCCACCGAGATCACCGTCCGCCTCGCCGACGAGCGGGAGCTGGAGGCGCGCGTGGTCGGCCGCGACCCCGCCACCGACCTCGCCGTGATCAAGGTCGAGGGCTCCGACTTCCCCTTCGTCAGCTTCGAGGAGTCGGCCCAGCCCCGCGTCGGCGACTGGGTCATCGCCGTCGGCAACCCGTTTGGCCTCGGCGGCACCGCCACCGCCGGCATCGTCTCGGCCGTGTCGCGGCAGAACATCGACCCCAGCACCTCCAGCTACGTCGACTTCCTGCAGATCGACGCCGCCATCAACCGCGGCAACTCGGGCGGTCCGACCTTCGACATCTACGGCCGCGTCATCGGCGTGAACTCCGCCATCTACGGCAACCCGCTGGGCGGCTCGGTCGGCATCGGCTTCGCCATCCCGGCCACCATCGCCAAGCCGGTGGTCGAGGAGCTGATGCGCGAAGGCCGCATCGAGCGCGGTTACATCGGCGCCACGGTCGGCCTGATCACGCCCGAGATGCAGCGCAGCCTGCAACTGCCGAACCGCAAGGGCGCCTACATCGTAAGCGTCAACCCCGGCGGCCCGGCCGCCAGCGGCGGCCTTCGCGACGGCGACATCGTGCTGACCCTGAACGGCCAGGAGGTGCAGAACAACACCGACCTGACCCGCCGCGTCGGCCAGGCCAACCCCGGCGACACCCTGCGGATGGAGATCCTGCGCGACGGCCGTCGCCAGACCATCAACGTGCGTTCCGGCACGCGCCCGTCCGAGGCGGAGCTGAATGCGGGCCCAGAGGCCGGCTCGGCCCCGGGCCAGGCGCCGGCGCCGGAAGCGGTGGGCTCGGAAGTCGGCGGCCTCATGGTCGCGCCGCTCAACCCGGCCGCCCGCAGCCGCTACGAAATTCCGGCCGGTGTGGAGGGCGTCGTCGTCACCGCGCCGGGTCGCGGCACGGCCCGCGGCTTCCTGCCCGGCTACGTGATCACGCGGGCAGGCAACCGCACCGTGCGGTCGGTGGCCGACCTGCAGGCCGAGGTGGAAGCGGCCCGCCGCGGCGGCCACGGCGTCTTCCTCCTGGTGTGGACGCCGCAGGGCAACCGGCCGGTGGTGTTGGAACTGCCGAAGTCTGAATAAGCCTTAACTGCCGGAACCGCCGCCGATGCGCTAACATCGGCGGCGATTCTGCATTCGAGGGGCTGCACATGCGCATTCTGGTGGTCGAGGACGACGCCGACGCCGCGACCGCCATGGTCCGGGGCCTGACCGAGGCCGGGCACGAGGCGACCCACGCCGTCGACGGGGCCTTCGGCCTGCTGGAGGCGCAGAAGGGCGGCTACGACGTCTATGTCGTCGACCGCATGATGCCGCGGCTGGACGGCATCGGCATGGTCGAGACCCTGCGCAAGGACGGCGACCAGACCCCGGTGCTGTTCCTTTCCGCGCTCGGCGAGGTCGAGGATCGCGTCACCGGCCTCAAGGCCGGGGCCGACGACTATCTGGTCAAGCCCTACGCCTTCTCCGAGCTGATCGCCCGCGTCGAGGCCCTGTCGCGCCGCCGCGAGACCGGCTCGGTCGCCACCATGCTCAAGGTCGGCGACCTCGAGATGAACCTCATCGCCCGCACCGTCCACCGCGCCGGCCAGGAGATCGACCTGCAGCCGCGCGAGTTCCAGCTGCTCGAATTCCTGATGCGCCACGCCGGCCAGTCGGTGACCCGCACCATGCTGCTCGAGAAGGTCTGGGAGTATCACTTCGACCCCCAGACCAACGTCATCGACGTCCACATCAGCCGCCTGCGCGCCAAGATCGACAAGGGCTTCGACAAGGCCATGCTGCAGACGGTGCGGGGAGCCGGATACAGGCTGGAGGCGTAACATTGGTAGCGAGTGGCGAGTGGCGAGCGACGATAAGGTGAGGGAGCGACAGGTGAGGCAGTTTCAGATCCTCGGGCGTCGGACGGCTCGCCACTCGCCACTCGCCACTCGCCACTAGCGATATGCGCCTCCCCTCCCTCCTTCGCCGGACGCCCTTCCGGCTGACCCTGCTGTTCCTCGCCCTGTTCGCGGCGGCGGCCAGCGCCATCCTCGGCTACGTCTATGTCGCCTCGGCCTCGGAAGCCCGCGCGCGGGCCGAGGCCGCGGTGCGCAGCGAGCTGCAGAGCCTGACCGGGATCTACAAGGAACGCGGGATCGACGCGCTGAATCGCGCCCTCGTCGACCGCGCGCTCAGCGACAGCCCCTACCTGTACCTGTTGATGGATCCGGAGGGCAGCCCGATCACCGGATCGCTGACCGCGTCGCCGATCCTCGACTACGCCGAGGGCGAGCAGTGGGTCACCCACCCCTTCACCGACACCGACGCCGAGGGCCGGGTGACCCGGCCGCAGGCGCGCGGGGTGCAGGTGCGGCTGGCCTCGGGCGAGTTGCTTTACGTCGGCCGCTCAATGGGCGACACCGAGGCCTACCTGTCCCGCCTGACCCAGGCCCTCTGGGCCGCCATGGGCGTCGTCTTGCTGCTCGGACTGGCGGGCGGCCTGCTGGTCAGCCGCAACCTCGAACGCTCCATGGGCCGGCTCAACCGCGTCGTCACCGCCGTGCAGGACGGCGACCTCAAGGCCCGCGCCGTCGTGCGCCACTCGGGCGATGAATTGGACGAGCTGGGCCAGGGCCTCAACGTCATGCTCGACCGGCTGGAAGGCTCGATGGCCTCGATCCGCCACGCCGGCGACGCCATCGCCCATGACCTGCGCTCGCCGCTGACGCGCATGCGGGCCAAGCTCGAGGTCGCCCTGATCGACGCCGAGGCGGGCAAGATCGACGGCGTCGACGCCCTGCAACTGGCGCTCGACGAGGCGGACAGCCTGCTCAAGACCTTCAACACCGTGCTGGCCATCGCCCGGCTGCAGGCCGCCGCCGGCTCCGGCCGCACGCCCGATCCCGCCCTGTTCGACGCCGCCGACCTGGCCGCCGACATGGCCGAGCTGTACGAGCCCGCCAGCGAGGACAAGGGGCTCGAGTTCTCGGCCGAGATCGAGCGCGGCCTGATGGTCGAGGCCAACCGGCCCTTCCTCGCCCAGGCCCTGGCCAACATCATCGACAACGCCATCAAATACACCCCGACCGGCGGGGCGGTGATGCTGCGCGCCCGTCGCCGCTCCTCGGGTGAGATCGAGTTCTCGGTGACCGACACCGGCCCCGGCGTGCCCGAGGAGGATCGCGAGCGGGTCATCCAGCGCTTCGTCCGCCTCGACAACAGCCGCTCCGAGCCCGGCTCCGGCCTCGGCCTGTCACTGGTAGGCGCCGTCATGGAGGCCCACGCCGGCCGCATCCAGCTGGACGAGGGCCCCGGCGCCTACGGCGGCTTCGGCCCCGGTCTGCGCGTCGCCCTGGTGCTGCCGCCGGCGGCGAACGCGTGACTTCGACGCCCCTCCACGCCCGCTTGGCGCCCTGCGGCCCGGTGGTCGACCCAGCCGCCGCCGACCGCGCCCGCCAGCGTCTCGCCGAGGCGGCCGGGGAGGGCGGCTGGCCCGATCTGCTGGACGCCGCCTGGCCCGCGCTCGCCACTGTCTTCGCGGCCTCGCCCTACCTGCTCGGCCTTGCCCGCCGCTGGCCCGAGATCCTGCGCGGTCTTCTCGACGACGGCCCCGACGCCCGCCTCGCCGACATCCTCGCCCGCACCGAGGCGCTTTCCGGCGGGGCCGACGACCTGCGCGCGCCGCTGCGCCGGCTCAAGGGCGAGCTCCACCTGCTCACCGCCCTGGCCGACCTCGGCGGCGTCTGGGACCTCGACGACGTCACCGCCGCCCTCAGCCGTTTCGCCGACCTCTCCGCGCGCGCCGCCCTGCGCGCCGTCGTCCACGACCAGCGCGAGCGCGGCAAGGTCGTCAGCCCGCCCGACGACCCGCGCGGCCCGCTGCCCGGCCTGTTCGGCCTGGCCATGGGCAAGCACGGTGCGGACGAGCTCAACTACTCCTCCGACATCGACGTCAGCCTGTTCTGGGAGCCCGAGGCGGTGCTGGCCGCGCTGGCCCCCGGCGTCGAGCCGCAACGCTTCCTCGACCGCCTCGCCCAGGCCTTCGCCACGCTGATGCAGGAGCGCACCGGCGACGGCTACGTCTTTCGCGTCGACCTGCGCCTGCGCCCCGACCCGTCCTCGACCCCGCCGGTGGTCGCCGTCCCCTTCGCCCTGACCTACTACGAGAGCGTCGGCCAGAACTGGGAGCGGGCCGCCTTCATCAAGGCCCGCGCCATGCTCGGCGACGTGTCGGCCGGCGAGGCTTTCCTGAAGGCCCTCGTCCCCTTCGTCTGGCGGCGCAGCCTCGACTATCCGGCCATTCTCGACATCCAGTCGATCAAGCGCCAGATCCACGTCCACAAGACCGGCGAGGGGCTGGAAGCGGCGGGCGCCAACCTCAAGCTCGGCCGCGGCGGCATCCGCGAGATCGAGTTCTTCGCCCAGACCCAGCAGCTCATCCTCGGCGGCCGCGACCCGGCCCTGCGCGAGCGCCGCACCGTCGACGCCCTCGCCGCCCTGCGCGACGCCGGCCACGTCGCGCCGGAGGTCTGCCTCGAACTGACCGACGCCTACCGGGACCTCCGCGCGCTGGAGCACCGCGTGCAGATGCTCGACGACGAGCAGACCCACGCCCTGCCGCTCGATCCCGCGCGCCGGACCGCCGTCGCCGCCCTGTCGGGGGAAGGCGACCTCGCCGGGTTCGACGCCGGGGTGGAGGCGCTGCTGGCCGGCGTCAATCGCCGCTACGGCGAACTGTTCGAGGGCGAGGAGGAACTGTCCTCCCCTTATGGCTCGCTGGTCTTCACCGGGGTCGAGAACGACCCAGAGACCCTGCAGACCCTGTCGCGCATGGGCTTCTCCGACCCGGCCGCCGTCGCCGACGCCATCCGCAGCTGGCACCACGGCCGCATCCCGGCCACCCGCACGGCCCGCGGGCGGGAGCTGTTCACCCGGCTGGCGCCCAAGCTGCTCGACGCCATGGCCGCGACCGGCGCGCCCGACGCCGCCTTCCGCCGCTTCGCCGTCTTCTTCTCGGCCCTCAGCGCCGGGGTGCAGGTCCAGGCCCTGTTCCTCGCCCAGCCGAAGCTGTTCGAGCTGGTCGTCGGCGTCATGGCCTTCGCCCCCCGTCTCGCCCGGGCGCTGGGCCGCTATCCCGCCGCGCTGGACAGCATGCTCGACGCCCGCTTCGGCCGGGCGCTCGACGAGGACAGCGGGGTCGTGGCCCAGATGCTGGTCGACGCCGCCGCCGCCCCCGACTTCGAGGCGGCCATGAACGTGGTCCGGCGCGTCCATCGCGAGCAGATGTTCCGCATCGGCGTGCAGGTCATCACGGGCCGCTCCGACGCCGAGGCCGCCGGCCGCGGCTACGCCGTGCTTGCCGACGCCTGCATGAGGGCCCTCGCCCCCGCCGCCATGGCCGAGACGGTGCGCCAGGGCGGCGCCTTCCCCGGCGGGGCGGTGGCGGTGGTGGCGCTGGGCAAGGCCGGCTCGCGCGAGATGACGGCCAGCTCGGACCTCGACCTGATGACCGTCTACGACGCCCCGCCCGACGCCGTCTCGGCGGCCAGGGGCTGGTCCGCCGGCGTCTTCTACCCGCGCTTCACCCAGCGTCTGATCGCCGCCCTGTCGGCCCACACGGCCGAGGGCGGTCTCTACGAGGTCGACATGCGGTTGCGTCCCACCGGGGCCAAGGGGCCGGTGTCGCTGCGCTTGTCGGCGGTGGAGGACTACTACGCCGAGGAGGCCGACACCTGGGAGTTCATGGCCCTGACCCGCGCCCGGGTGGTGTGGAGCGACGAGCCCGCCTTCGCCGACCGGGTCACGGCGGCGCTGGAGGGCATCCTCCGCCGGCCGCGGCCGGAGGCGCAGATCGCCGACGACGCGCGTCGCATGCGCGACTTCATGGCCCGCGAGCGTCCGCCGCGCGGGGCGTGGGACCTCAAGCTGGTCCCCGGCGGCCAGGTCGACGCCGAGTTCGTCGCCCAGGTCGGGCAGTTGATCGCCGCCCCGGCCGGCGGCCCGCTCACCGTCTCGACGCTGGAGGCGTTGGCCGGCCACCCCGAGCTGGCCGAGGCGTGGCGGCTGCACCAGGCCATCGGCCAGGTTCTCGCCGCCGCCTTCGATGAACGCCCCGACCCGGCGGCCGAACCCGAGGGTTTCGGTCGCCGCCTCGCCGAAGTGGCCGGCTGCGACGGCTTCGCGGCGCTCGAGGCCCGGCTCGCCGAGGCGCGCGCCGCCGCCCGGGCCGCCTTCGACCGGGCCCTGCCCGCGCCCCGCGACGGAGACTGAGCCCCCGCCCGTTTGATCCTCCAGACAGGGATGCCC
>JAEYTA010000037.1 GCA_023434265.1 Pseudomonadota bacterium
CCCCGGCCGCGCCGGTCGCGTCGGCCGTGACGCCGCTGAGCGCCCGGCAGGGGCCGCTGCGCATCGGCGTGTTCGGGGATTCGATGGCCGACGGTCTCTACGCCGGTCTCTATCGCGACCTGCGCGACCAGCCGGGCGTGACGGTGACGAAGTTCTCGGAGGTCTCCACCGGCCTGAGCCGCTACGACTACGTCGACATCCAGGCCAAGACCCGCAGACAACTGGACGAGCAGCCGGTCGACGCTGCGGTGATCCTGTTCGGCACCAACGACGCCCAGGGCATCGAGATGGACGGGCAGGTGCATCCGTTCGGCAGCGACGGCTGGAAGGCGGCTTACGCCCGCCGGGTCGACGATCTGGTGGCCCTGCTGCGCAGCCGCGACGTGGCGGTCTACTGGGTCGGCCTGCCGCGCATGAAGCGCGAGCGCTTCGACGGGCGGATGGCGCTGATCAACGAGGTGGTCGCGGCGCGGATGCGGGCGCTGGGCGTGCCATACATCGAAACGATCTCGCTGACCTCGAACAGAGAGGGCGGCTACGAGGCCTACCTGCCCAACGACGCGGGACGACGGGTGCTGATGCGGGCCAACGACGGCATCCACATGTCGATGGCCGGCTACCTGAAGATCAGCGCGCCGGTGGCGGAGCGGCTGAAGCGCGACGCCGGTCTGGACCGGCCGGAACCCGCGGCCGTGGCCGCACCCGTCGGCTGAGCATGGCGCGTCTCGGGGCGGGGCTGATCGCGGGCCTGTGGGCGCTGGCAAGCGTGGCCGGGGCGCAGGAAGCGGCCTACACGCCTTCGACCCCGCCGCCGCCGGGCGCATCCGACTGTCCGGGCGGCATCTGCCAGCCGGAGGCCCTCGCCGGCGTGTTCGAGGCGCTGGCGGCCACGGAGGACGAGCGGCGCGGGGCGCCGGTGCACATTCTCCAGATCGGCGACAGCCACACCGCCGGCGACCGGATCACCGGCAAGGTGCGGGCGGCGCTGCAGGCCCGCTTCGGCGATGCCGGACGGGGCGTTCTGCCGCCCGGCGCGCCCTACGAGGGGTTCGCACCCTATCAGGTCGAGGTGGCGGCGAGCGGATGGCGTCCGGTCCTGGCGCCGCTGGCGGGCCCGGGCGGGTTCCGCACGACAGGCGTGGGCCTGACCGGAGTGCAGGCGATCGCGCTCGAGCCGGAGGCGGAGCTGAGGCTGCGGCCCGAAGGGCGGGACGCCCTCGCCTATGTGATCTCCGTGTGTGGCGAGGGCCCGGGCCGGCTTCGCGTGGAGGCCGACGACGAGGTGTGGAGCGAGCGTGTCTTCGACGAGCACGACGCGGACCGGTCGTGCGTCTACATGGTCGCCAATGGCCGGCCGGCAGAGATCGTGCTGCGACCGCTGGACGACGGGCTGAAGCTGCACGACGTGCGGCTGAGCTACATGCACGGCGGCGTGACGCTGTCCAACCTCGGCGTGGTGGGCGCGACCTTGCGGGATCTGGCCGCCCGGGACGAGGCGGTGGTCGCCCTGCAACTCGCCAACTGGCGACCGTCGCTGATCGTGCTCGCCTTCGGGACAAACGAGGGTTTTGAGGACGGGCTGGACGCGGTCGCCTACGAGGCGCTCCTTCGCGGACAGATCGAGCGGATGCGACGTCTGGCGCCGGCGGCGTCGCTGATGCTGCTCGGCGCGCCCGACGCTTTGCGGAGCGGGGAGGCGGGCGGTTGCAGCGCCGACGGGGTGCGGGCGCCGCCCCCATCGCTGGCGGTGGTGCGGGACGTGCAGCGCCGGGTCGCCGCCGACATGGGTGTGGCGTTCTGGGACTGGCACGGGCGCATGGGAGGAGACTGTTCGGCGGACCGGCTGGCGCTGCTGCCCGAGCCGCTGATGCGCGGCGACCGGGTGCATTTCACCAGCGCCGGGGCGGACTGGATCGGCGGCGTCCTGACGGACGATCTGCTGGCCGCCTACGCGGCGTGGAAGGCCGGCCAGGAGGGGGCGGAGTAGATGCTGTTCCCCACGCTGGCGTTCGGCGTCTTCTTCCTGTTCGTCTACTTCACCGCCTGGTCGCTGGACCGCGAGAACGGGCGGCGGAAGGTGTTCCTGCTGCTGGCCAGCTGGTTCTTCTACGCCCAGTGGGATTGGCGCTTCGTCGGCCTCCTGATCCTGTCGGCGGTGCTGAACTGGGGCGTGGCGGCGCTGATCGCGCGGCGGCCGGGACGTCGGAACGGCTGGCTGGTCGGGCTGGGGGTGGCGGCCAACCTGCTGATCCTCGGCTTCTTCAAATACTACGGCTTCTTCGTCGAACAGGCGGGCGAGCTGCTGGCCCGGTTTGGCTGGGAGCGGGACCTGCCGCTGCTGCAGGTGATCCTGCCGGTGGGGATCTCGTTCTTCACCTTCCAGGGGATCAGCTACCTGGTCGACGTGCATCGCGGGAAGACGCCGCCGGCGAAGAGCCTGCTCGACGTCATGCTGCTGATGAGCTTCTTCCCGCATCTGGTGGCCGGACCGATCGTGCGGGCCTCGGACCTGCTGCCGCAGTTCGAGCGGACGCCGCGGCTGACGCGGGTGATGGCCACCCACGGCCTGCTGCTGATCGTCTGGGGCCTGTTCAAGAAGACGGTGATCGCCTCGGAGCTGTCGGTGAACCTGGTCGACCCGGTGTTCTTCGACCCCACGGCGCATTCGGCCTTCGACATCGCCGCGGCGGTCTATGGCTATGCGGTGCAGATCTACTGCGACTTCTCGGCCTATTCCGACATGGCCATCGGGCTGGCGGCGCTGCTGGGCTATTCCTTCCCGCGCAATTTCGACCAGCCGTACCGGGCCAGTTCGATGCAGCAGTTCTGGCGGCGCTGGCACATCAGCCTGTCCAGCTGGCTGCGCGACTACCTCTATGTGCCGCTGGGCGGAGGGCGGAAGGGCCTGTTCGCCAGCTGCGTGAACGTGTTCATCACCATGGTGCTGGGCGGTCTGTGGCACGGGGCAGCGTGGACCTTCCTCGCCTGGGGGGCGCTGCACGGCGGCGTGCAGGTGGTCGAGCGGCTGGGCCGGGCGGCCTTCGGCGACCGCAAGGTGCTGCCGACCGTGGTCGGGGTGCTGGTCACCTTCCATATCGTCTGCCTCGGCTGGATCCTGTTCCGGGCCGAAAGCTTCGAGCTGGCGCTGGCGATGATCGAGGGGCTGGGGCGGATCGGGCCGGTCGAGGTGCTGACGCCGCTGCTGCTGACCCTGATCGTCGGTGGGCTGGCCATGCACTGGCTGCCGCCGCGGGCGGTGGAGGGCATGGCCGAACGGCTGCAGGCGGCGCCCTCGCTCACCCTGGGCCTGCTGATCGGGGCGGCCATCCTGCTCGTCGAGGCGGTGCGGCCCGAAGGCGTGGCGCCCTTCATCTACTTCCAGTTCTGAGGCGTTGAGTTCGCGATGACCGACGACAGGGACAAGACGGGCGGGGGCGGGCCAGGGGAGGGCGAGATTCCGCTGGAGCCCTTCCCCGCGCACGTTCCGGAGTCGCCCTTTCCGCCGCTGTACGAGAGCCTGCCGCCGCAGGAGGTCCCGCCCGATCCGCCCAGCGACTGGATCGAGAGCGCCGACGCCCACGACCTGCCGACGCGGGAGAACGCGCTCGTCGCGCTGGGCCGGTTCGCCTTCCCGCCGGCGCCGCCGCTGGACGACGAGGGCGTGGCCGCGCGCGACCGGCGCTGGACCAGCCGCGCGGTGGTCGTGGCGGCGGTCTTCCTGCTGGCGTTCAACGCCGTGTCGCCGCTGAACTGGGCGCGGCAGCAACCACCGGGCTGGGTTCCGCAGACGGTCGAACGGCTGTCCGAGGTGTGGACGGCGCAGCTGGCGATGTTCGGGGTGGACATGCCGAGGCGGGGGCTGCGGGAGGCGTGGGATGCGGCGCGGGAGACGCGCTTCATCGGGCAGGACCGGGAACCGGGGCCGGGGTCGACTTCGCGCCCTGATTGAGCGACGGTCGCACCGGGAGGGGGCAGGATGAGACTGAACCGCAGATCGGCCTTGCTCGGCGCAGGCGCCGCCGTTGCGGCCGGCCTCGCGGCGGGCGGCGCCGGCGCGCAGACCGGGCCGCGCATCCGCAAGGGCGCGGGGGACCTGACAGCCACCAGCGACGACGTGGTCGCCTTCGGCGAGGCGGTGCGGCTGATGAAGCGGCGGCGCGACGGCCTGTCGTGGGATCGGCAGGTGCGCATCCACCACGTCGACTCCCAGCACGGCAACAGCCTGTTCCTGCCGTGGCACCGGCTGCAACTGCTGCATCTGGAGCGGATCGTGGCCCGGCTGACCGGGCATGAGAGCTTCGCCATGCCCTACTGGGATTGGCAGGAGCACCGCTTCCTGCCCGAGTGGGTCTGCGACCGGGACTCGCCGCTGTACGAGCGCCAGCGGGCCCGGGGCGTGGACGAGCTCGACTTCGCGGCGGCCCGCTGGGCGCAGTCCCCCTATACGGCGAAGCTGGCCTCGGACGATTTCGAGACCTTCTTTGGCAAGCAGCCGGAGGGGCAGGGGATGGTCGAGGGCTACGGCCACAACCACATCCACGCCCTGATCGGCGGGGCCATGCAGCACCCGCGCACATCCGCTCGCGACCCGATGTTCTGGCTGCACCACGCCAACGTCGACCGGGTCTGGGCGACCTGGCACGGGCTGAGAGGCAAGGATCTCTATCCGCCGGAATGGACCGCGCGAACGGTGACCGGTTTCGTCGACGCCGCGGGCGAGGCGGTCGGGGAACTGCCGGTGAGCGGAGCGCTGGAGATACGGGCGCTGGGCTACGACTACGACCGGCTCTACCCCTTCCCGGTGTTCAACGTGCCCGAGGCCGGACCGCCGGGCGCGACGCGGCGCGTTCCGCTGGGCGCGCAGAGCTGGACCGTCCGGGCGGAGGCCGCGCCCGGGTCCGGCCGCATGAGCCTGACCCTCCCGGACGAGGCGGTGGCGCGGATGCGCGAGGCCGACGATACGCTGATGATCGAGGGCAGGGGCGCGGTCGCCTATGCGCGGGAGGCGGCGCTGGAGGACCGGTCGCTGGAGATCCGACTGGCCAGCGGCGGACGCGAACGCTCGCTGGGCTCGTCGCCGACCTTCGTGCACATACCGGAGGGCGAAGGCCGCCACGCGCATCGGGGCCCCTATGTGCTGCCGTTCCGCTTCGGCGAGGAGGTGCTGAACCTGCTGGCGACGAACGACGGGCCCGCGACGGTGTCAGTGTCGGCCGAAGACCTCACGCCGGATCCCGGCAGGCCGGACGCCGCGGGCGCGTGGATCGAGCTGACGCTGACGCTGACGGAGACGCGCTGGGCATGAGGTTGTCGAGACTTCTCCTCCTGGTGCTGCTCGGGGTGCTCGCGGCGGCGCCGCTGGCGGGATGCAGCTGGGTGCAGGACCAGCTGCCGCCGCCGATCACCGCGCCGCCTCCGCCACCGCCGCCGCCGCCGCCTCCACCGCCTCCGCCGCCGGCCCCGCCGCCGGATCCGGAGGACCAGTGGCCGGACGGCCGCGTGCCGATGTGCTTCGCCGGTCCGGCCGCCGAGGACGCCTGGGCGCGCGAGGCGGTGCTGGACGCCGCCTCCGTCTGGGAAGGCGTGGCGAGGGTCGAGTTCGACATCCTCGCCTCGTGCGAGGGTTCGCCGGCGGCGGGACCGCAGCGGCGCATTCCGATCCGCATCGTGCATGATCCGGAGCTGTTCGCCTCGGCCAGCCACCTCGGCGTCAACCTGGTGCAGGGCGGCGAGATCGTCCTGAATGCCGAATACCTGGTCACCAACCGCATCTGCGGGCGGCGCGGCAGCGTCGGGCGGGAGGGCTGCTTCCGGGCGGACGCCCTGCACGAGCTCGGGCACGCGCTGGGCTTCAGCCACGACCACGTCAGCCCGCGGGCGCCGGACTGTCTGGCGCGCACGCGGGCGCCGGAGGCGGTGGTCGAGGGCGAGACCTATTACGACGAGGCCTCGATCATGAACTACTGCAACGCCGACCGCTGGCAGGGACGGCTGAGCGAGGCGGACGTCTGCTCGGTGCGCGCCGCCTATGGCGCGCCGGACGGGTCGCGGCCCAGCCGGGCGAGCTGCTACGCGCTGACCGGCGCGGCGCCGCGCCGGCCTTGACCGGACTCCGGCGGCGACCCTAGCGTGCCCGACCCGCCAGTCGGGGCGGGCTTGGGGAAGTGAACATGCGTCGTCGTCTGCTCGGCCGGGCCCTGCCCGCCTTCGTGCTCATCGCCGCCCTGGCGGGGCCGACCTTGGCCCAGGAGGCCCTGACCTACCAGCAGCCGCCGGCGCCGATCGCCGACATCCTCGACGCCAGGCCGACGCCGACGGTCAGCCTGTCGCCGGACCGCGCGACCCTGGCCCTGTACGACCGGGCCAACCTGCCGCCGATCGCCGAACTGGCCGAGCCGATGCTGCGGCTGGCCGGCTACCGGATCAATCCGAGGAACAACGGGCCGGCGAACAGCCGGGTCAGCTGGCTGACGGGCCTCAGCTTCCAGCCGGTGGCGGGCGGACCGGCGCGGGCGGTGCAGCTGCCGGACGGGGCGCGCTTCATGTCGCCCGGCTGGTCGCCGGACGGGAGGTCCGTGGCCTTCCTGATGGACGCGCCGACGGGGCTGGAGCTGTGGGTCGCGGACGTGGCCAGCGGGCAGGCGCGCCGGCTGACCGACGCGCGCGTCAACGCCGCCGCCGGCGGCGCCTTCGACTGGGCCCCGGACAGCGCGGCCCTGCTGGTGCGCATGGTCCCCGAGGGACGGGGCGCGGCGCCGGACGTGACGCGGCCGCCGTCGGGCCCGATCATCGAGGAGAGCCTTGGGCGCACAGCGCCGGCGCGGACCTACCAGGACCTGCTGTCCAACGCCGGCGACGAGGCCCTGTTCGATCACTACTTCACCAGCCAGCTGACGTATGTCCCGTTGAGCGGGCCAGCGCGGACGCTGGGCGAGCCCGCCGTTCACCTCGGCGCGGGCGTCTCGCCGGACGGGCGCTACGTGCTGCGCACCACGGTGAAGCGGCCCTACAGTTACGTCGTGCCGGCGGGGCTGTTCCCGAGCGAAATCACCGTCATGGACCTGCAGGGACGCGAGGTTCACCGGGTCGCCGACCTGCCCCTGCGTGACAACATCCCGACGCCGTTCGACGCGGTGGCGCCGGGGCCGCGGTCGGTGTCATGGCGCTCGGATGCGCCGGCGACGCTGGTCTGGGTCGAGGCCCAGGACGGCGGCGACCCGCGGACCGAGGCCGAGGTGCGCGACCGGGTGTTCCTGCAGGCCGCCCCCTTCACCGCCGCGCCGACACCGCTGGTCGACCTGAACGAACGCTACGCCGGGGTGACCTGGGGCGACGCGGACACGGCGCTGGTCAACAGCCGCTGGTTCAACAATCGCCACGAGACCCGACTGGTCGTCGACCCGTCGAACCCCGGCTCGGGCCGGGTGCTGATCGAGCGCAACTACCAGGATCGCTACAACAACCCCGGCTCGCCGGTGACCGAGCCGAACGCGGCGGGCTTCCCGGTGATGCGCCTGGCCGCGGACGGCCGGGTGCTGATGACCGGCCCGGGCGCGACCCGGGAGGGCGAGTATCCCTTCCTGGCCGCCATGGACCTGGCCAGCGGCGAAAGCGAGCGTCTCTGGACCTCGGCGACCGGCGACTACGAGAGCATCGTCGGCATCCTCGACGACGACGCCCGGCGGCTGGTGACGCGGCGCGAGACCCGCAACGATCCGCCGAACCTCTACGTCCGCAATCTCGACGCCCAGGCTCCCGACGCCCTGACGCAGTTTCCCGACCCGGCCCCGCAACTGGCGGGGGTGACCCGGCAACTGATTACCTACACCCGCGCCGACGGGGTGCCGCTGTCGGGGACGCTCTACCTGCCGGCCGGCTACGACAAGGACCGCGACGGACCGTTGCCGCTGGTGATGTGGGCCTATCCCGCCGAGTTCACCGACGCCGCGGTGGCCGGGCAGGTGGTCGATACGGCCAACCGCTTCGTGCGGCCGGGCGGCTCCAGCCACCTGTTCCTGCTGACCCAGGGCTATGCGGTGCTGGACGACCCGTCGATGCCGATCATTGGCCGCGACGGGGCCGAGCCGAACGACACCTACATCGAGCAGCTGAAGGCCTCGGCCGAGGCGGCGGTGAATGCGGTGGTCGAAATGGGCGTGGCCGACCGCGACCGCATCGCCGTCGGCGGACACAGCTACGGCGCCTTCATGACCGCCAACCTGCTGGCCCACACCGACCTGTTCCGCACCGGCATCGCGCGGTCGGGCGCCTACAACCGCACCCTGACGCCGTTCGGCTTCCAGGCCGAGCAGCGAACCTACTGGGAGGCGACGGACACCTATACGGAGATGTCGCCCTTCACCTACGCCAACCGGGTCAACGAGCCGATCCTGCTGATCCACGGCGAGGCCGACGATAATTCGGGCACCTTCCCGGTGCAGTCGGAGCGGTTCTACGCGGCGCTGAAGGGCAATGGCGCGAACGTGCGCTACGTCGTCCTGCCGCTGGAGGCGCACGGCTACCGGGCGCGGGAGTCGGTGGGCCATGCCCTGTGGGAGATGACCCGCTGGCTGGACCAGCACGTGAAGAACGCGCCGGCCCGGTAGGCGGATGAAAAAGGGGCCCGGCGAGCGGTCGCCGGGCCCTTTCGTCAGACAGCGGAGGCGCGGCTACTGGCGCTTCTTCGCCTCGGCGGCGTTGCCGGTCCCGCCGTCGGTGACGTCGCCGACGATGGGGTTCTCGGCGGGCGTATGGTGCTCGCCCGAGGCTTCGGAACGGGGCCGGCTCTGTCGCCAGCTCGAGAAGTCGGACGAGAATTTCTGACGCCGTTCGTCGCGCCAGCTCTTGTAGTCGTTGTCGAAGGCCGAGAGCTGTTGCTGGCGCCAGTGCAGGTAGTCGGGCTCGAAGTCGTGGTGCTCATGCGTCTGGCCGCCCATGCCCGACCCCGAGCCTTCCCAGATCTGGGCGCCCGGGGCGTAGCCGTGGGAGGGATAGCCGGCCTCGGAACCGTAGCCCTGGCCGTAGCCGCCCTGCATCTGGGAGCCGCCGGCGAAGCCACCGCGCGCGCCGGACTGGCCGCCCATGGCCGAGCCGCCGTACGACCCGCCCTGGCTGTAGCCGGATGACGGACCATAGCCGCCCTGGCTCCAGCCCTCCTGGCCGCCCATTGAGGCGCCGCCGTAGACCGTGCCGCCGCTCCACGAGCCGGCGTCGCCGCGCCCGTATTGCGCCTGGCCCCATTGCTGCTGCGGGCCGGAGGCCTGGGCGCCGTAGCCGTACTGGTCCCAGGAGCCGCCCTGCTGCGGCTGGCGGTCGCCGGTCCAGCCGGTGGACATCCCGCCGCCGTACTGGCTCTGGTGCTGCTGGCCGTAGCCCATGCCGCGGGCGCCGGACATCTCGCGGTTCTGGCCGTACTGGCCCTGACGTCCGTAGGCCTCGGCGGTGCGGCCGCCATCGCCTTCGGACCAGCTGGCGCGCTCGTCCCAGCGCTGGTCGCGGGCCTCCCAGCGGCCCTGTTCCTGCTCGTCTCGCCGGCCGAAGTCGTCCTGCGGTCGGTGTTGTCGGAAAGGATTCTGCATGGCCATCGCCTCCGTGTTGTGGGTGACGGATGAACAGCGGCGCTGCGGGCCCGTTCCGGCGATCACGCGGAGCTTACAGCCTTGGCCGTGTCAGGAATCGTCAGGCCGCGCCTCCGCGTAACGATGGTCTTCTCGGGGTCGGGACTGGAGGGCTGATCCATGAAGACCTTGCTTCGCGCCGCGGCCGTCGCGGCGCTCATCGCCAGCGGCGGCTGCGCCTCGCTGATCACCGGCGGGGAGCTGATCCGGCCGGGCGAACCGACCGGCACGATCCGCGTCACCAACGTCAGCCACGGGCCGATCAACGTGGTGCTGATCTCGGACTGCAGCGCCTCGACCTACGGGCTCAACCGGCTGCCGTCGGGCATGGCGATCCCGCAGGGCCGCAGCTACGACTTCACCGTCTCGGCCGGCTGCTGGGACGTGGCGGCGGGGATCGTCGGCTATGGCGACGCTCGCCGGCGGATGCAGATCGCCCCGGGCGGCGGCTTCAACTGGAGCGTCGGCAGCTAGGGCACGCCGGCGGCAGGCTTGTGAACGGGCCGCGCCGCGATACGGTGACGCCATGACCCAGCGCCTGACTCGCCGCCACGCCCTCGCCCTGATGAGCGGGAGCGCCGCGGCGATGTCCGCGCCGGTGTTCGCCCTCGCGCCGGGGGACGACTGGGCGGCCCTCGCCGCCGACGTGAAGGCCGAGTTCAAATGGGCGTGGGATCACTACGTCGACCGGGCGTGGGGCAGGGACGAGATCAATCCGGTGTCGGGGACCTCGCAGTCCTTCTTCATCGAGGGCCACGACCTCGGCCTGTCGCTGGTCGAGGCGCTGGACACCCTGTGGCTGATGGAGCTGGACGAGGAGTTCCAGCGCGGCGTCGACTGGGTGAAGACGAGCCTCGACTTCGACGTCGACGCCTTCGCCCAGACCTTCGAGACCAATATCCGGCTGGTCGGCGGCCTGCTGTCGGCGCACCTCGCCTCGGGCGACCCGGTGCTGCTGGAGAAGGCGCGCGATCTGGCCGACCGGCTGATGAAGGCCTTCGAGGCGTCGCCGCACGGGCTGCCCTACCGCTACGTGAACCTGCGCACCGGGGCGGTGCGCGACCCGGGGACCAACCTCGCCGAGATCGGCACCTACGCCGCCGAGTTCGGGGTGCTGGGCCAGCTGACCGGCGATGATCGCTACTACGCCGCGGCCAAGCGGGCGATGAAGCACGCGCTGGACCGGCGCTCGGACCTCGGCCTGATGGCGGCCAACATCCATGCCGAGACGGGCGCGTTCACCAGCCGCAACGCCTCGATCGATGTCTACGCCGACAGCTTCTACGAATACCTCTGGGACAGCTGGGAGCTGTTCGGCGACCGCGAGATGAAGGGTTGGGCCGAGGAGTGCCTCGCCGCCATGGTGGCGCACCAGGGCAAGCGGTATCGCGGCGAGCTGTGGTTCCCGATGGTCGACTACGAGACCGGCGAGGCAGCCGGGACGTCGCAGACGGTGCTGGGCGGCTATCTGGCCGGGCTGCTGGGGCAGGCGGGGTTCAAGGCCGAGGGCGACGATTTCCTCGCCTCCTACACGGCGATGCAGGAGCGCTACACAATCATCCCGGAGTCCATCGACGTGACCACCGGCCGGCCGCGCGGCGTGCGGACGGGGCTGCGGCCCGAGTTCGCCGACGCCTGCCTGAACCTGTGGCTGGGCGACCGCGACGACCGCTACCGGGCCCTGACGGCCGTGCACTACCGAAACATGAAGGCGACCTCGAAGGCGGCGTACGGCTACACCTCCCTGGCCGACATCACCACGCGGCCGATGACCCAGGGCGACAACTGTCCCGGCTACTGGTGGTCGGAGCAGATGAAATACTACTGGCTGCTGTTCGCCCAGCCGCGGCGGGTGGATTTCGACCGGCTGGTGCTGAGCACGGAGGCGAATGTGCTGAGGGGGTTTGTGCGGGGGTGATCGCACTCACCTCCCCATGAGCGAAGGCGAATGCGGAGGACAGACCGCGAAGCGGTCAGGCGCGGGCGCGGGCGGCGCGGGTTCGGGCTCTAATCGCCCCGGCCGGCGCTGCCCCCTCCTGGTTGCCGCTGCCGCGCCGACCTGTCCTCCCCATCGGCCTTCGCCGACGGGGAGGTGAGCGTCACTCCGCCGCCCCGTATGCGCTCATCGAATACGGCCGCGCCCCGACCGGCGCACCCCAGGTGGTGTTCGGCTCGGCGCCCATGACGAAGTGCAGCGTGCCCCCGGCCATGATCTCCTCGTGGCCGATCCAGCTGCGGGTCAGGGGCCGGCCGTTCAGGGTCGCGGACTGGACGTAGAGGTTGTCGTCCGACAGCCCCTCGGCGGTGACGGTGAAGCGGCGGCCGTTGTGGAGGTTGAGGGCGATGCGGTCGGCGAAGGGGCGACCGAGGACGTACTGGTTCGAGCCCGGCGCCACCGGGTAGAAGCCCATGGCGGTGAACATCAGCCAGGCCGACATCTGGCCGACGTCGTCGTTGCCGGAGAGGCCGTCGGGGGCGGCGCGGTACTGGCTGTCGACGATCTCCTTCAGCCGCGCCTGGGTGCGCCACGGGGCGCCGGCGTAGGCGTACATGTACGCCGCGTGGTGGCTGGGCTCGTTGCCGTGGATGTACTGGCCGATCAGGCCGGCGATGTCTTCGGCGTGGGAGTAGTCGAGGCCGGTGTTGTCGAAGTCGAACATGGCGTCGAGCTTCTGGACGGTGGCTTCGTCGCCGCCCATGGCGGCGATCAGGCCGGCCGGGTCGTGGGGGACGAACCACGAATACTGCCAGGCGTTGCCCTCGGTGTAGTCGCTTCCGTAGTTGATGGCGGTGGGGTCGAAGGGCTCGCGGAAGGAACCGTCGGCCTTGCGGGCGCGGATGAAGCGCGTCTCCGGGTCCCAGGTGTTGCGCCAGAAGCCGGCGCGGCGGTCGAAGATCTCCTGCACGTCGGTGCGGCCCAGTCGCTCGGCCATGCGGGCGATGGTCCAGTCGTCATAGGCGTATTCGACGGTCTTGGACGCCGCCTCGGGCTCACGGTCGATGGGCACGTAACCGAGGTCCATGTAGTCGCCGAGCCCGCCGTAGGGGCGGTAGGTGGCGCTGGCGACCATGGCCTCCAGCGCGGCCTCGCCGTCGATGCCGGGAATGCCCTTCAGGTACGCGTCCGCGATGACCGGGACGGCGTGGTAGCCGATCATGGTCCAGGTCTCCTGGCCGTGGAACGACCATACCGGCAGGATGCCGTACGGGCTGACCCGCTGCGCCGCGAGCAGGGAGTTGACCATGTCGGCGTTGCGTTCCGGCGGCGCGACGAGGGTCAGCAGCGGGTGCTGGGCCCGGAAGGTGTCCCACAGGCTGAAGGTCGAGTGGACGGTGAAGTCGGCCTGGTGGACCCGCTGGTCCGGGCCGCGCCAGCGCCCGTCGGCGTCGCCGTGCACCGCGGGCGCGATCAGCGAGTGGTACAGCGCCGTGTAGAGGCTGGCGCGCATCTCCTCGGCGGCGTCGATCTCGACCACCGACAGCGCCTCTTCCCAGCGGGCGCGGGTCGCGGCGCGGGTGGCGTCGAAGTCGAAGCCGACGCCCTCGCTCTCGAGGTTGGCGATCGCCCCCGCCTCGTCGACCGAGGAGACCGCCACCTTGACCAGCAGCGGGCCGACGATGGAGCCGAAGTCGAAGGCGGCCTCCAGCGCCTGACCCTGCACCTCGGCGCGGTCGGTCGTGTCGCGGCCGGGCTGGCGGAAGCCGTTGTAGGGCACGTCCTCCTCGCGGTTGCGCAGCTCGTAGCCGACCACGGGGCGGGAGAAGCGCATGGCGAAATACAGCTGGCGGCCGGGGGCCCAGCCGCGCGTCTCGCGGAAGCCGGTGACCGTGCCGTCGGGATGCACCCGGATGCGCGACCACAGCACCTTGCCGGGGTAGTCGTAGATCGAGCTGCGGAAGTCGAGCAGCAGCCGGGCCGGAGCGCTGCGCGGGAAGCTGTAGCGGTGCAGACCGACGCGGGTCCCGGCGGTCAGCTCGGCGCGGACGCCGGAGTCGGTCAGGCTGACGGCGTAGTAGCCGGGCTCGGCGACCTCGGAGGCCTTGTTGTAGCGCGAGCGGTAGCCGGAACCGGGCTGGTCGGCCTGGCCGGGATCCCACTTCACCTCGCCCGAGATCGGGGTGAGCAGCACGTCGCCGAGGTCGGAGTGGCCGGTGCCCGAGAAGTGGGTGTGCGAGAAGCCGAGGATGGTCGGGTCGTCGTAGCGGTAGCCGGCGGCCCAGTCGTAGCTCTGGCGGAAGTAGCGATGGTCGGTGTCGGGGCTGAGCTGGACCATGCCGAAGGGGGCGACGGCGCCGGGGAAGGTGTGGCCCTTGCCGGCCGTGCCGATGAAGGGATCGACCGCCTCGAAGGGGCTCGGCGGGGCGGGAGGCGCCTCCTGGGCCGTGGCGCAGCCCGCCAGGCCCATGGCCATCACCGCCGCCATTCCGATGCGTCGCATGCGAAGCCCTCCGCCGTGTCGAGCGGCGAACCTAGGCAGGAAGGCGGGGGGAGGGAAGTCGCCAAGGGCGTCGTCGCTCAGTCGGCGCGCACGGGGAGCAGCCGGGGGCCTCGCAGGAGGCGGGCGGCGGCGGCGAGGACGAGCAGGGCCGCCGTCGCGGCCGCGGCCCCCGTCACGCACCATCCGCAATGCGCCGCCTCCGGCCCGCACAGGGCGGCGGTCCCGGCCATGTGTCGCGCGGCCAGCCAGGCGGCGGTCGCGGCGAAGGCGGCGGAGGAGAGCGAGAGGGCGAGCAGTGAGCCGGCCAGCAGGCGTCGGTCGTCGTGGGTCACGGTTTGCATCCGGGGGAAAGCGGCCATCCCGCCACGATCCGCCCGCCCCGGCCTTGCGCGAGCGCAAACGGCCGCCGTCGCGCCGGTCGTTGCGGGGCCGTCGGCCTGGCTTCAATTCGATGCTGGAGGAGGGACGATGGTGGGTGATGTAGGGTTCGAACCTACGACCCGCTGATTAAGAGTCAGCTGCTCTACCAACTGAGCTAATCACCCGGACCGATCGTCGGTCTCGCGCGCCCGGAGGCGGCGAGGGGCGGGACATAGAGGCTTGGTCCGCGGAACGCAAGCGGCTTTTCCGTGGCCGTTCCGCAATGCCGCGGGAGAGGCTAGGATTCGGAATCGGCCGCGACGCGCGGCGGGGGGATGACGACCATGGCCTTCTGGAACCGCCGGCGATCGATCGACGCCATGAACGCGCCCCATGACGGTCCTGCGCTGAAGAAGACGCTGTCGTGGCCGCACCTCGTCGCGCTGGGCGTCGGGGCCATCGTCGGCACCGGCATCTACACCCTGATCGGGGTGGGCGCGGCCAAGGCGGGGCCGGCGGTGATGCTGGCCTTCGTCATCGCCGGACTGGTCTGCGTCTGCGCCGCCCTGGCCTACGCCGAGCTGGCGGCGATGATGCCGGCCTCGGGCAGCGCCTACACCTACAGCTACGTGGCGCTGGGCGAGTTGCTGGCCTGGGTGATCGGCTGGAGCCTGATCCTCGAATATTCGCTGGTGGTGTCGGCCGTGGCTGTCGGCTGGGCCGGCTATTTCAGCGGCTTCCTCGAGAGCGTGGGCTGGGGCCTGCCGCATTATCTCACGACCGGACCGTTCGGGAGCGAGACGCCGGGCCTGGTCAACCTGCCGGCGGTGGCCATCGTCGGCGTGGTCGCCGGCATGCTGATGCTGGGCACGCGCGAGAGCGCCACGGTCAACGCCATTCTGGTGGTGGTGAAGGTGCTGGCGCTCGCGGCCTTCGTGGCCATCGCGGCGCCGCACTTCGACCCCGCCAACCTGCAGCCCTTCATGCCCTTCGGCTTCGCCAAGTCGCTGGACGCCGAGGGGGTCGAGGTCGGGGTGATGGCCGCCGCCGCGATCATCTTCTTCGCCTTCTACGGCTTCGACGCGGTGTCGACCGCGGCCGAGGAGACGAAGGACCCGGGCCGCGATCTGACCATCGGCATCGTCGGCTCGATGATCGTCTGCATCCTGATCTACCTGGCCGTGGCCGCCGCCGCCGTGGGGGCGATGCCGTTCGGCGAGTTCGCCGCCTCGCCGGAGCCGCTGGCGCACATCGCGCGGACGCTGGGCAGCGATCTGGCGGCGACGGTGATCGCCGGGGCGGCCATCGTCGCCCTGCCGACGGTGCTGCTGGCCTTCATGTACGGCCAGAGCCGGGTGTTCTTCGTCATGGCGCGGGACGGCATGCTGCCGCGCAAGCTGGCGCGGGTCAGCGAGAAGCGCGGCTCTCCGGTGCTGATGACGGGCGTCACGGCCATCCTGATGGCGATCATCGCCGGCCTGTTCAGCCTCGGCGAACTGGCGGCCCTGGCCAACGCCGGGACGCTGGCGGCCTTCGTGGCGGTCGGGGCCTCGCTGATCGTGCTGCGCATCCAGCAGCCGACGCGGGAGCGGGTGTTCCGCGCGCCGCTGTGGCCGGTGGTCGGGCTGGGGGCGATCGGCGGCTGCCTCTACCTCTTCGTCAGCCTGCCGGCCTCGACCCAGATCAACTTCTTCATCTGGAACGGCGTCGGCCTGGTGCTCTACCTGCTGTTCGCCCGGCGCAACACCCGCCTGGCCAAGGGCGAGGAGGCCGAGGCCTGATGGCCCGCCGCGATCTCTCGGGGGCGGTCGACTTCGCCGTGCTGGAGCGGATGACCGGCGGCGAGGACGCGATCACCGAGGAGGTGCTGGGCCTGTTCGCCCAGCAGGCGGCGCTGTGGTCGCCGCTGCTGGATGTGCGCGAGGACGGCTGGCGCGACGCCGTGCACACCCTCCGGGGGGCGGCGGCCGGGATCGGAGCGGACGGGCTGGCGCGGGCCTGCCAGGCGGCGGAGGCGGCGGAAAAGCCCGGGGCGCCGCCGCTGCTGGATCGGGTCCGGGACGCGCTGGAGGCGGCGCTGGCCGATGTGGCGGCCTTCCGGCACGAGTTGATGCTACGCGGGTTGCGCGGCTAGCCGCGGGTGCGGTCCCAGCTGTCGAACTCGTGGGCGATGCAGCGGTCGATCAGCGTGCGCCAGACCGGCTCGGCGATGGCCGGGGACAGGCCGGCGGGACCGGCGGCGGCGAGCACCTTCCGCACCACGTCCTCGATGCGGGCGTCGTCATGGACCACGTCGCGGCTCGGCTTGATGCGGGCGGCGGCGTCCATGTAGCGCTGGCGCTCGGCCAGCAGGCTCACCAGGGCGCGGTCCAGGGCGTCGACGCCGTGCCGGACCTCGGCCATGGAGCCGCAGGCTTCGGGGGCCACGCGCGCGTCGATGGCCACCGCCATGGGGGCGTTATTCACATCAGCCGACAAAGGCGCGCTCCAGCACATAGTCGCCCGGCTCGGCGTTCGAGCCCTCCTTCAGGCCGTAGCCCTCGAGCAGTTCGGCGGTTTCCTTGATCATGGCCATGGAGCCGCACAGCATCACCCGGTCGGTGTTGGGCGAGAAGCCGGCGGGCAGCCCGAGGTCGGCGAACAGGTCGCCCGAGCGGATGCGGTCGGTGATCCGGCCCGGGGTTTCGAACCGCTCGCGTGTGACCGTCGGATAGTAGGTCAGCTGGGCCTTCGCCTCGTCGCCGATCAGGGGGTCGCCGTGGATGCCCGAGGTGAAGAAGTCCCGGTAGCTGAGGTCGGCGACGTTGCGGACCGTGTGGCAGACGATGACCTGTCCGAAGCGGCTGTAGGTCTCCGGGTCGCGGGCGACGCTGAGCCACGGGGCCAGGCCGGTGCCGGTGCCGATCAGCCAGAGGCGCTCGCCGCCGGTCAGGGCGTCCAGCACCAGCGTGCCGGTCGGCTTCCTGCCCATCAGCACGGTGTCGCCGGGCTGGATCTTCTGCAGGCGCGAGGTGAGGGGGCCGTCGGAGACCTTGATCGACAGGAACTCCAGCTGTTCGTCCCAGCAGGGGCTGGCGATGGAATAGGCGCGCAGGATCGGCTTGCCGCCTTCCTCGCCAGGCAGGCCGAGCATGACGAACTCGCCCGAGCGGAAGCGGAAGTCCTCGGGCCGCTCGATGCGGAAGCTGAACAGCTCGTCGGTCCAGTGATGGACCCACAGCACCTTCAGCTGGTGGAAGGGGGACGCCTTGGCGGGCGGGGCGGAGACGGCGACGTCGGTCATCCGGGGCTTATTAGGGGCTGAGGCGCCGGGGGGAAAGGGTTGCGAACGCCGCGCCGATCTCGCGGGCAGGGCGACCGACGGGAGGGGATGACGGCGGCGGATTTCGCCTCTAGCGTCGCCGCCATGCGCAATATCCTTCTCGCCTCCACCCTCCTTGTCGCCACCCTCACCCCGCTGGGCGCGGCCCTCTCCCAGGAGCCCGCCGTGCTGACGCCGGAGCGGGTGTTCTCCGAGCCGGCGCTCGCCGGGCCGGTGGCGCGGGGCGTCAGCCTGTCGCCGGACGGCGAACTGGTCGCCTTCCTGCGCTCGCGCGAGGACGACGTCGACGTCCTGGACCTGTGGGCCGCGCCGACGGGGGAGGGCGAGCCCTTCAAGCTGATCGACGCGCGGGCGCTGGTTCCGGACGCCGGCGAGCTGTCGGAGGCGGAGAAGGCGCGCCGGGAACGGATGCGCATCAGCCAGCGCGGCGTGGTCGAATATTCGTGGGACGAGCAGGGCCGCTACATCCTCGCGCCGCTGGAAGGCGACGTCTTCCTCGCCGAGCGGGAGGGCGGAGCGGTGCGCCGCCTGACCGAGACCGAGGCCGACGAGATAGACGCCAAGGTGTCGCCGCGCGGCAATTTCGTCTCTTTCGTGCGCGACCAGGACCTGGTGATCCATGACCTCGCCTCCAACCTCGAGACCGAGGTGACCACCGATGGGGACGGGCTGATCACCTGGGCCACGGCGGAGTTCATCGCCCAGGAGGAGATGGACCGCGACACCGGCTACTGGTGGAGCCCGGACGAGCGCTACATCGCCCTCCAGCGCACCGACGAGTCGACGGTCGACGTCATCCCGCGGCTGGACATCACCGGCGGCGGGGCGACGACGGTGGAGCAGCGCTATCCGCGCGCCGGCCGGCCCAATGCGGTGGTCGAGCTGTATGTGCACGACCGCGAGAGCGGGCGGCGGACCAAGGTCGACCTCGGCGAGAACACCGACATCTACCTGGCGCGCGTGAACTGGTCGGCGGACGGCCGGACGCTCTACGTGCAACGCCAGTCGCGCGACCAGAAGACGCTGGACCTGCTGGCCGTGGACCCGGCCACCGGCGCCAGCCGCACCATCCTGACCCAGCGCTCCGACGCCTGGGTGCCGCTGAGCCATGACTTCAAGGCGCTGGAGAGCGGGAACTTCATCTGGTCGTCGCAGGAGAGCGGCTGGAAGCACCTGTATCTCTACGACCGCGACGGCCGGCTGATCCGCCCGATCACCCGCGGCGACTATGCGGTGAAGAGCCTGAACGGGGTCAACCAGCAGACCGGCGAGGTGTTCTTCACCGCCTCCATGCGCGACGGCCGCGAGCTTCCCATCGAGCAGCAACTGTTCCGCGCCTCGCTGAACGACACGGTCGAGCCGACGGCGGTGACGCCGGCGGGCGGCTGGTGGTCCGCCTCGATGAACAAGACCGGCACCGCCTTCGTCGGCAACTATTCCGACCTCGACACGCCGCCGCAGTCGGGCCTGTACCGGGCCGACGGGACCTTCGTGCGCTGGATCGAGGAGAACCGGCTGGATGCGGACCACCCGTACTTCCCGTTCGCCGGCCGTCGCGGCGAGACGACCTACGGCACGCTGGACAGCCATGGGGAGACGCTGGTCTGGCAGATGACCACCCCGCCGGGCTTCGATCCGTCGCGGACCTATCCGGTGGTCATGCAGGTGTACGGCGGCCCGTCGGGCGGCGGCGTGCGCCGGGCCTGGCAGTCGGAGAAGAATCAACTGTTGACGGAAGCCGGCTACATCGTCTTCCGGCTCGACAACCGGGGCGAGGGCGACCGCTCGGCGGCGTTCAAGGAGGCCCTCCATCTGAAGATGGGGCAACCTGAGATCGAGGATCAGGTTCTGGGCGCGAACTATCTGAGATCGCTGCCGTTCGTGGACGGCGACCGCATCGCCATGATGGGCTGGTCCTACGGCGGCTTCATGACCCTCATGGCCCTCACCGAACCGGAGATGGGGCTGGCCGCGGGCGCCGCCGGCGCGCCGCCGACCGAGTGGAGCCTGTACGACACCCACTACACCGAACGGTACATGTCGACGCCGGAGGCGAACGCCGAAGGCTACGCCGCCTCGGACGTGATCCCGCGCCTGCCCAACATGACGGGGCGGCTGCTGCTGATGCACGGCATGGCCGACGACAACGTCATCCTCGAGAACTCGACGCGCGTGATCAACGCCCTGCAGGAGAACAGCCAGCCGTTCGAGCTGATGCTGTATCCGGGGCAGCGCCACGGGGTGCGGGGCAACGAGCGGCAGCTGCAGCAGTGGCGGACGTATCTCGACTTCCTTGACCGGACGATCGGGTCACGGGCGGACTAAGGATAGCTGTTCCCATCGAGGGCGGGGGAGAGACAGAGATGACACGCGGACCTTGGGGCAGGCGCCTGTCCGGCGCAGGGGTCGTTCTGGCCGCAGTCTGGAGCATGCCCGCCGCGGCCCAGTCGCCGACCACGGCCGGGGACCCGAACTGCCGGCTGCTGGGCGAGATGCCGGCGGCGGAACAGGCGGCGATCCGGAACGACGCGGTCAGGGCCGGCCGGCCGATACCGGATGAGGCGGAGGTCGAGATCTGCCGCGAGGCAATCCCTCGCGGCACACCATTGGCGGAGGTGTTCGGCCCTCAGGACGCGCCGTACCGCAGCGTCATCCGATGGCTGCCCGGATCGGAGGTTCCGATTCGCGGCGGCGAGGAGGCGGCCTTGTACGGCATGCCCCTCCTTCTGAAGGACAACATCGAGACGGCAGACATGCCGACCACGGCCGGCTCGCTTGCGCTGAGGGAGAACGCGCCCGGGCGGGATGCGCCGCTGGTGGTGCGGCTGCGTGACGCGGGCGCGGTCATCCTCGGCAAGACGAACCTGTCCGAATGGGCCAACATCCGCTCGTCGGAGTCGATCAGCGGCTGGAGCGCGGTCGGAGGTCAGACGCTGAATCCCTACGACCCCGAGCGCACCCCGTGCGGCTCGTCCTCGGGCAGCGCGGTGGCGGTGGCCATCGGCCTGGCCCCCGTGGCGATCGGGACGGAGACGGACGGGTCGATCACCTGTCCGGCCTCGGTGAACGGCGTGGTCGGGTTCAAGCCCACGGTGGGGCTGGTCAGTCGGACGCATATCGTGCCGATCAGCCATTCGCAGGACACCGCCGGGCCGATGGCGACCACGGTGGCGGACGCGGCGCGGGTGCTGACCGTGATCGCCGGCAGCGACCCGATGGACCCGGCCACGGCCGAAGCCGACGCGCGCAAGGTGGACTATGCGGCGGCGCTGGACGCCGACAGCCTGCGCGGGGCGCGGATCGGCGTGATGCGCTTCCTGCTGCCGTCCTATTCCGGGGAGACGCGGGCGGTGTTCGAGGCCTCCCTGCAGGCGATGCGCGACGCCGGGGCCGAGATCGTCGACATCACCGAGGCCCCCGCCGACTTCCGCCGCATAGGCGGCTGGGAGCTGACCGTGCTGCTGACCGAGCTGAAGCACGATCTGAACGCCTACCTCGCCTCGACCGACCCGGCGCAGGTGCGGACGCGGACCCTGGCCGACGTCATCGCCTTCAACGCCGCCGAGCCGCGCGAGACGGTGCTGTTCGGCCAGGACCTGTTCGAGCGGGCCGAGGCGACCGGGGGGCTGGACGATCCCGAGTACGTCGAGGCACGGGCGAACTCGCTGCGCGCCGCCGGACCGGAGGGCATCGACCGGATGATGGCCGAGCACGGGGTGGTCGCCCTCGTCGCGCCGACCACCTCGCGGGCCTGGACCAACGACCGCGAGGACGAGGACGACATGCAGGGCTCGGCCAGCTGGCGGCTGTGGCGGGCTATCCGCACCTGACCGTGCCGATGGGCTTCGACCGCGGCATGCCGGTGGGGATCAGCTTCCTCGGCGGCAAATGGGAGGACGCCCGGGTGCTGTCGCTGGGCCACGCCTTCGAGCGGGCCACGCAGGCGCGCCGCGCGCCGGGCGTCCCGATCGGCTAGCAACCAAGGCCAAGCGGCGCCGTTGAGGCGAGATGGAATCCTTCTTCATCCGTTTCGCCAACGGCACGGCACGGTTCGCGGGCAAGCCCTGGACCTTCCTCGCCTGCGTGGCGATCGTGGTCGGCTGGGCCCTGAGCGGTCCGGTGTTCGGCTACAGCGACAGCTGGCAGCTGTTCATCAACACGGGCACGACCATCGTCACCTTCCTGATGGTTTTCCTGATCCAGAACACCCAGAACCGGGACGGGGCGGCCATGCAGGCCAAGCTGGACGAACTGCTGCACGCGGTGAAGCGGGCCGACGAGCGATTCATCGGCATCGAGCACCTGCGCGACAGGGACCTCGATCACATCCTCGCCCAGGTCGAGGCGAGGGCGGCGCGGCTGCATGGCGACGACGCCCTGCCGGTGGTCGCCACGCGCGAGGAGGACGCGGCGTCGGAAGCCGCCGGGCTCGCGTCGCGGGGGCGTCGGCGGCGGAAGCGCGGCGACGCCGCATGAGCCTCGTCGCCAACGGGGTCGGGATCGCCGCGGCTCTTTGCTCGATCACCAGCTTCGCGCCCCAGATGATCAAGATCTGGAAGGAGCGCGACGCATCGGCGGTGTCGCTGAAGACCTATTCGCTGACCGTCACCTGCTTCGTGCTGTGGACGGCCTACGGGGTGATGACCGGCGCCTGGCCGATCACCCTGGCCAACGCCTGCGCCCTGCTCATGGCCGCCGGGGTGCTGGCGATGAAGTGGCGGTTCAGCCGGGCGGACACCGGGCGGTCGAAGCGCTGAACCCCGGCCGCCCGGAGCCGGGGCGGCCGGGGCGGTGGTCACATCCAGTCGTGCAGGCCGTGATCCGACCCGCCGTCGACCTGGAGGAAGTCGTCGGGATCGAGGAACAGGTCGTCGCGATCCACCCATCGGAAGGACGGCGCCCGGTCGGGGAGGAGGACGCCGTCCTCGTCGAGAAGGGGCGGCAGCACGGGCGGCGCGCTGTCGGCGTCCTTGGGCAGCACGAAGTCGTCCTCCGGCAGGCCCGGGAAGATCTGGGGGCCCTCCGACTTCGCCGACAGGGTGGTCGAGGCGCCGGCGACCAGATCGGCGATCAGCACGGTCTCGCCGTTTCCGAAGCGCACCCGCTCGATGCCGACCAAGTCGTCCGAGCCGTCGCGACCGCCGACGGAGTCGGTGATGCGATAGCCGTCCGCCGTGGCGACGATCTGGTACTGGCCGCGCAGGCCGGACATGGCGGCGACGTCGTTCCCGCCGCCGCCGAAGATGGCGTCGTCCCCTCCACCACCGCGGAAGGTGTCGTCACCCGCGCGGCCGATCAGGGTGTCGTCGCCGTCGCCCGCAACGATGCGGTTGGCCAGGCCATTGCCGATGCCCGTAGCTCCGTCCGACGCGCGCAGGATCAGGTTCTCCACGTGCGCCGCGGAGAGCTCGTAGTGGTCGAGGCCGGTCACGACGGTGTCGGTCCCTTCTCCGGCGCGCTCCACGAGCCGGTCTCCCGCTTCCTCGACGATGTAGCGGTCGTCGCCCAGGCCGCCGACGAGCCGGTTGGACGGGCCCGCGCCGCCCGAGAGGATGTCGTCGCCCGCCTCGCCGAGGAGGAGGTCGACTCCGAGGCCGCCGGAGATGCGGTTGGCGCCCGCGTCGCCGATGATGCTGTCGGCGAAGGCCGAGCCGACAATGTTCTCGATGCCGGCCAGCAGGTCCACCGACCCCGAGCCGTCGTTCTGCGTCACGCCGCGGGCGAGGCGGACCGAGACGCCGCCGGCCGCTTCCGCATAGCTGGCCGTGTCGAGACCGGCGCCGCCGTCGAGGCTGTCACGGCCGCCGCCGCCGGAGAGGATGTTGTCGGCGTCGTTGCCGATCAGGACGTCGTCGCCGTCGCCGCTGCTGGCGCGCTCGATGGTCACGCCGTTGGCGATGGTGAAGCCGGTCCAGGCTCCGAGGGCGTAGGACATCCGTCCGCCGCCGCCTTCCTCGTAGCGCAGGGTGGCGGCGCGCAGGTCGATGGTGGCGTCGCGGGCGCCGGTGTAGCGGATCTCGTCCTCGCCGCCGCCGTCCCAGATCGTGGAGTAGTAGGCCCCGGCCTCGTTGACGTCGCCGATGACGTAGGTGTCGTCGCCGGTGGCCCATTCCTCGTTGACGCCGTACTTGTCCTGGAGGACGGCGATGTCCAGCGCGCTGAGGGTGCCGACCCAGCCGAAGTGGTCGACCTCGGTCCCGGTGATGCCGCCGGAGCGCGGACGCCCGTGGCCCTCGGGCGCGCCGCCGTTCTCCAGGCCCTCGTTCCACCCGTCGTTGTAGGACATGACCGTGTAGACCTGCTGGCTCAGGCCGAAGTCGCCGAATTGGCCGCCGATCGCGCCCTCGACCGGATCCTCGCTCGGTTCCGCGCCGCGCATGACGCTCGAGCGGCCGCCGTTGTCGTGCGGGTGGGCCATGCCGTGGCCGTGGCCGAGTTCGTGCAGCAGGGTCGGGAAGTAGAAGCCGCCGGGCCGGACACCCTCCTCGGTCCAGCGCACGTCGCCGCTGTTGACCTCCATCTGGCCTGCGTTCTGCTCACCGGGCGGGCTCATGCGGCCGAGCAGGCTGGCGCCGACCCCCGGCGTGCCTTCGTAGGTGATGACCTTGATGTCGGCTTCGTTGCGGTTGAAGACCCGCACGTATTCGATGTCCGCCACCTGCTCGTACAGACTGAAGGCGGTCTCGAAGGCCTCCATCTCCCAGTCCTGCATGCCTCGGGCGACGATGTTCTCGGTCAGGCCGGGATTGGTCGGGTCCTCGCTGACGAAGACGTCGCCGGTCTCGGCGAAGTAGTAGGTGATGACGTTCTTGCCAACGATGCCGTAGGCATTGTTGTCGATGGGCGTCTGGCCGTTGGCGACGCCGTTGTCGGTGCGCGTGCCGTTGTCGCCATCCGGATTGCGCGAGGTGCGCACGAACTGGCTGCCCCAGTCGATCGAGTGCAGCGGGCTGTCGGGCCGATAGAAGGGCACGTAGGCACCGGGCTGGGTGGCGTCGACGCTGGTGACGAAGACCTCGTAGTCGCCGACGAAGTCGCCCGTCGTGCCGTTGAGAGCGACCTCGTCCCAGGCGCGGGCGTTGACGTAGTAGGTGCCGGTGTTTTCCGCCGTATAGGTGAGGACGGCGTCGAGGCCGGACGGCGTGTTCGGCCCGCCGCCGTCGGCGGTGACGACCAGCTCGCCATCGGAATCGTAGAGCTCGATGTAGGCGTCAGCCAGGGGCACGCCGTTCGGGCCGCCGACGACGAGGAACATGGAGATGTCGTAGGTCTGGCCTTCGACCAGCTGGACCGCGAAGAAGTCCTGGTCGCCGATCATGTCGATGGCCGAGACGACGTGGTCGCCGTCCACCGTCAGGGTGGCGGTGGTCGAGGTGTCGTCGGCGATGACGTCGGTGGTGATAAGGGCGGCGGGCAGGACGTTCGGGCGCGGGCCGTCGCCGATGCCGTCCTGGTAGAACTCGGTCCAGCGCTTGCCGCACCCGCAGCCGCAGCCGAGGCTCATCGGCGTCGCGCCGTCGTCGGCGGAGAAGGCCAGCGGACTGGCGCCGCCATGCAGCGAGGAGACGAGGTCGAGCTCGGCGAAGGCGAGCGGCGAGACGAGCGCGTCACGCGGCGCGACCGCGGGAGCGGTCCCGTTGAAAGCAGCCATGATGGAAATCCTCCTGTCACACGCCGTGCGACGGTCCGCCGGCGTCTCCCTGCCAACCCAACGCGGGAGCGGCCGGGATTCATCCCGACTGCAGCGCGAGGGACGAGCGCGCCCTGGGAGGGGCGCCGCCGGCGGGGGGCGCCGCGCCCTCCCAGACGCATTTGACGACCACCGCTATCCGGCGGAGGCATTAACCATAGGCTCGGGGATTGGTTCCGGGGCCCGCTGGCGCCTGCCCGGGCGACGGGGCAGGGTGGAGCGATGATCGAGACGAATCCCTCCCGGCTCGCGGCCGGCGTCGAATTGGGCGGCACCAAATGCGTGTGTCTGCTGGCGTCGGGGCCCGGCGAAATCGTCGACGAGGCGCGACTGCCGACCGGCGCCCCGGAGGAGACGCTGGCGGCGATCCGGGCGGTGCTGGAGCGCTGGCGGGCGGGGCCGGGCTTCGACGCCGTCGGCGTCGCCGGCTTCGGTCCGCTGGAGCTGGACCCGCGGTCGCCGGACTTCGGCCGGGTGACCGCGACACCCAAGCCGGGCTGGCGCGGGGCCGACCTGACGGCGCTCGGCCGGGGCATCGACGCGCCGCTGGCCGTCGACACCGACGTCAACGGCGCGGCGCTGGCGGAGGGGCGGTGGGGCGCCGCGCGGGGCCTGCGAAGCTACGCCTATGTCACCGTCGGAACGGGGATCGGCGTCGGCGCCGTGGTCGACGGGCGCACGGTGCGCGGCCTGGGCCACATGGAGGCCGGACACCAGAAAGTGGGCCGCCTGCCTGGCGACGACTGGCCTGGGGTCTGTCCCTATCACGGCGACTGCGTCGAGGGGCTGGCGTCCGGCCCGGCCATCGCGGCCCGCGCCGGCCGGCCCGGCGGCGAACTGCAACCGGACGACGCCGCCTGGGAGATGGCGATCCACGCCCTCGCCGGGCTGATGCACAATCTGGCGCTGACCGTCTGCCCCGAGCGGATCCTGATCGGCGGCGGCGTCGCGGACGGACAGCCCTGGCTGTTTCCGCGGCTGCGCGCGGCGCTGGTCGACAGCCTGGGCGGCTATGCGACGGCCGACCGGATCGCGGCGGACGTCGACGCCTATGTGCAGCCGCCGGCGCTGGGCGCGCGGGCCGGGCCGCTGGGCGCGATCGCCCTGGCGCTGGAGGCGCGGGGGCGCTAGCGACCCGCGCCGATTCCGCCCATGCTCGACGTCCAGCCGGACGGGGGAGCGAGATGGCGGCGAAGCCGAGGACTGCAGCAGCGACGCCGCGCCGGCGAAAGACGCCCGCCGCCCCGCCGCCGGCTCCCGCGCCGACTCCGCCGGCGCCCCCGCGCCCGTTCTGGCGCAGCCTCTACTTCCTGGTGCTCGTGGCCATCCTCGCGGGCGGGCTGATCGGCCACCTCTGGCCCGAGCTGGGTCGCGACCTGAAGCCCTTGGGCGACGGCTTCATCAAGCTGGTCAAGATGATCATCGCGCCGGTGATCTTTCTGACCATCTCCACCGGCATCGCCGGGATGAGGGACCTCCGGTCGGTCGGACGGGTGGCGGGACGAGCCTTCGCCTACTTCCTCGTCTTTTCGACGCTCGCCCTGATCGTCGGCCTGATCATCGCCAACCTGGTGCGGCCAGGACGGGGGCTGAACATCGACCCGGCCACGCTGGATGCCGGTTCGGTGAGCCAGTACGCCCAGGCGGCGCACGAGACGACCATCGAGGGCTTCCTGCTCGGGATCATCCCGGATTCCCTGGTCGGGGCCTTCGTCGCGGGCAACATCCTGCAGACCCTGTTCGTGTCGATCCTGTTCGGCCTCGCCCTCGCCCTGGTCGGGGAGCCGGCGCGGCCGGTGATCCGGGCGCTGGAATCGCTGAGCCAGGTGGTGTTCCGCATCGTCGCCATCCTGATGAAGGCGGCGCCGGTCGGGGCGTTCGGGGCCTTCGCCTTCACCATCGGGGCCTATGGCCTGCACTCGGTGGTCAACCTCGCGGCGCTGGTGGCGACCTTCTACCTGACCTCCCTGGTGTTCGTGCTGGGCGTGCTCGGGCTGGTCGCGCGCGCCTTCGGCTTCTCGATCTTCCGGCTCATCGCCTACCTCAAGGCCGAACTGCTGCTCGTGCTCGGCACCTCGTCGTCCGAGGCCGCCCTGCCCAGCCTGATGGAGAAGCTGGAGCGGGCGGGCGCGCCGAAGTCGGTGGTCGGCCTCGTCGTGCCGACCGGCTATTCGTTCAACCTCGACGGCACCAACATCTACATGACCCTGGCGGCCCTGTTCATCGCCCAGGCCATGAACATCGAGCTGAGCCTCGGCGACCAGATCCTGCTGCTGCTGGTGGCGATGCTGAGCTCCAAGGGGGCGGCGGGGATCACCGGCGCCGGGTTCATCACCCTGGCGGCGACGCTGGCGGTGGTCCCGTCGGTGCCGGTGGCGGGCATGGCGCTGATCCTCGGCATCGACCGCTTCATGAGCGAGTGCCGGGCGCTGACCAATTTCGTCGGCAACGCCGTGGCCACCCTCGTCGTCGCCCGGTGGGAGGGGGCGCTGGACCGCGAGGCGCTCGCCCGGGCGCTGGGCGCGGGCGCGGGCCCGCTGGCGGCCGCGCCCGATCCGGCGGCCGGTCCGGGGGACCGCGAACAGGTCACCCGCGACTGAGCCGGGGCTGACGGGCGCGCGCGGCTTCTGTAACCAGTGGCGACGCCGCCGGAGGATTCCATGACCGACACCCTCGAACTGTCCCACTGGATCGACGGCGAAAAGGTCGACGCCGTCCGGCCCAGCGAGGGCCTGAACCCGTCGGACACCCGCGAGGTCGTGGCCCGTCGGCCCGAGGGCGGCGAGGCCGAGGTCAACGCCGCGGTGGCTGCGGCAAAGGCGGCCTTCCCGGCCTGGGCCGAGGCCTCGCCCGAGGTGCGCTCGGACGTGCTGGACCGGGCCGGGACCCTGCTGATGGAGCGGCGCGAGGCGATCGGGACCCTGCTGTCGCGCGAGGAGGGCAAGACGCTGGCGGAAGGGATCGGCGAGACCGTGCGGGCCGGGCGCGTCCTCAAGTATTTCGCCGGCGAGGCGCTGCGCCTGCACGGCCAGAACCTGGCCTCCGTGCGGCCGGGGGTGGAGGTTCAAACCCGGCGCGAGGCGGTCGGCGTGTTCGGCCTGATCACGCCCTGGAACTTCCCCATCGCCATCCCGGCCTGGAAGGCGGCCCCGGCGCTGGCCTTCGGCAATACGGTGGTGCTGAAGCCGGCCGGGCCGACGCCCGCGACCGCCGAGGCGCTGGTGGCGGTGCTGCACGAGGCGGGACTGCCCAAGGGTGTGCTGAACATGGTCGTCGGCCGGGGCAACGTCGGCCAGGCCCTGGTCGACCACCCGGACGTGGACGGGCTGTCCTTCACAGGCTCGCAGTCCGTCGGCGCCGGCGTGGCCGCCGGGGCGGCCGCCCGGCAGGCGCGGGTGCAGCTGGAGATGGGCGGCAAGAACCCGCTGGTGGTGCTCGACGACGCCGACCTCGACCGCGCCGTGGACATCGCCCTGGACGGTTCCTTCTTCGCCACCGGCCAGCGCTGCACGGCGTCGAGCCGACTGATCGTGCAGGACGGCATTCACGACCGCTTCGTCGCGGCCCTGGCCGAGCGGCTGAAGGGGCTGAAGGTCGGGCCGGCGCTCGATCCGTCCACCAACATCGGGCCGGCGGTCAGCGAGGCGCAGATGGAGACCTCGTACCGCTACGTCGACATCGCCCGCGGGGAGGGCGGCCGGGTGGTCGCCGGCGGCGAGCGGCTGAACCTGGACGCGCCGGGCTGGTATGTGCAGCCGACCCTGATCGCCGATACGGCGGCGGGCATGCGCATCAATTCGGAGGAGGTGTTCGGCCCGGTGGCCTCGACCATCCGGGTGAAGAGCTACGAGGCGGCGCTGGAGATCGCCAACGGAGTGGAGTTCGGCCTGTCGGCGGGGATCGTCACCAGTTCGTTGAAGCACGCCCGGGACTTCCAGCGGCGGGCGAAGGCGGGGATGACCATGGTCAACCTGCCCACCGCCGGGGTCGACTACCACGTGCCGTTCGGCGGTACGAAGAAGTCGAGCTACGGCCCGCGCGAGCAGGGCTTCGCGGCGGTCGAGTTCTTCACCTGGACCAAGACGGCCTACACCGCCCTCTGACGGGGCGGGCGCGGGCCGGCACGGCCCCGACAACGAGAAAGGGACCCGCCGGCCGGCGGGCCCCCTGTCGTTTCGGCCCTCGCCCTTGTCAGGCGAGGAAGTCGTCCCACTGGGCGGGGCGCTGGACGAAGCCGTCGAGCCCCTCGTCGAGCCAGAGCAGGGAGCCCGTGTGCTTGAAGCTGGCCCCTTCGGCGGGCAGCAGCAGGGGCAGGCCGTGGGTGTCGACGCCGGGCATGATCTCCGGCTGGTCGCCGGTGAACAGGCCCTTGAGCCCGCCGAGGTCGTCGGCCGGCGGCATCACCGGCGGCAGGTCGTCGTCCGGGAGCGGCAGCACGAACGGGTCGTCCATCAGGAAGGCGTCCTTGCCGGCCCCGTCGTCCGTCTCCAGCCCCGGCAGCACCTGCGG
>JAEYTA010000046.1 GCA_023434265.1 Pseudomonadota bacterium
CCGAACTGGCCGCCGCCCAGCGCGCCGGCGACCTCGGCCGCGCCTCCGAGATCGCCTACGGCCAGATCCCGCAGATCGAGAAGCAGCTGGCCGAGGCCGAGGCCAACGAGGCCGACAAGTCCGGCCCGCTGACGCCAGAAGTGGTCGACGCCGAACAGATCGCCGCCGTCGTCAGTCGCTGGACCGGCGTCCCGGTCGACAAGATGCTGGAGGGCGAGCGCGAGAAGCTGCTCAAGATGGAGGACGCCCTTCGCGCCCGCGTCGTCGGCCAGGACGAGGCCCTGGTCGCCGTTTCCGACGCCGTGCGCCGCGCCCGCGCCGGCCTCAACGACCCCAACCGCCCGCTCGGCTCCTTCCTCTTCCTCGGCCCCACGGGCGTGGGCAAGACCGAGCTGACCAAGGCGCTGGCCGAGTTCCTGTTCGACGACGAGGCGGCCATCACCCGGCTCGACATGTCCGAATACATGGAGAAGCACTCGGTCAGCCGCCTGATCGGCGCGCCCCCCGGCTACGTCGGCTACGACGAGGGCGGCGCCCTGACCGAGGCCGTCCGCCGCCGCCCCTATCAGGTCGTGCTGTTCGACGAGGTCGAGAAGGCCCACCCCGACGTCTTCAACACCCTGCTGCAGGTGCTCGACGACGGCCGCCTCACCGACGGCCAGGGCCGCACCATCGACTTCCGCAACACCCTGATCATCATGACCTCCAACCTCGGTTCGGAGTTCCTCGCCAGCCAGGGCGAAGGCGACGACGTCGAACAGGTCCGCCCGATGGTCATGGACGCCGTCCGCGCCCACTTCCGCCCCGAATTCCTCAACCGCATCGACGAGATCGTCCTGTTCCAGCGCCTCGGCCGCGACCAGATGTCCGGCATCGTCCGCATCCAGCTGGCCCGGTTCGAGAAGCTGCTCGCCGACCGCCGCCTCACCCTGGCGCTGGACGACACCGCCGCCGCCTGGCTCGCCGACAAGGGCTACGACCCGGTCTACGGCGCCCGGCCGCTGAAGCGCGTCATCCAGAAGGAACTGGTCGACCCGATCGCGCGGAAACTGCTGGCGGGGGAGATCGAGGATGGCAGCGTGATCGCGGTGTCAGCGGGAGAGGGCGGGCTGGAGATCGGGAAGGCGCGGGTGCACTAACGATTTTCCCTTGTCATCACGAGCCGGGAAGTCGAACCCGGATTGGGAAGGCAAGCGCAGCAAGAGGCGCGTCGCCCCTGAGGAAGCTTGGCTGTGCAAATGTTGCATTTGCGGCCTGAGCAACCTTTGATAGCGGGCTGGGGGGCACATGCCATCAGCAGATCACTACAAGACGCTTGGTGTCGCGATCGACTCCGAGGACGTCGTCATTCGAGCGGCGTACCGCGCGTTGATGATGAAGTATCACCCAGACAAGGTGGGCGACGCGCCAGCCGCTAAAGCCCGTGCCCAAGCGATAAACGCCGCTTACAGCGTCCTGTCTGATCCTGAACGGCGCGCCCGCTACGACGAAAAGCGCAGTGCTCGCAGCGGAAGGGGGCGCTCCTCGTCCGCGCCTCCGCCCCCGCCACCTCCGCCGCCCCCGCCATCTCCGCCGCCCCCGCCATCTCCGCCGCCCCCGCCCCCGCCACCCGGCGAGAGCCCAGCCACTTCCGGGAGTAAGTATGCTTGGCGACCGTCGAAAGAACTTTGGGTGGTGGCTGGGGTCGTTCTTTTTCTGAGCTTCGTTGCTGCAGCGGCAAACCAACAGGCTCCGAGGACCGCTTCACCTCGCTATTTGCCGCCTCCGGGTCCGGCACAACCTTCCCAAACTTCAACCGTCGTTGAGAACCTAAGCTTGGATCAGATGGTTCGGCATCGGATTAACGAGGGGCCCGAAGAGTATCGGGTTGGTGACCTCCTTCTCACGCTGTCCGCGCGGCCTGCAGGTGACTCAGACGCCGCGGTTCTGACTATCCGGACACCGACTGGACCCACCTTCGAAGTCGAGGGGGTCCCGGGATCTGCTGCCTATTCCGTTGGAGTGGGCGTGGGGCACCTGGACGAGAGCCGTTCCCTACAAGTGATTTTCACCACGTACTCTGGCGGCGCTCACTGTTGTACCCAAGTGCAGGTGGTCCAGCAGGTCGAACAACGATGGCGAGTTGTTGATCTTGGCCAGTGGGATGGCGATGGCTACGCGGACTGGCCGGTGGACCGTGATGGAGACGGCACGGCCGAGTTTCAGTTCCACGAGGGAAGATTTCTCTACGCATTTGCTTCTTACGCGGAGAGCTATTCCATTCCCAAGTTCCTTCAGATCGAGCGTGGGAGGGTCATCGATGTCTCTACCCGCCGCGCATTGCGACCGCACTTCCTCGAAGCGATGCGGAGTGCCCAGCGTGAGTGCGAGCGCGGCGGGAACGGGGCTTGCGCCGCGTTTGTGGCAGCAGCAGCCAGGGCTGGGCAGTTCAACAATGCTTGGCGGGTAATGCTCCAGTTTTACAACCGCTACAGTAGTTGGGAACTACCATCTGCCTGTCGGCTGACGGCGCTAGAGAGCGAATGTCCTCTGGAAGAAACGGTTCGGTTTTCATCCTATCCGGAAGCGCTGCAGTGGTTCTTGGGCGACGTGGGGGTTATTGCGCCCAGCTATCTTGCGCCGTCCTCAGATGATCAATCTGCGAGCTTTGACTGCATGGATGCTAAGAATGATGTGGAAGTCTTGATTTGCGGAGACTCCGATCTCCGTCGTCTCGATCGCTTGCTTGCCACTACTTATACACGTGCACTTGCCTTCAGTTTGGATCGAAATGCACTGACCGCAGCGCAACGTGAATTCGTCGTGGCCCGCAATGCGTTGCCTCCGGATAAGGCGGTAGTAACGGAGGCCTACCGCTCGCAGATAATGAGTCTGGACGCGCGGATACGCCAGGGAAGAAGCTAAGGCGGCATTCCTGTCCTAAAGCTAACAGCAAGCACCGACCCCACCCTTTCGGCTGGCGCATCGCTTCGCTCTGCGAGCCTCAAGCCTTCTCCCGTTGGGAGAGGGAAGCCGAATTCGCCCGCACGCGTTGCCTCCCCCATGACCGACGCCGCTCCCGCCCCGACCCACGCCCAGCACGCCCGCCTCGACCTCCAGGCCGGCCCCGTCTCGCTGAAGCTGGAGGTCCGCGTCACCCCCGCCGGCCTGTTGGCCATCGGCGGCCTGGTCAGCGGCATCCTGCTGTCCACCGCCGTGCTGGTGTGGAGCGCCACCGCCGTGCCGCGCCGGCACCCGATCGCGGCGCGGCTGGGCCGTTAGTCGGGATCCCCCAGCACCGGCATCACCTCCACCCCGTCGCAGGGGAAGATCGACATGTGCGGGTGCCCCTCGAAAATCCGCACCGCCGCCTCGTGGCTGTCCGCCCGCACCACCATGAAGACAGTCAGCAGGTTGACCATGTCGGCCACCTCGCCGGCGTCGGAGATGCGTTTCGTCGGCCCCAGCGGGCCGCCGACGTAGTCGATGACGTCGGCGTGGGCGTCTTCCCACGCCTTGACCGCGGCCACGCCCCGCTCGGCCGTGGCCGCCTGCTCGGCCTCGCTCATCGCCCGCCAGGCCCTCCATTTCGGGCCGGCCTTGTCGCTGGTGAACACCCCCAGATAGCGCCCGGCCATGCCGTCCTCCTCGCTCTGCGAGGCCGGCGCCCGCGGGCGCACGGCTCCCCCTTCAATCCTTGCAGGCGAGGCTGCCGGACGGTCGGAGGGAGTCAAGGATGGCCTGCGGCCACCGCGCAGCGGCGCGCCCCTGCGGGCGCGTCCTTGACGCCCTCCGACCGCCCGGCGACGGTCCCGGCAAGGGACCGAAGGGGACGGCCCGCTCCGGCGCGGAGCGGCCGATCGATGGCTGGAGGAAGCGGCCCCGGGCCGGGGCGCTAGAGCCGCGTCTCGCCGCTCAGGATCGCCGCCCGCGCCGCTTCGCTGAGCCTGGTGTAGCCGCTCTTGCCGCCGCGCACGTAGATCGGCCCGTCGACCTGCTCCGGGTCGAAGCCCTGCGCCACGAGGTCGACCTTGCGGTATTTGAAGGTGCCGGTCGTCTCGGCCGCCTTGATCAGGCGCACGAACACCGGGCGGGCGTAGACCGGCAGCTCCTGGTCGACCCAGTCGGCGAAGGCGCGGGCCCCGAACTTGCCGTCGACCACGAGGGCGACCATGCCGGCCTTGCCGTCCTGGCCGGGCACGGGGACGCCGTAGGCGACGACCTCCTTGACTCCCGGGGCGTCGGCCAGCCGCTGCTCGACCTCGGCGGTGGAGACGTTTTCGCCCTTCCAGCGGAAGGTGTCGCCGATGCGATCGATGAAATAGATGTAGCCCTCGGAATCCTGCTTCATCAGGTCGCCGGTGCGGAACCACCGGTCGCCGCGGACGAAGACGTCGCGCAGGATTTTCTTTTCGGACTCGGCGCGGTCGGCGTAGCCCGAAAAGGCGTGGCGGGTGTCGTCGCCGATCTGGCCGATGGCCTCGCCGACCTCGCCGGGCCGGGCCAGCTGGCACAGGCCGTCGGGGCCGCGCGCCGGCAGCTCGGTGTCGAGGTCGAAGCGCACCAGGCGGAAGTTGATCTGCTTCTTGAGGAACCCCGGCGCGCGGCCGATGGCTCCCGGCTTGCCGTCGAAGTTGAAGAGGGAGACGTTGCCCTCGGTCGAGCCGTAGAACTCGAGGATGTCGGGAATGGCGAAGCGCTTCTGGAAGTCGGCCCAGACGTCGGGCCGCAGGCCGTTGCCGAAGGCCAGCCGCAGCTTGTGGGCGCGCTCGTCGGCGTGCTCGGGGCAGTTGACCAGATAGCGGCACAGCTCGCCGATGTAGACGAAAAGGGTGGCGCCGGTAGCCTTCACGTCGGGCCAGAAATTGGTCGCAGAGAAGCGCTTGCGCAGAATCAGCCTGCCGCCGTTGAGCAAGGCCGGGCCGATGCCGACGAGGCCGCCGGTCGAGTGGTAGAGCGGCAGGACGTTGTAGGTCACGTCCTTCTCCGTCGCCGCCGTGGCCCCGGCGAAGGCGCGCATGTAGGTGCGCGCGCGGGCATGGGTGATCTTGGCCGCCTTGGGCAGGCCGGTGGTGCCCGAGGTGTAGATGAACAGGGCCGTGTCGCGGTTGGTCAGGCCGGCGCGGGCCGAGCGGGCGGGGCGCACCGAGGAGCCGCCGCGCACCGGCTTGTCGAGGCCGCGGCGTTCGTCGGCCTCGTCGGCGTCGGCGAGACCGAGCACCCACAGCATCATGTTGCGCCCGACCAGCGGCCGCGCCTCCTCGACCTTCTTCCAGCAGTCCTCGTCGGTGACGACCTGGGAGGCGTTGGAGATGCTCAGGCAGTGGGCCAGGGCGTGGCCGGACAGGTTGGTGTTGATCAGGGCCGCGCCGACCCCGACCTTGGCGAAGCCCATCCAGGCGGCGATGTATTCGGCCCGGTTCAGCATCACCAGGGCGACGGTGTCGCCGCGCTTCAGTCGCCGGCTGACCGCCCAGTGGCCGAAGCGGTTGGCCATGGCGTCCAGTTCGCGATAGCTGATGGCCCGGCGGTCGTCCTCGATGGCGATATGGTCGGGAAAGCGATCGACCGCTTCTTCCCAGTCGTCACAGACGAGCACCGGGCTGTCGAGTTCGATCGGCTTGATGCGGTTGAGCAGGCGGCGCAGGCCCTTCACGAAGCGCAGATCGCGCCGGATGTTCGCCACCAGACCCATGTCCACGTCACTCCGTGTCTGAACGCCGCCGCCCTTGGTGATGAACAAGCGGGTCCCCCCGGTCAACCGGCGGGGGAATCTCGCGGCCGGTTAAGCACGCTTTGCGGCGGGGCGTGGCGCCGATGCGGCGGTGACGCGAGGTCAGCTTCGCCGCCGCCGCGCCGCCGCACAGCCGCCGCCAACCGGCGCGGATTGGGCCCCAGCTGTGGCGGCAACGGTGTTTCTTCAGGGCTTTCCGTGATTTCGCGGAACCGTGGTCGGCGCGGGCGGTTCCGGTCCTCCGACAATCCGGAGGAAGTTGACCATGACCCTCACCTATACCGACGACCACGCCCGTCCCTACGGCGACCCGCTGGGAGCCCGGCCCTACATCGAGGCCCCGGCCGCCCACGCCGAGGAGCCCTATGTCCCCGTCTACGCCCGCGGCAAGAGCCGCAAGGCGCGCCGCAGCGGCGTGCGCAGCTGGATGATCCTCGCGCCGGTCGGCGTGCTGGTGCTGGGCGGCGCCGCGGCGATGATGCTGATGGGCGACGGGCGCGACGCGCCGGCCCTCGCCGAGCCGGCGGCCACCGCCCCGGTGCTCC
>JAEYTA010000116.1 GCA_023434265.1 Pseudomonadota bacterium
GACCGGCGCCGGCCCGGTCGGGACCGGACCCGACGACGGGCGGCTGCAGCGCTCGAGCACCGCCGTGCCGACGTCCTCGTTGGGCCCCAGCCGGCTGAGGGTGGCGCTCTCCATGCCGTCGCGGTTGGCCGTCCACCACTCGACGCCGGACCCGACGTAGCGGGCGCCCGAGGCCGACTGCGCCGTGCGCAGCACGTACTCCTGCCCGCGGTAGCTCAGCCGCGCCGTCGAGGTGTCCGGATAGGCCACGGTGATCGACTGCCCGCTCTCGCAGGCGTAGCTGACCGGCGGCGTCGCGGGGGCGGTCGGGGCGGGCGACGGCGGCACGGCCTCGGGCGGCGTGGCGGCTTCCTCGGTGCAGGCGGCCGCGAGGGCGAGGCTGGTGAGGACGGCGCAGGCGGAGGTCAGTCGACGCATGGGCGGGCTCCTGGTCTGGTCGAACGGTTAACGCCAGCGAATGGCAAAGGCTCCGCTTGCGCAAGCGCATCTCACGGTCAGGCGAGGACTCGCCCGATCAGCTGCCGCAGAGCGCTCAGATCGCTATCTGAAAGCACGCCCAGCCGTCGGAGGATCAGGCTCTGGTGGATCGTCGCAAAGACCGGTTTGACGGCCTAGGGCTTGAGCAGTCCCGCCGGCTGCCAGTCCCGTAGCCAGAGATCTCCAAAAGTCGCGGAAGGGCGGAGCTGGCTAGTGATCGCCATCAGCACCGCATCAGCCCGCGCAGCGCAGTAAGCGCGGCCACTGACCACCACGGCGGGGCGCTTCTTGGAGGCGGACTGGTCCGTGAACGGGAACGGGACGAGGACGACGTCGCCGAACTCAAAGCGCATCGTAGACGTCGTTTTCGGGGTCGTCCCAGACCTCGGAGAAGGCGGGGGCCGAGGTCGAGGCCGCCGCCCGCGTCAACGCCATGTCACGCTCGCGCGTCGCGATGAAGTCGACGAAGTCCTCGATTTCGGCGATCCGCTCGTCAGGAAGGGCGCAAATCTTCTCGAACAGGGCCTTGGGGCGGGGCGCGTTCATGAGCGTTCTCCGCCTTCACAGATACCGCAAACGGCGCGGCCTGACCAGTTCACGGCTCAGGCGGTCAGCAGCCGCGGCAGCTTGAAGGTCACCGTCTCGCGGGCGCCGTCGTCCTCGACCAGCCGGACGTCGAAACGCGCGCGAACGGCGTCGATCAGTTGCTCGATCAGCTGCTCGGGAGCCGAGGCTCCCGCGGTTATGCCGAGCGTCGACACCCCGTCGAACCAGCTCCAGTCCACATGGCTGGCGTCGTCGATCAGGCGCGCGTCGCGGGCGCCGGCGCGCATCGCCACCTCGACCAGCCTGGCCGAGTTGGACGAGTTCTTCGACCCCAGCACCAGCACCAGTTCGCAACCCTGGCCAAGCGTCTTCACCGCCTCCTGCCGGTTGGTCGTGGCGTAGCAGATGTCTTCCTTGTGGGGGTCCGGCAGCTCGGGGAAGCGCCGCTTGAGCACGGCGAGGATCTCGGCGGTGTCGTCGACCGACAGGGTGGTCTGGGTGGCGTAGGCCAGGGGCGCGTCGCCGGGACGCTGGAAGGCCTCGGCGTCCTCGACCGTCTCGACCAGGCTGATGGCCCCGGCCGGCAGCTGGCCCATGGTGCCGATCACTTCCGGGTGGCCGGCGTGGCCGATCAGGACGATGTGGCGGCCGGCGGCATGGTGGCGCTCGGCCTCGACGTGGACCTTCGAGACCAGCGGGCAGGTGGCGTCGAGGAACAGCATGTCGCGGGCCCGGGCGCCTTCCGGCACCGACTTCGGCACGCCGTGGGCCGAGAACACCACCGGCCGGTCGTCGGGGCAGTCGTCCAGCTCGCGCACGAACACCGCCCCCATGGCCTTGAGCCGTTCGACCACGTGCCGGTTGTGCACGATCTCGTGGCGCACATAGACCGGCGCACCGTACTTCTCGATGGCCCGCTCGACGATCTGGATGGCCCGGTCGACCCCGGCGCAGAAGCCGCGCGGGGTGGCCAGCCGCACGGTGAGCGGCGGCTTGTCGGCCGGTCGGATCGGCTGGTGAAGGGTCATGGCCGGAACCTAGTCGTTCGCTCCCGGCCTCGCCACCGTCCATTCGGCGCGCGCGGGTTTGCCGCGCCTCGGTTTAGCCGCTATCAGCGGCGAGCGTGCCGGCGGCGTCGGGCTGTCGCCGCCTCCTCTTGCCTGGAAGAGCATTCGATGCGTCGCGTCCTGATGGTTTCCCTCGCCTCGGCCCTCGCGGTCGCCACCCTGTCGACGGCGGTCGCGCCGTCCGCGGTGGAGGCGCAGGTGCGTCCGCAGCAGCCCGGCCAGGGCCAGTCCGCCGAAACCGAAATCCAGGAGCGCCGCGCCCGCCGTCCGCGCATCGCCCCGCTGCGCCGCCGCGCCGCCGCCGGCCCCTGCCCCTATGTGAAGATTCTCTACGACGCCGCCCGCTACGTCGAGCTGAGCGGGGACCGCGTGGCCGCGGCCAACGTCGGCTACACCGGCGAGATCGAGGGCCTGACCTCCGACTGCGCCTACGGGGGCGACGAGCCGATCACCGTCCAGACCCGGGTGCTGTTCCACCTCGGCCGCGGCCCGCAGGCCGAGGGCCAGGGCCGCACCTACCGCTACTGGATCGCCGTCACCGAGCGGAACCGGGCGGTGCTGGACAAGACCTATTTCGACCTGCCCGTGACCTTCGAGCCGGGCGAGCGCGTCGCCAGCGTGACCCAGGACCAGACCATCGTCATCCCGCGCGCCAACGACACCATCAGCGGCGACAATTTCGAGATCCTCGTCGGCTTCGACGTGACGCCCGAGATGGCCGAGTTCAACCGCTCCGGCAGCCGCTTCCGCATCGACGCGGGCGTGCAGGCCGACTGATGACCGATCTCAGGACCGAACTGGGCGAAGCGGTCGGGGCCGCCTTCGCCGCCGAAGGCGTGGACGCGAAGCTGGCGCGGGTGACCGCGTCGGACCGTCCCGACCTCGCCGACTTCCAGTCCAACGGAGCGCTCGCGGCCGCCAAGGCCCTGAAGCAGAATCCGCGCGAGCTGGCGGCGAAGGTCGCCGCCCGGCTGACGGGCGACCCGCGCCTCGCCTCGGTCGAGGTGGCCGGGCCCGGCTTCATCAACCTCAAGGTCGCCGACGCGGCGCTGGCCGCCCGCGCCGCCGAGGTCGCCGCCGACGCATCGCACGCCGGCGCGGCCAGGGTCGTAGTGCCGCGCAAGGTGGTCATCGACTACGCCGGCCCGAACGTGGCCAAGCCCATGCACGTCGGCCACCTGCGCTCCTCGATCATCGGCGAAAGCCTGAAGCGCCTGTTCCGCTTCCGCGGCGACACGGTATGGGGCGACGCCCACTTCGGCGACTGGGGCTTCCAGATGGGGCTGCTGATCGTGGCCTGCGCCGAAGAGGGCAAGGCGGACGCCTTCCTCGTCGAGGGCGACGGCCCCTTCCCGGGCGACAGCCCGGTGAGCCTCGACGATCTCGAGCGCCTCTATCCGGCGGCGGCGGCCCGGGCCAAGGAAGATCCCGCCTTCCGCGACCGCGCCCGCAAGGCCACCGCCGAGCTGCAGGCCGGCCGTCCCGGCTACCGCGCCCTCTGGCGGCACATGCACGACGTGTCGATGCAGGGCTTGCAGCGCGAGTTCGCGGCGCTGGGCGTGACCTTCGACCTGTGGAACGGCGAGTCCGACGCCGATCCGCTGATGCCCGAGATGATCGCCCACCTCGAATCAACCGGTCTGCTGGTCGAGGACGAGGGTGCGCGGGTGGTGCATGTCGCCCGCGCCGGCGAGACGCGCAAGAAGAAGCTGGCCGACGGCTCGGTGATCGAGGCGCCGAGCCCGCCGCCGCTGCTGGTCATCTCGTCGGAAGGGTCAGCCATGTACGGCACGACCGACCTGGCGACGATCCTCGACCGGCGGAAGAGCCTCGACCCCGACCTGATCCTCTACGTCGTCGACGAGCGGCAGGCGGAGCATTTCGAGCAGGTGTTCCGGGCCAGCTACCTGGCCGGCTACGCCGCCGAAGGCTCGCTGGAGCATCTCGGCTTCGGCACCATGAACGGTCCGGACGGCAAGCCCTTCAAGACCCGCGCCGGCGGCGTGCTGAAGCTGCACGACCTGATCACCATGGCGAAGGACAAGGCGCGCGAGCGCCTGCACGAGGCGAAGCTGGGCGAGGACCTGCCCGAGGCGGAGTTCGAGGACATCGCCCACAAGGTGGCGGTGGCGGCGCTGAAGTTCGCCGACCTGTCGAACAGCCGGACGACCAGCTACATCTTCGACCTCGACCGCTTCATGAGCTTCGAGGGCAAGACCGGGCCCTATCTGCTGTACCAGGCGGTGCGCATCAAATCCCTGCTGCGCAAGGCGGCGGAACAGGGCGCCGAGCCGGGCGCGATCGCGGTCGGAGAACCGGCCGAGCGCGACCTCGCCCTGACGCTGGACGCCTTCTCGCAGGCGGCGGCCGAGGCCTACGACAAGCGCATGCCGCACGTCGTCGCCGAACACGCCTACCGACTGGCCCAGAGCTTCTCGAAATTCTATGCCGCCTGCCCGGTGCTGGCGGCGCCGGACGCGGCGGCGCGGGGCTCGCGCCTGGCGCTGGCGAAGGCGACGCTGGAGCAGCTGATCATCGCGCTCGACCTGCTGGGGATCGAGACGCCGGAGCGGATGTAGCGGCTCAGCCCGCCTCCGCCTCGGCACGTCCGCGCAGGACGAAGGCGGCGCTGATCGACCAGGCCCCGAGGACGACGACGACGGCCAGGGCGCCGTGTACGTCTGGCCGCCACAGGCCGCTCGCCAGCCAGGCGAGGAAGCCCGCGGCGGCGGCCACGCCGGCGACCCCCACGGCCCGCCCGCCGGGGCGCCTCAGCCAGGCGAGGCCGAACAGCGCCATGCCGACGGCGGCGAGGGCGTAGTGGATGCTGGAAAAGCCCTGGTTGGTCCACCACACCAGGCGACGCAGGGCGTCGACGCCGGCCGGCCCGATCTCCGCGACGCGCGACGGATCCAGCACCTCCGGCATCACCAGGCCGTTCAGGGTCCCGGCGACCAGACCGGCGAACAGGCTGAACAGGGTCGCGCACAACCCCAGCAGCGGCAGTGGACGCCAGCCGAGCCCGCGAGCCATCTCGACATAGCCGAAGGCGAGCAGCGGCAGATTGAGCAACGCGGACCAGTGGACCGCGTCGTTCAGTGTCACATGCCCCAGCGCCGGGCCGCCGAGGTGCGTCGGATGCACCGCCATCAGGCCGATGTAGATGACCCAGCCGACGATGAGGGCCCCGGATCCGGCGTTGTTCCGCATATGCGATCCTCCCGATGACGCGCCGCTTGTCGTGGGCGCGGATCGGGGGGAAAACCAGTCGTCGGCCGCGCGCCTCCGGCGTTGCGGGACACGGAGGCGGGGAATGTCCGGAAACAGTCCGGCCCGAAGTCGTCCAGGCCGCGAGGGAATGGACCAGCGCGTCGCCCGTACGCGCGGCCGCCTCGCCCACGCCCTGATGCGGCTCGGACAGTCGCGGGATCTCGACTCCATCCGCGTCGGCGAACTGGTCCGCACCGCCGGCGTCGGCCGCTCGACCTTCTATGCCCATTTCGAGGACCGCGACGACTTCCTCGGGCGGTCCTTCACGGGGATGATCGACATCTGCGACGCCCTCGCCCGGCACGAGGGTATGGCCGCCGACATCCTGCCCGTCGCGCATGTCACGCACCACATCGCCGGCAATCTGACCTTCGCGCGCCGCGCCGGCCGATCACGGGCGATGGAGGTCATGCTCGCGGCCGGCGAGCGGCGCCTGCGCCGGATCGCCGAGGCCAACCTCGGGGCCGTCGCGGCCGGGGCCTCGGCCGAGGACCGTCGTCAGGCCGCGGCCTTCCTCGCGGGCGCCTTCACCGGCCAGTTGCGCCTGTGGCTCGGCGCGGACCTGCGCACCGCCCCTGACCTGCTGATCGCCGCCAACCGCCGCCTGACCGCCGGGGTGGTCGCCGCCTTGCGAGCCGCCCCTGCCCCCGCCCCCGACCGGAGACCCGTCCATGTCCCTTGACGCCTACATCGCCGGCCTGCCCAAGGCCGAGCTTCACCTGCACATCGAGGGCTCGCTCGAGCCCGAACTGATGTTCGAGCTGGCGCGACGCAACAGGGTCGACATCCCGTTCGACAGCGTCGAGGCGGTGCGGGCGGCGTACGACTTCTCCAACCTCCAGGACTTCCTCGACATCTACTACGCCGGGGCCAACGTCCTGCAGACCGAGGAAGACTTCCACGACCTGGCGGTGGCCTATTTCCGCCGGGCCGCCGCCGACAACGTGCGTCACGCCGAGATCTTCTTCGATCCCCAGACCCACACCGACCGCGGCATCCCCTTCGGCGTCGTCGCCGAGGGCCTGCTGGCGGGCATGGCGCGGGCCGAGCGCGAGCTCGGCGTCAGCTCCAGACTTATCCTCTGCTTCCTGCGCCATCTCGACGAGCACGCCGCCTTCGATACCTTGCACCAGGCCGAACCGTGGCTGGACCGGATCGTCGGCGTCGGCCTCGACTCCTCCGAGGTCGGCCACCCGCCGTCCAAGTTCGAGCGCGTCTTCGCCCGCGCCCGCCAGATGGGGCTCAAGCTGTGCGCCCACGCCGGCGAGGAAGGGCCGCCGGAATACGTGCGCGAGGCGCTGGACCTGCTGCACATCGACCGCATGGACCACGGCAACCGGTCGATGGAGGACGAGGCCCTGATCGAGCGGCTGGCGGCGTCGCAGATGACGCTGACGGTGTGCCCGCTGTCGAACCTGAAGCTCTGCGTGGTGAAGGACCTGAAGGACCACCCGGTCCCGGAGATGCTGCGCCGGGGGCTGCATGTCACCCTCAACTCGGACGACCCGGCCTATTTCGGCGGCTATGTGAACGACAACTACCGCCGGCTGGCGGAGGCGGTGGGGCTGACGCGGGAGCAGGTGACCCGGCTGGCGCGGAACAGCTTCGAGGGGGCGTTCCTGGGCGAGGTGGAGAAGGCGGCGCGGGTGGCGGAGGTGGACGCCTGGGCGGCCGTCTGACGCCGCCCCCGTTCCCGGCCCGCACTGATCTGGGCACGAAACAGTTTCGTTCAAGAATTGTCGGACGGCGAAATATGCGCAGTCTGCGGAGCCCTCACAGCCAGGGAGGGCCGGATGCGCGTGCTGTTGTCGACCTATGGATCGCGGGGCGATGTCGAGCCGATGGCGGCCTTGGCGGTGGCATTGCGAGCGCGCGGCGCAGAGGCGGTGGTCTGCGCCCCCGCCGACCCCGAATTCTTGCGGCTGCTGGACCGGGCCGGGGTCCCTTTCGCCCCGGCCTTCATGCCGGTGCGGCCCTGGATCGAGCTGGCGCGGGGAGCCGGATGGGACCTGCCGCGGGCGGCGGGCGAGATGGCCGCGCGCCAGCATGAGGCGATCGCCGCCGCCGTCGAAGGCTGCGACGCCATCGTCGCCACCGGCCTCTTCCCGTCCATCGCCGCCGCCCAGGCGGTCGCGGAGACGCGCGGCCTCCCCTACGTCTGGACGGCCTTCTGTCCCATCATCCTGCCGTCGCCCCATCATCCGCCGCTGGCGTATCCGGGCCATCCGCTCCCGGCCGGCGAGGCAGATAACCAGACTCTCTGGGCGCGTAACGATGAGGCGATGGACGCGCTGTTCGGCGCGGCCGTGAACGGCCTGCGGGCGTCGCTGGGCCTGCCGGTGTTCGACCACGTCCGGGATCACGTCTTCACCCGCTGCCCGTGGCTCGCCGCGGACCCGATGCTGGGCCCGTGGACTCCGACCGAAGACCTCGACGTCGTGCAGACCGGGGCGTGGATACTGCCTGACGACCGTCCGCTGCCGCAGGGCCTGGAGGCCTTCCTCGGCGCCGGCGAGCCCCCGGTCTACGTGGGCTTCGGCAGCATGGCCCTGGCGGGCGCGGGCGACGCGGCCGGGGTCGCCATCGAGGCGGCGCGCGGCCATCGGCGTCGCGTGATCCTCGCCTCCGGCTGGGCCGGCCTGGCCCCGGTCGACGCGCGCGACGACGTCTTCGCCGTCGGCGACGTCAACCAGCAGGCCCTGTTCCCCCGCGTCGCCGCGGTCGTCCACCACGGTGGGGCGGGCACGACCACGGCCGCCGCCCGCGCCGGGGCGCCCCAGGTGGTCGTCCCGCAGCTCGCCGATCAGCCCTACTGGGCGCGACGCATGGCGGCGCTGGACGTCGGCCTGGCCCATGACGGCTCCACGCCGACGGTCGGGTCGCTCTCCGCCGCCCTCGCGAGCGCGCTGTCGGTCGCCACCCGCGCCCGCGCCGTGCAACTCGCCGGGAGGGTCCGGCCCGACGGCGCCGGGCTGGCCGCGGAGCGCCTGCTTGCCCTGGTCGGCGCGACGGGGCCGTCCAGACCCGCCTGAACCGTCGCTCGGGCGGGACACGGATGAAGACTGACGCCTGCGGGATGGACCCGGGCCCCGGCCCACGTGCCTTGACCCGGTGAAGCGCCGAGCCGCCGTCCGGTCCTCCCGACCCATTGTCGGGGAGTAGCGGCATCCGGTGCTTCCGGACGGCCCGGCCTTCCCGTCCCTCGGACCCGCCGCCCCGCTTGACTTGGAGGCGGAGTCGGGGCCTAGGTCGCGGCGCTCTCGCGGGAGAGATCGGGGCCGTTCCGGCGGACCCGGAGCCGAAGGCGCAACCGCCCCGGAAACGCTCAGGCAAACGGACCGCGAAGCATACGGACGCTGGAAAGTCGCTCTCCGGAGCGCGCCGACGGAGCAAGCCCCGGATCGGGTCCGGGGCGGAATCTCTCAGGCTTCAGGACAGCGGGGGCGCGAGGACGGCGGAGCTCCCGCCACAACACGCGACCGCGAGAGGCGCCCATGACCGATCCCGCCCTGAAGACCACGCCCCTCAACGCCGCGCACCGCGCGCTCGGCGCCCGCATGGTCGGGTTCGGCGGCTACGACATGCCGGTGCAGTACGAGGGCGTGCTGGCCGAGCACCGCTGGACCCGCGAGCACGCCGGCCTGTTCGACGTCTCCCACATGGGCCAGTGCAAGATCACCGGCGCCGACGCCGTCAGCTGGTTCGAACGCTTCGTTCCCGGCGACTACGCGATCCTCAAGGCCGGCAAGCAGAAGTACAGCCTGCTGCTGAACGACGAGGGCGGCATCATGGACGACCTGATGGCCGGCAAGCCGGACCACGACGGCCTCTATGTCGTGGTCAACGCCGGCAACAAGGACGCCGACTTCGCCCATCTGCAGGCCAACCTCTCGGGCGATGTGACCCTGACCATCCTCGACGACCGCGCCCTGCTCGCCATCCAGGGCCCCGAGGCCGCGGAGGTCATGGCCGCGCACGAGCCGGTGCTGGCCGAGATGGGCTTCATGGACTGCGCCCGGCTGATGCTGTTCGGCGTCGACTGCTTCGTCTCCCGCTCGGGCTACACCGGCGAGGACGGCTACGAGATCTCCGTCCCCGCCGCCGAGGCGGAGCGCGTCTGGAACCTGCTGCTCTCCGACGCGCGGGTGAAGCCGATCGGCCTGGGCGCCCGCGACAGCCTGCGGCTCGAAGCCGGCCTGCCGCTGCACGGCCACGACATCGACGCCGGTACTGACCCCGTCGAGGCGGCCCTGACCTTCGCCCTGTCGAAGTCGCGCAAGGAGCGCGCCGACTTCCCGGGCGCCGACCGCATCCTCAAGGCGCTGGCCGACGGCCCGGCGCGCGTCCGCGTCGGCCTGCACGTCAAGGAAGGCGCCCCGGCCCGCGAAGGCGCCGAGATCGCCGACGCCGACGGAAACGTGGTCGGCAAGGTGACCTCGGGCGGTCCGTCGCCGACGCTCGGCAAGAACATCGCCATGGGCTACGTCCCGCCCGCCCTGTCCGCGCTGGGCGCGGAGCTGAAGGTCATCGTTCGCGGCAAGGCCGCCGCCGCCGAGGTGGTCGCCACGCCGTTCGTCGCGTCCCGCTACTATCGCAAACCCAAGGCCTGATCCTCCGCTCGAGCCGGAGGATGACGAGGAGAGACCAGATGAAGTTCACCAAGGATCACGAGTGGGTTCGCCTCGAGGGCGACGTCGCCGTCGTGGGCATCTCGAAGCACGCCGCCGAGGCTCTGGGCGACGTGGTGTTCGTCGAGACCCCGGAAGCCGGCAAGTCGGTGTCGAAGGGCGACAGCTTCGCCGTCGTCGAGAGCGTCAAGGCGGCCTCGGACGTCTACGCCCCGGTCTCGGGCGAGGTGATCGAGGGCAACGCCGCCCTGGCGTCGGCCCCGGAAACGGTCAACGCCGATCCGGAAGGCGACGGCTGGTTCGCGAAGATCCGCGTGTCGGACGCCTCGCAGCTCGACGAGCTGATGGATCGCGCCGCCTACGACCAGTACCTGACCACGCTCTAAGCTCCTCGCACGGATCCTCCCCGCCATGCGCTACCTGCCCCTGACGCCCGACGACCGATCCGCCATGCTGGCGGCGATCGGGGCCAAGTCGATCGACGACCTGTTCGTGGACGTGCCCGAGGCGGCCCGCCGCGAGGGCTTCGTCGACCTGCCGCGCGTGGCGGGGGAGCTGGAGGTCGAGCGCACGCTCGGGGCCATGGCGGGGAGGAACGTCGCCGCCGGCGCCGTGCCCTTCTTCTGCGGCGCGGGGGCCTACAAGCACCACGTGCCGGCCACGGTCGACCACGTCATCCAGCGGTCGGAGTTCCTGACCAGCTACACCCCCTATCAGCCGGAAATCGCCCAGGGCACGCTGCAGTACCTGTACGAGTTCCAGACCCAGGTCGCGAACCTGACCGGCATGCCGGTGGCCAACGCCTCGCTCTATGACGGCTCGACCGCCATGGCCGAGGGCGTGCTGATGGCCACCCGGGTCACCCGCCGCAACAAGGCGGTGATCTCGGGCGGGGTGCATCCCCACTATGTCGCCGCCACCGAGACGGTGGTGCACGCCGTCGGGGTCGAGACCCAGGTGCTGCCGGCCGCGGTGGACGCGGAGGCCGACGTCATCGGCCAGATCGGGCCGGACACCGCCTGCGTCGTCGTCCAGACCCCGAACGTGTTCGGCACCGCCACCGACGTGAGCAGGATCGCCAAGGCGGCCCACGCCGCCGGGGCCCTGCTGATCGTCGTGGTCACCGAGGCCGTGTCGATGGGCCTGCTGAAGTCGCCGGGCGAGATGGGGGCCGACATCGTCGCCGCCGAGGGCCAGTCGATCGGCAACGCCCTGAACTTCGGCGGCCCCTATGTCGGCCTGTTCGCCACGCGCGAGAAGCTGATCCGCCAGATGCCTGGCCGCCTGACCGGCGAGACCGTGGACGCCGACGGCGAGCGCGGCTTCGTCCTGACCCTGTCGACGCGCGAGCAGCACATCCGGCGGGACAAGGCGACCTCGAACATCTGCACCAACTCGGGCCTGTGCACCCTGGCCTTCACCATCCACATGAGCCTGCTGGGCGAGACCGGCCTGCGCCGGCTGGCCCTGCTGAACCACGAGGCGGCGGTGAAGACCCGCGACGCCCTGGCCGCCATTCCGGGCGTCGAGGTGCTGACCCCGCGCTTCTTCAACGAGTTCGCCGTGCGCCTGCCGAAGCCGGCAGCCGAAGTGGTCGAGCGGCTTGCGGAGAAGCGCATCCTCGCCGGCGTGCCCTACGGCCGCCTGGCTCCCGCGGCGGGCATGGACGACGTCCTGCTGGTCGCCGCCACCGAGATCACCACGGACGCGGACATCGCAGCCCTGAAGTCCGCCCTGGCGGAGGTTCTGTAATGAGCACCATGAACACCGTCGGCCGCCCGACCACGCCCAACGCCGTGGACCACGACTACAAGCACCCGACCCTGACCGGCGGACGCGGCCTGCTGCAGGACGAGCACCTGATCTTCGAGAGCGACGGCTGGGGCAAGACCGGCGTCGACCTGCCGGAGCCGAAGGCGGACGGGTCGGATCTGGGCGACCTGGTGCGGCGCGATCCGATCGGCCTGCCCGGCCTGTCGGAGCCGGAGGCCATGCGCCACTACGTGCGGCTGAGCCAGAAGAACCACGCCATCGACCTGGCCATCTATCCGCTGGGCTCGTGCACGATGAAGCACAACCCGCGCCTGAACGAGAAGATGGCGCGCCTGCCGGGCTTCTCGGACATCCATCCGCTGCAGCCGCAGTCGACGGTGCAGGGGGCGCTGGAGCTGATGGACAGCCTGGCCCACTGGCTGAAGACCCTGACCGGCATGCCGGCGGTGGCCCTGTCGCCCAAGGCCGGGGCCCATGGCGAGCTGTGCGGCCTGATGGCCATCCGCGCCGCCCACCGCGCGGCCGGACAGGGGTTGCGGTCCGAGAACCCGCGCAACAAGGTGCTGGTGCCGACCAGCGCCCACGGCACCAACCCGGCCACGGCCGCCTTCGTCGGCTACCAGGTGGTGGAGATCGCCCAGACCGACGACGGCCGGGTCGACATCAAGGACCTCGAGGCCAAGCTGGGCGACGACGTGGCCGCCATCATGGTGACCAATCCGAACACCTGCGGCCTGTTCGAGCGCGACATCCTGGAGATCAGCCGGCTGACGCACGAGGCCGGGGCGTACTTCTACTGCGACGGGGCGAACTTCAACGCCATCGTCGGGCGGGTGCGGCCGGGCGACCTGGGCGTCGACGCCATGCACATCAACCTGCACAAGACCTTCTCGACGCCGCACGGCGGCGGCGGACCGGGCGCGGGCCCGGTGGTGCTGTCGGAGGCCCTGGCCGCCTTCGCCCCGGCCCCGTGGGTGGTCTCAGGCGCCGATGGCTTCAAGCTGGTCGAGTTCGCCGAGGGCGAGGCCGAGCACGCTTTCGGCCGGCTGTGCGCCTTCCAGGGCCAGATGGGCATGTATGTGCGGGCGCTCAGCTACATGATGAGCCACGGCTCCGACGGCCTGCGGCAGGTGGCCGAGGACGCGGTGCTGAACGCCAACTACATCAAGGCCCGGCTGCAGGACCTGATGAGCCCGGCCTTCCCCGAGGGGCCGTGCATGCACGAGGCCCTGTTCGACGACGAATGGCTGAAGGGCACGGAGGTGACCACGCTCGACTTCGCCAAGGCGATGATCGACGAGGGTTTCCACCCGATGACCATGTATTTCCCGCTGGTCGTCCACGGGGCCATGCTGATCGAGCCGACGGAGACGGAGTCCAAGCAGGAGCTGGACCGCTTCATCGAGGCCATGCGGGCCCTGGCCAAGGCGGCGAAGGCCGGGGACGTCGAGCGGTTCAAGGGCGCGCCTTTCCATGCGCCCCTGCGGCGGCTGGACGAGACGCGCGCGGCCCGTCAGCCGGTGCTGCGCTGGACCGCGCCGGAAGGCTCGAACATCGCCGCCGAATAGCTTCGCACCTGCGAAGCACGGGGATGTGAACGCCGCCTCCCGCCAGAGGCGTATGCTTTGGTTCGCGTAATCAGAACCAGAACATGCGTTTGGGAGGCGCTAGCGGTCATGATGTCACGCGTACAAAAGGGTCTGGTCGCCGGTCTCGCGGCCACGATCGCGGTCTCGATCCTCGAGGTGGCCAACCTCGTCTTCGGACCCTGGGCGGTGAGTTTCCCGCGTCTGCTTTCGGTCATGCTGCAGACGCCCGACACCATGGCGGTGGGGTGGATCGCCCATTTCCTCGTCGGCACGGTGGTGCTCGGCCCGCTGTTCGGGGTGATCTGTCCGAAGCTGCCGACCGACACGCCGGAGACCAAGGGCATCCTGTTCGCGGTCGGGGCCTTCGTGCTGATGGGCCTGACCGTGGCGCCGCTGGCCGGGGTGGTCGGCGAGCGGCCGGTGGGGGTGTTCTTCATCCTGGCCGGCTTCGGCACCTTCGCCTGGATGATCGTCACCCACGCCGTCTACGGCATCGTGCTCGGCAACGTCTATGCGCGGCTGGTCGAGCGCGAGCGGCGGCGGGGCCACGACGTGGTCCACGGGGCGCCGGCGCACTGAACGGAAAAGGCCCCGCCGGGCGACCGACGGGGCCTGATCTTTCCGGCTTCGCGGCGGCCTAGTTGAGGCGCGAGCCGAGCTGGGCGATGGCCGCGTCGAGCTGCGGATCGCTCTTCTGGCCGGCCAGACGGGCGGTCAGGATTTGCTCGGCCGCCTTCGCGGCCAGATCGGCGGCGGCGGCCTTGACCTCGGCGGTCGCCTGGGCCTCGGCCGAGGCGATGCGACGCTCGGCCAGCTGCTGGCGACGGGCCAGGGTCTCTTCCAGCTTCACCTTCGATTCGGCCTCGAGGCGGCGGGCGTCGGCCTCGGCGGCCTTCAGCATCTCGGCCGCCTGGGCCTCGGCCTCGGCCTTCTCCTGACGGATCTGGGCCAGCAGGGCCTCGGCCTCGGCGCGCAGCCGCGCGGCCTCGTCGAGTTCGGACTGAATCTTCGCGGCCTTGGCGTCGAGCGCCCCGCCAACCAGCTTCGGCACGCCGGCGATGACGACGATGACGAAGAAGGCGATCAGGCCGATGGCGACCCAGAGCTCGGGGTTCGACAGGTCGTAGAGGTGCGGGTTGAAGAATTCCATCAGGCGGCGCCCTTCACAGCGGCGGCGGTTTCAGCGGCGGCGGGCGCCTTGCCGGTGAGGCGTTCGACCATGGCCGAAGCGGTCTCGGCGGCGATCGAGCCGACGTTGGCCATGGCGGCGTCCCGCGTGCGGCCGATGGCGGCCTCGGCGTCGGCGATGCGGGCCGAAACGGTCGCCTCTTCCGCGGCGGCGCGGGCGTTGGCTTCGTCGGTCACCCGCGCCTTGGCGGCGGCGGCCGTGGCGCGCGAGGCGGCGCGGGCCTCCTCGACTTCACGCTTGGCGGCCTCGGCCTGGCCGGCGGCCTCGGCCTGAACCTGACGGGCGGTTTCGATCGCCGTCGAGATGGTCGAGGCGCGCTCGTCGAACACCCGGCGCATGCGCGGGGCGAAGACGCGGGCGATCAGGAAGTAGAGAACGACGAACAGGAAGACCAGATAGACGATCTGGCCGAACCAGTGCTGGAACTCGAACTGGGGCAGGCCGCCGGACTCGTGTTCGCCGCCGTGGGCGGCTTCGGTCGTGGCGTGCGTGTCCGCGACCGCGACCGGATGGGTCGCGTCTTCGGGCATGACGGGTTGGGCTTGAGCGGTCATCGGTCGCCTGGTCGTGGAACTGGAGAAGCGTCAGCCGGCGGCGCGGACATGCCGCGCCGCCGCAAGGCCGATCACGAAATCCAGATCAGGATGCCCATGACGAAGGCCAGGATGCCCAGGGCTTCGGCCAGGGCGGCGCCGACGAACAGGTTGCCGATCTGCGAGCCGGCGGCCGACGGGTTGCGCAGGGCGCCCGCCAGGAACTGGCCGAAGATGTTGCCGACGCCGATGCCGGCGCCGATCATGCCGCACATCGCGATGCCGGCGC
>JAEYTA010000031.1 GCA_023434265.1 Pseudomonadota bacterium
CGCGCACCGGGCATGGCCATCGACGCCAATGGCGACGACGCCACGGTCCGCCTCCCCGGCCTCCATATCGAGACCCGCGGCGACCAGGCCAGCGTGCGCATCGGCGGCTTCCATATCGACGCCGACGACGGCTCCGGAACGGTCGACATCGAGGGCGGCGAGGGCGGCGACGCGGTCAGCATCCGCGCCCGCAACGACAGCGCCGAGATTCGCGCCAGCGCCGCCGGCGAGGCCACCCGCGCCAGCTGGCTGCTGACCGACAACCGGCCCTCGGCCGAGGGCTGGCGGTTGGTCGGCTACGAGGCGCGCGGCCCGGTCGGCGGCCCGCTGGTGGTCGTCACCGTCCGCTCCCGCGATCGCGAGCGCGGCCGCGCCTTCGAGGACGCCAAGGACCTGGTGACGCTCAACGTCGGGGAATAACGCCCTTGATCGCCGCGCCCGGATGGGTCACCTGACCGGCCGGACCGAAATCGGCCTTGTTGGACGAAGTCCAGCAAGGCCCAGATTTCGGTCCAGCGTATTGCGAGAGCCTGATTCACGACATCGGCGGAATCGCGAAGCGATTCCCCTCAGCCGATCAGGCTCTAGCGACAGGAACCCGCCTTGGCCGTCACCCCCCGCTCCGCCTCCGCCAAAGCCCCCCGCGCCTGGCAGCGCATGCTGTCCGGCCGCCGCCTCGACCTGCTTGACCCGTCGCCGTTCGACATCGAGATCGAGGACATCGCCCACGGCCTCGCCCGCGTCGCCCGCTGGAACGGCCAGACCATTGGCGAGCACGCCTTCTCGGTGGCCCAGCACTCCTGCGTCGTCGAGGAGATCGCCGCCCACATCAGGCCAGGGCTGGAGCCCAAATGGCGCCTCGCCGCCCTGCTCCACGACGCCTCCGAATACGTCATCGGCGACATGATCTCGCCCTTCAAGTCGGCGCTGGGCGTCAACTACAAGGCCTTCGAGGCCCGGCTGGAGAGCGCCATCCACGTCCGCTTCGGCCTGCCGCCCAAGTCCCCGCCGGCGATCAAGGCCCTGATCAAGAAGGCCGACAAGGCCTGCGCCTTCTTCGAGGCGACCCAGCTGGCCGGGTTCACGAAGAAGGAGTCGCTCGGCTTCTTCGGCGCCCCGCCCGCCGGCTACGACCTGGTCATCGAGCCGCTGCCGGCCCCGCTGGCCCAGCAGCGCTATCTCGAGCGCTACCGGGTGCTGGCCGAGGCGGTCGGCCTGATCCCCGCCCCCGACGCCTGGCACACGGAGTGACCATGGACGCGGCGCCGGTGCGGACCCTCGAGGCGGGCGGCGTGCGCATCGGCCTGTCGGCCGTGGTCATCGCGCTCCGCGACGGCGCCGCCTGCGTCCTGACCACCCCCGGAGCCGACGGGACCGCCGCCCTGCCCTTCGGCCCCTTCGACCCAGCCCGCGACCGGACCTTCGAGCTGGCCCTGCGCGCCTTCGTGACCGCCCAGACCGGCTTCCGCCTCGGCTTCGTCGAGCAGCTCTACACCTTCGGCGACCTCGGCCGCGACAGCCCCCGCGCCACCCCCGGTCCGGAGCGCCGCCGCGAGGTCTCGGTCGGCTACCTCGCGCTCACCGCCGACGCCTCGGCGGTCCCGCTGGCCGAGGCGCGCTGGACGCCGGTGCTCGACTTCTTCCCGTGGGAGGATCACCGCGACGGCCCCGCCCCCGGTCTCGCTCCCATGATCGAGGCGCTGGCCGCCTGGGTCGACGGCGACCCGCGCCGCCGGGCCCGGGTCGACGCCCTGTTCGCCCTCGCCCCCGGCCTGCGCTGGAACGAGAGCCGGGTGCTGGAGCGCTACGAACTGCTCTACGAGGCTGGTCTGGTGGCCGAGGCGGCCCGCGATCGCGACCTGCCGCCCCCGGCCCTCGCCTCGGGACGGCCGATGGCCTCGGACCACCGCCGCATCCTCGCCACCGGGCTCGGCCGCCTGCGCGCCAAGCTGCGCTACCGCCCCGTGCTTTTCGACCTGATGCCGGAGACCTTCACCCTGTCCGGCCTGCAGGCCGCCGCCGAGGCGGTCGCCGGCCTGTCGCTGCACAAGCAGAACTTCCGCCGCGGGGTGGAGCGCACCGGGCTCGTCCGCGCCACCGGCCGCCTCTCCGCCGCCACCGGCGGCCGCCCGGCCGAGCTCTACCGCGTGGCCGACGGCGACCTGTCGGCGGGCGAGGCGCTGGGCCTGCCGCTTCCGGCTCTGCGCTGACGAATTTCCGCATTCGCCCGCTTGCGGCCCGGCCCCTCTCCGACTAGTTAGGCCGTCCGTTCGACCAGAGACGTTCGGCCCCGCGGAGAGGTGGCAGAGTGGTTGAATGTACCGCACTCGAAATGCGGCGTACGTGGAAGCGTACCGGGGGTTCGAATCCCCCCCTCTCCGCCACCGGCCCCGGCCGCCGACCGAACCCCGAAGCCCTCTAGACCCTGCGCCTGATCAGAAGGGTCAGGGCCGCCGCCAGCGCCGTCCCGGCCGCCGCCGCGAAGACCGCCGATAGCGGCAGGCCGGCGGCCAGCAACACCGCCGCTCCCGCCGGGGCCAGGCTCTGCGGCACGGCCACGGCCATGTTCATCACCCCCAGGTCCCGCCCCGCCCGACTCCGGTCCGGCACGCTCTCGGCCGTCAGGGCGGCGACCGTGGTCGCGTGCACCCCGTGGCTGGCCCCGAACAGCAGCTGCGCCGCCAGCAGCCCCGGCCAGGCCGGCCAGCCGACCATCAGCGCCAGCGCCGCCGCCATGCCCGCCGCGCCCACGGCCACGAAGCCGCGCCGGCCGCCCAGCCGGTCCGACACGGCGCCGGCGGCGAAGCCGCTGGCCGTCGCCGCCAGCGTCGAGACCATCAGCAACAGCCCGAAGGCCTGCCCCCCGCCCGGTCCCGCCCCGGCGGGCAGGCCCTGAAGCCAGATCAGCAGGTAGAGCGTGTTGATCGCCACCGCGCTCTCCGCCAGCAGCCGCGACACGAACAGGGTGCGGAACCAGCGGTCGCGCAGCGCCGCCAGCGACAGCCGCACCGGCTCGCTCCGGGACGGCAGCGACGGTTCGCGCAGGCGGATGGCGAAGGGCAGGATCAGAACGCTGGCGACCACGGCCACGGCGGCGAACTGCAGGCCGGTCGCCCCCGCCAACCGGCTGGCCAGCAGGGCGGTGAACAGGTTCGCGACCGGCAGCGCCGCTCCCGCCCAGGCCGACACGAGGCCCTTCTGGGCGTCGGGAACGAGATCGGGCACCACCGCCGTAAGGGGCGCGTAGAGCGCGTTGACGGCGATCTGGAAGGCGATCAGCCCGAGCACCAGGCGGGTCGGCGTCGCCGCGCCCGCCAGCAGGGCCAGGCTGCCAGCGACCAGGATCAGCCCGGCGAAGATCCATGGCCGCCGTCGGCCGAAGCGGTTGCGGGTCCGGTCGCTCAGCGCGCCGAACAGGAAGTTGGCCCCCGCCGCCGTCAGCCCGCCGAGCATGGCGACGACGCTGAGCAGCAGCGCCCTGTCCGCGCCGCCGATCACCGCCGCCTTCTCCGGCAGCAGCAGGGTGAGCAGCGGAATGAAGCAGATGAACGCCCCGGTCTGGGCGGCGCCGTAGCCGAGCACGAACCAGCGCGAGCGGTGGGTCGGCGGCGGAGGAGCCTCGGGGGCGTCGTCGGTCATGCCCCATATGACGTCGCGGCGTCCCGACCGTCGAGCTATTGAAAGCGCCGCGGCGGGGGCCCATCGTTCCGCGACTCGCCAGGAGAGCGCAGGTTGACGCCCAGGAAGCCCACCATCGACGACGTGGCCCGCCTGTCCGGCGTCGGCCGGACCACGGTTTCGCGCGTGCTCAACGGCGGCCCCAACGTCCGGCCCGAAGTGCGCGACCGGGTGCTGAAGGCGGTGGCCGAGCTCGACTACCGGGTGAACCCCCAGGCGCGCTCCCTCGCCGGCGGCGGCAGTCGCATGCTGGCCCTGATCCTCGCCTCCGACCTGGAGGCCGAGCCCAATTCCTTCTATGCCTCGGCGCTGGAGCTCGGCGCCCTGCGCGAGTGCCTGTCGTCGGGCTACCAGCTGATGACCCGCCATGTGCCGCAGCAGAGCGCCGACCGACGCGAGCAGGTGCTGGAAGTCGTCACCACCCAGCGCTGTCAGGGCGTCATCCTCACGCCGCCCTTCGCCGACGACGCGGTGTTGATCGAGGCCATCCGCGGCCACCGCTGCCAGGTCACCGCCATTTCGCCGGGCGGACCCGGCCGGGCCGTGGCCGACGGAGTCGGCATCGACGACGAGGCGGGCGGTCACGACATCGCCAGACATCTGCTCGACCTCGGCCACCGCCGCTTCGCCTTCATCAGCGGCATCGCGGGTCACCTGTCGGCCGAACAACGCCTCGACGGGCTGAAGCGGGCGTTGCGCGAGCGCGGCCTCGATCCCGAAGCGGTGACCGTGGTCCGCGGCGACTTCACCTTCCGCTCGGGCAGCGTGCTGGCGGCGCGGCTGTTCGGCCAGCCGGAGCCGCCCACGGCCCTGATCTGCGCCAACGACGACATGGCCGCCGGGGCCCTGTCCGCGGCCCACGGCCAGGGGCTCGACGTGCCCGGCCACCTGTCGATCACCGGCTTCGACGACACCCCGGTGTCCGAGATCGTCTGGCCGCCGCTGACCACGGTGCACCAGCCGCTGAAGGAGATGGGGCGGGAAGCGGTTCGCCTTGTCGCCGCCCGCCTCGCCGACGCCCGGCAGGAGCCCGACTGGCGCTTCGTGGTTCTTCCCCATGCCGTGGTGCCCCGCGCCTCCGCCGGCCGGGCGACGCCGACCCTCGCCGCCGCCAGCGCTTGACGGCAGGGGGTCGACCCCGGCTATTGGAAGCGCTTCCATCCGGAGGCTGAGGCGCGCCTCGGCGGCGACGCCTGATCAGGGAGGGACCCATGTCGCCACGACTCGGACTGCTGGCGCGCCGCGCGCTCATCCTCGGCGCCGGTCTGGCCGCCCTCGCGGCGACAGCCTGCGCCGGCGCGCCCCAGCCCCCCGCGGCGGGCGTGTGGATGACCTCCGGGGATCGCAGCCGCCTGCTGTCGGAACAGCCTCCCCTGCAGTTCGAACCCGCCGCCGGCGAGGACGGCCCGGTCATCGTGGTCGACCCGGATCAGCGCTTCCAGGAGATCGTCGGCTTCGGGGCCGCGATCACGGACGCCTCGGCCTGGCTGATCCAGAACAGGCTGGAAGAACCGGCCCGCGCCGCCCTGATCGAGGAACTGTTCGGCCGTGAGGGCGGGGGCCTGGGCTTCAGCTTCACGCGCGTGACCATCGGCGCGTCCGACTTCTCGCTCGACCACTACAGCCTCGCCGACGTGGCTGACCCGTCGCTGGCCGGATTCTCGACGGCGCGGATGAAGGAATTCGTCTTCCCGACCGTGCGCAGGGCGCTGGCCGTCAATCCCGACCTCAAGGTCATGGCCTCCCCGTGGAGCGCCCCGGGCTGGATGAAGACCACCGGTTCGATGATCCAGGGCCAGTTGAAGCCCGAGTTCTATCCAACCTACGCCGAGTACCTTCGCCGCTACATCGACTCGGCCGCCGCCCATGGCGTGCCGACGGACTATCTCAGCATCCAGAACGAGCCCGACTTCGAGCCTGACAGCTATCCGGGCATGCGCTGGGGCCCGGAGGATCGCGCCGTCTTCGTCGGCCAGCACCTCGGTCCGCTGCTGCGCGATGCGGGGATCGATACGCGGATTCTCGACTGGGACCACAACTGGGACCTGCCGCAGCAGCCTCTGACCATGCTGGCCGACGAACGGGCCCGGGCCTACACGGCCGGGGTGGCGTGGCACTGCTACAACGGCGAGGTTTCGGCCCAGAGCCAGGTCCGCGAGGTGTGGCCCGACAAGGACGTCTTCTTCACCGAATGCTCCGGCGGCGAGTGGGCCCCCGATTTCGCCGACAGCTTCGCCTGGACCCTGAAGACCCTGATCATCGGTTCGACCGAGCACTGGGCGCGCGGCGTGCTGATGTGGAACCTGGCGCTGGACGAGACCTACGGTCCCCACGCCGGCGGCTGCGGCGATTGCCGGGGCGTGGTGAAGATCGACAGCCGGACAGGCGCCGTCGAACGCAACCAGGAATACTACGCGTTCGGGCACGCCAGCCGCTTCGTCCTGCCCGGCGCCCGCCGCGTCGCCTCGCAAGAGCCCGAGGGGCTGAGCGCCGTGGCCTTCGTCAACCCCGATGGCCGACGCGTTCTGATCGTCCTCAACGAAGCCGCCACGCCCGCCGCCTTCCGGATCCGCGAAGGCGAGCGCAGCGCCGCCGCCGAACTGCCGCCGCGCACCGCCGCGACGTATGTCTGGCCCGCGGCGGGCTGAGCGGCGGCCCGCGCGGAATCCGCATTGCGCCCGCCGCACGATTGGGCTAGCCATTGGAAGCGCTTCCAATACGGCAGAGCCATGCTGCGGCGGGTGCGTGCAATCAATGAGGACGTTCGACGCGACACGTCGACGCCGGGGAAACAATCGGGGGTGCGCATGCGCAGCGAGTTCGCGGACTGGCGGAAGCCGGAATCCATTTCGACGTCCAGACTGCGCCTGACGGCCTCGGTCATCGCTCTGGCTCTCGCGGCCCCGGCGGCGGCCCTGGCCCAGGACGCGCCGGCGCAGGATGAGCCGACCGAGATCGACGAGATCATCGTCACCGGCCTGCGTCGCGGCCTCGCGGACTCGATCAGCATCAAGCGCAACGAGACCTCGATCGTCGAGGCCGTATCGGCCGAGGACATCGGCAAGCTGCCCGACGTGTCGATCGCCGAGTCGATCGCCCGCCTGCCCGGCCTCGCCGCCCAGCGCGTCAACGGCCGCGCCCAGGTGATCTCGATCCGCGGCCTCGCCCCGGACTTCACCACCACCCTTCTGAACGGCCGCCAGCAGGCCAGCTCCGGCGACAACCGCGCCGTCGAGTTCGACCAGTATCCGTCCGAACTGCTGTCCGGCGTGGTCATCTACAAGACCCCGGACGCCGAGGTCTCGGGCATGGGCCTGTCCGGCACCGCCGACCTGCGCACCATCCGCCCGCTGGAGTTCGGCGAGCGCGCCGTGGCGCTCAACCTGCGCGGCGAGACCGTCGAGGGCGGCGGGCTGAACGACGACGTGCGCAACTTCGGCGGCCGGGCCTCGATCAGCTACATCAACCAGTTCGCCGACGACACGATCGGCCTGGCGCTGGGCTACGCCCACCTCGATTCCCCGTCCCAGAACCGCCACTACAAGGCCTACGGCTACGAGGCCTTCGGCTTCGCGGTCTCTCCGGACAGCGCCGACGACGCCCTGATCCTGAACGGACAGGAAATCTTCGCGACCTCCCGCCTCAACCAGCGCGACGCCTTCATCGGCATCCTCGAATGGCGGCCGAACGACCGGCTGCACACCACCCTCGACCTGTACTATTCCAAGTTCGATCAGGAAGAGACCACGCGCGGCGCGCAGTGGTTCTCCAACGGCTGGGCCGACGGCGCGACCTTCACCAACGTCGAGACGGAGACGCGCGGCGGCACCCTGTTCGCGACCAGCGGCACGCTCAATGGCGGCGTGCCGATCATCCGCAACGACTACAACACCCGCCAGGACGAGCTGTTTTCGGTCGGACTGAACAACGAGTTCGAACTGGACGAGCGCACCCGGATGCGCGCCGACCTGTCCTATTCGACCAACGAGCGGCGCGAGCAGATTCTCGAGACCTACGCCGGCTACGGCCGCGGCGTCGGCGGGGTGACGCCGGGCACGCCGGACGTCGGCCGCACGCTCGACACGATCGACTTCGTGGTCAACGACGACGGCTATCCGACCTATTCGGAAGGGCTGGACTACGCCGACGCCTCGCAGATGACCCTCGGGGACCGCGCCCCGTGGGGCGGCTGGGGCCACGACGGCGCGATCCGCTTCCCGGACGTCGAGGAGAGCATCACCTCGGTCGACCTCATGGCCGAACGCGACCTCGACGGCTTCTTCTACAACGTCAGCGCCGGGGTGAACTTCGCCGAGCGCGACAAGTCCAAGCGGGTCGACGACTTCGACCTGTTCCTGATGAACGGCCGCCAGCAGGTCTATGTCGACCCGCAATATCTGGTGGAGCCGACGTCGCTCGGCTTCGCGGGCTTCGGCGACGTGCTCAGCGTCGACCTGACCCGGGCGCTCGATGTCTACTACGACCGCGCGCCCATCCTCGACGCCAACTACTTCGACAAGAACTGGGACATCTCGGAACGGGTGGTGACCTGGTACGCGCGCGCCGAGTTCGAACGCGGCCCGATCCGCGGCAACATCGGCGTCCAGGTGGTGCAGCAGGAGCAGGAGTCGACCGGCGTCGTCATCAACGGCACCGAGCCAGGCCAGCCGATCGTGCCGATCTCGGTGACCGAGGGCGAGGACTACACCGACGTCCTGCCCAGCCTGAACCTGATCTACGACCTCGGCGAGGGGCACCGCATCCGCTTCGCCGCCTCCAAGACCATGGCCCGGCCGCGCATGGACGAGATGCGCGCCAACGTGACGCCGTCGTTCAACGCCCTGGTCTGCTCGGGCCAGCCGTGCCCGCCCGGCACCACGGTCAATCCGTGGTCGGCCTCGGGCGGCAACCCGCACCTCGAGCCGTGGCGCGCGACCGCCTTCGACCTGGCCTACGAATGGTACGTCAATCCGACGACCTATCTGTCCATCGCGGCCTTCTACAAGGATCTCGACAGCTACATCTACCAGCAGACCGGGACCTTCGATTTCTCCGGCATCCCGCTGCCCAGCACCGCCACCTCCATCCCGGCGGGCGTGACCATCAGCCCGATCGGCCAGATGACCCTGCCGGCCAACGGCAACGGCGGAACCATCCAGGGGCTGGAGTTCTCGGGCGCGCTGAACCTCGGCACGATCTGGGAGCCGCTCGAGGGCTTCGGCGTCCTCGGCAGCCTGTCGCTGACGGAGTCGGACCTCAACCCCAGCCCGACCGGCGATCCGGTGCGCATCCCCGGGCTCTCCGGCACGGTCTACAACATCACGGCCTACTACGAGCGGGGCGGCTTCCAGGCCCGGATCAGCAAGCGCTTCCGCGAAGCCTTCAAGGGCGAGGTGGTGCAGCTGTTCGCGACGCGGGGCTACACCGAGATCCTGGATGACGAGCAGATCGACGCCCAGATCGGCTACACCTTCGAGGACGGTCCGATGGAGGGTCTGGGCCTGCTGTTCCAGGTCAACAACCTGACCAACTCGCCCTACCGCACCCGCCTCGGCCTCGACAGCGGCGGGACCACCACCGCGGATGGAGCCACCCTGCCCGAAACCTACGAGGAGTACGGCCGGCAGTTCCTGTTCGGCGTCAACTACCGGTTCTGATCCCGCGGCCCTCCCCCGCCGGAACCGGAACTCGCCGTGGACCGGGCGCCCGCCCGTTCCACGGCGGCCCTTCAATGTGACCAGTCGAGTAGACGCATGATGCGACCCGCCCTGAAGCTCTCGCTTTCGCTCCTGTTGCTGGCGGGCTGCGCCCCGGCGGCGATCACGGCGCCCAGGCCCGTCGCGGTCGCGGCCTCGCCGACCCTCGACGCGGCGATGGAGCGGCGCATCGCCGAGATCGTCGCCGGCATGACGCTGGAGCAGAAGGTCGGCCAGATCACCCAGCCCGACGTCCGCAACATCACGCCCGACGAAGTGCGCCAGTACTACATCGGCACGGTGCTGAACGGCGGCGGCGCCTGGCCGGATGACGACAAGCGCTCGACCCTGGCCGAATGGGCCGCTTGGGCGGAATCCTACGCCGACGCCGCCATGGCCACGGACCTGCCGGTGCGCATCCCGCTGCTGTGGGGCACCGACGCCGTCCACGGCCACAACAACGTCTCCGGCGCGACCATCTTCCCGCACAACATCGGCCTCGGCGCGGCCAACGACCCCGAGCTGATCGAGCGCATCGGCCGGGCCACGGCGCGGCAGGTCCGGGCCACCGGCATCAACTGGGCCTTCGCGCCCACCCTGGCGGTCGGCCAGGACCGGCGCTGGGGCCGGACCTACGAAAGCTGGTCCAGCGACCCCGCCCTGGTGCGCCGCTACGGCGAGGCCATGGTCCGCGGCCTGCAGGGCGGCCTGACCGGCGACGGCGACGTGCTGGCCAGCGCCAAGCATTACCTCGGCGACGGCGGCACCTTCACCGGCGTCGACCAGGGCCAGACCCGCGCCACCCGCGAGGAGCTGCTGGGCGTCCATGGCGCCGGCTACCTCGGCGCGCTCGAGGCGGACGTGCAGACGGTGATGATCTCCTACAGCAGCTGGTACGACACCGCCGCCGGCGTGGACCACGGCAAGATGCATGGCAACCGCGACCTGATCGCCGGCCATCTGAAGGGCGAACTGGGCTTCGACGGCCTGGTGGTGTCGGACTGGAACGGCATCGAGCAGGTGCCGGGCTGCGCCAAGGATCACTGCCCGCAGGCGGTCAACGCCGGCATCGACGTGTTCATGGTGCCCGAGGACTGGCGCGCCTTCATCGCCAACACCATCGCTGACGTGCGCGAAGGCCGCATTCCCGAGGCGCGCATCGACGACGCCGTCGCCCGCATCCTGCGCGTCAAGATGCGCATGGGCCTGTTCGACCGGCCGACCTCGGCCAGCCCGCTGACCGGCCGCGCCGAGGCCCTGAACGCCGCCGACCTGGCGCGCGAGGCGGTGCGCAAGTCCGTGGTGCTGCTCAAGAACGAGGGCTCGGCCCTGCCGCTGGCTCCTGGCCGCAAGGTTCTGGTCGTGGGCGCCAGCGCCGACAGCCTGTCGAACCAGACCGGCGGGTGGTCGCTGACCTGGCAGGGCACGGAGAACAGCAACGCCGACTTCGCCACCGGTCAGACCCTGCTGACCGCCCTGCGCGAGGCGCTCGGCGCGGCCAATGTGACCTATTCGGCCGACGGCTCCGGCGTCGACGCCTCCGACTACGACGCCGTCGTGGCCGTGCTCGGCGAGACTCCCTATGCCGAATACAATGGCGATGTCCGCTTCCCCACCCCGGTCCAGCACAGCCTGCAGAACCCCGCCGACCTCGCCGTCCTGCAGGCGGTGTCGGGCAAGGGAACGCCGGTGGTGACGGTGCTCTATTCGGGCCGCCCGGCCTACGCCAACGACCTGATCAACCTGTCGGACGCCTTCGTGGCCGCCTTCCTGCCGGGCACCGAGGGCCGCGGCCTGGCCGACGTGCTGGTCGGCGGCGACCACGACTTCAGCGGCCGCCTGTCCTTCGCCTGGCCGGGCTCGGCCTGCAGCACCGGCGAGCATGCCGGCGACATCGTCCAGTTCGCGCGGGGCTACGGCCTGAGCTACGCCCGCCCCGCCGCGGTCGGCGCCCTGCCCTTGCCCGCCACGCCCGCGACCTGCGAAACCTCGGGTTCCTGACCGCGGACTTCACGCCCATGCAGCAGCTCAAGCGCATCCTCATCGTCGGCGGCGGAACGGCCGGCTGGATGACGGCGGCCCTGCTGTCGAAGCTGTTCAACGGCCTCTACGAGATCACCGTCGTGGAGTCGGAGGCGATCGGCATCGTCGGGGTCGGCGAGGCCACCATCCCGGCGATCAAGAAGTACAATGAGCTGCTCGGCCTCGACGAGGACGAGTTCCTGCAGCGCACCCAGGGCAGCTTCAAGCTGGGGGTGCAATTCGTCGACTGGTGGAAGCGCGGCCACAGCTACATCCACGGCTTCGGCCTGATCGGTCGCGACCTCGGCTGGCTGCGCTGCCACCAGTACTGGCTCAAGGCGCGCGCGGCGGGCCGCACCTCGGACTTCGCCGACTATTCGATCAACACCGCCGCCGCGCTCGGGAACCGGTTCATGCGGGCCGATCCGAAGATGACCGAGTCGCCGCTCGGCCATATCGCCCACGCCTTCCATTTCGACGCCGCCCTCTACGCCAGATTCCTGCGCGGGCGGGCCGAGGCCGCCGGCGTCCGGCGCCGCGAGGGCAAGGTGACCGACGTCAGCCTGCGGTCCGACGGCTTCGTGGAATCGGTGACCATGGACGACGGCGAGGTCATCGCGGCCGACCTGTTCATCGACTGCTCCGGCTTCCGCGGCCTGATCATCGAGCAGGCGATGAAGACCGGCTACGAGGACTGGACGCACTGGCTGCCTTGCGACCGGGCCATGGCCGTGCCCTGCGCCAGCACCGAGCCGTTCACCCCCTACACCCGCGCCACGGCCCGTACGGCGGGCTGGCAATGGCGCATCCCGCTGCAGCACCGCACCGGCAACGGCCACGTCTACTCCAGCCGGTTCATCGACGACGACGAAGCCGAGCGGCTCCTGCTGTCCAACCTCGACGGCGAGCAGCTGGCCGAACCGAACCGGCTGCGCTTCGTCACGGGCAAGCGGCGGCAGACGTGGAACCGCAACTGCGTCGCCCTCGGCCTCGCCGCCGGCTTCATGGAGCCGATCGAGTCGACCAGCATCCACCTGATCCAGTCGGCCATCATCCGGCTGGTCCGGCTGCTGCCGGACGGCGGGTTCGACCCGGCCGGCGTGGCCGAGTTCAACCGCCAGACCGACTTCGAATACGAGCGCGTCCGCGACTTCATCATCCTGCATTACAAGGCCACCGCGCGCGACGACACGCCGTTCTGGCGGCATTGCCGCGACATGGAGATTCCGGACACCCTGCGGCGCAAGATCGATCTGTTCGCCGCCAACGGCCGCATCTTCCGGGAGGACGAGGAGCTCTTCGCCGAAGAGAGCTGGATCCAGGTCTTCCTCGGCCAGGGCGTCATCCCTCGCGGCTACGACCCCTTGGCCGACCTGAAGAGCGAGGCCGAGGTCGCGGCCTACCTCGACAATCTCGAGACCGTGATCCGCAAATGCGTCGCCGTCATGCCCTCCCACGCCGACTACGTCGCGCGGCACTGTCCGGCCTAGGGTCCCGTCACGGCGCGCGCGGGCCCGCAGGACGACGAAAACGTCCTGACGCTGCCTGACATTGCCGTATTACGGGTTTGCCACGCCGCCCCGTTCGCCATAGTTGTGAACGGGGTTCAGTAAACGGTGGTTCGCGTGGGGAGTGTCGACCGCGGAGCGTTGGGGGAGGCGATCGCGCTCATCGAGCGCGCCGCCGTCGGACAGACTGGCTGGCATGAGCCGCTGGACGCGATCGCCGCGGTCACCGGCTCGATGGGCGGGCAGCTGATCGGCCTCGGCTCCGCCGGCCTCATCCCCTTCAACCTGATGACCAACGTCCCTGAAACCTGCGCCGCCGATTTCGCCGCGGCCGGCGGCGGCGACCCCCGCATCAACTCGCGGGTGCGCGTCGGCTCCAGCGCGGGCGAACTCGACATCTGCGACGAGTCCCGCTTCACGACCGCGGCGGACATGCGCCGCAACCCCGAGTACGCCGAATGGATCCGGCGCTACGACATGCGCCACGCCTGCCTGACCAGCCTGGTGAAGTCGCCCGACTCCCTCGTCGGCCTGGCGGTGCTCCGCGGCAAACGGAACGGTCCCATCAGCGAGAAGCAGAAGCGCGCCTTCACCCGCCTCGCGGTGCACGTCCGTTCGGCCGTGCGCACCCAGATCGCCCTTCAGGACAAGGGCATGATGCTGGCCACCGGGATGATGGAGGTCATCGGGGCGGCGGTGTTCGTCTGCGACGACGCCGGCCGGGTCCGGGCCATGACCCCGGCGGCCGAGGCGCTCGCCGCGGCGGGCGACTTCCTGCGCATCCGCGGCGGCGTCCTGGTCCCGGCCCGCGAAACCGACCAGCCGGGCCTCGCCCGGGAGATCGCCGCCGCCGTCCACCGGCCGCCGCACGCCCGTCCGCTGACGGCCGTCCGGCAGGCGGACGGCGACGACCTGCTGCTGGTGGAGGCCGCGCCCCTGCCCGTGGACCACGCCCCGGCCTTCCGCGCCAGCGTGCTCGTCATCGCCCATGTGGCGAGCGCCGACGAGGCTCGCCTGGCCGAGACGGCGCGGGTCCTCTACGGCCTCAGTGCGGCCGAGAGCGCCGTCGCCGCCCAGCTGGCGCTGGGTCGCAGCCCCGCCGCCATCGCGCACGCCCGACAGGTCGCGATCGGCACGGTCCGCACCCAGATCCGCCGCATCCTCGAGAAGTCCGGGACGGGCGGCCAGCTGGAATTCGCCACGCGGCTGCACCGCTACTGAGCGGGCGGCGAGTTCTACAGATTTGGCGATGCGCGTGCGGCGCAAGGCGGCAGACTTGCGCGCCACCAAAGGTCGAACGCGAGGGGGAAATCATGGCGACGATCACCGCCGGCGCATACGCGATCCGCATGGACGAGGTCACCTTCGCGGATCTCTGGAGCGGCACGCTGGTCATGCGGCCTACCTCGATCCGCTTCGAGTGGGACCCGACCTCCTACACCGCCTTCAACGGCAACTTCACCTTCGACGAGTGGTGGTACGACGAGAACGGCGACATCGTCTACGACGAGCTGAGCGGCGGGACGCTGAACAGCATCGTCGAATACGACGACGGGGAGTTCATCTATTCGATCACGGGGCTGTCGATCGACGCCCTGACCTTCGCCAACTGGGTCGAAACGGGTCAGGCGATCCGGGCCAAGACGGTCGGCCTGGCCGGGGCCGACGACATCACCGGCAGTGCGCTGGACGACCTGCTGGAAGGCTGGGGCGGAAACGACCTGATCAAGGGGGCGGACGGCGACGACGAGCTGCAGGGCATGGGCGGCAATGACACCCTGCAGGGCGGCGCGGGCGACGACATCCTGCTCGGCGGCGCGGGCGGCGACATCCTTCAGGGCGGCGACGGAACCGACACGGCCAGCTACATCGACGCCGGCTCGGCGGTGACCGCCGACCTGAAATCGGGCGCGAGCGGCGGCGGCGGAAACGACACCTTCGACTCGGTCGAGAACCTGATCGGCTCCAACCACGACGACACGCTCACCGGTGGTTTCGGCATCAACGAGATTTCCGGCGGCGACGGCGACGACACGATCTACGGCGAGGAGAACGCCGACATCCTGCGCGGCGACGCGGGAGTGGACACCCTGGTCGGCGGCTTCGGCGACGACGACATGTACGGCGGGGCGGGCGGCGACACGCTGGAGGGCAACGAGGGCATCGACGAACTCTTCGGCGAAGACGGCGACGACTTCCTGATCTCGGTGAACGGGACGGGCGAAAACTCGGCCTTCGTCGACCGTCTGGACGGCGGTTCGGGTTCGGACTTCTTCGTGGTCGACGCCGGCGACCGTGTGAAGGCCTTCGACGCCGACGACGCCGGCCTCGTCTTCGTCACGCCCTGGCCCGCCGGCAACATCGAGATCGTGACCGCCGACGGGGTCACCGAGATTCGCGCTTGGGACGCCGATCTGTCCGGCTATGAATCGATCTGGATCGAAACGGCCGTGAACCCGGCCGAACTGGCCGTGGAGACCTACACCTCGGAAGGCGAGAGCGGCGTCATCCTGACCCGCGTCCCGGCTCCGCCGACCCGGGTCGAGCAGACCATCATCGACTTGCCAGCCGTCCGGGCGGACCTGAGCGCGGAAGCGTCAGCCACCCTGCCCTCGATCATGGGCATCTTCACCGGCGAGGTGACGGACCAGCTGATCGACTATGTCACCGACCACGACACCTTCGTCGGAGCCATGGCCGACGCCATGAAGACCTCGGTGACCTTCAAGGTCGCGGGCGCCGTGGTCGACTTGGCCGGCAAGTATTTCGACCTGGCGGACCGCTTCGAGCTCGGCCACGCAATCGGGACCTACATCAACGACGCCTTCATCGATCCCCTGCTGTGGGGGCGGCCGGGCAAGTTCCAGTTCGCCGACGGGACCGAGAACCCCGAGGCCCACGTCGACGCCCTGCTCGAGATCATCGTCGACCAGGTGCCGTTCGGCGAGACCCTCTATGCGCTGGGCGGGGCACTCGTGCGCGAGGTCGCGGTCGAGATCTTCGGCATCATCTCGGCGGGGATGAGCGAATTCGGGGGCGACCTCCAGGCCCTGCTGGAGGCCGCCGCCGCCGGGGAGGCGCGCAACACAACCACCGAGGGCGACGACCTCCAGGTCAAGGGCGACGGGACCACGGAATACGAAGGCGGAGCCGGCGACGACACCCAACTGGCGGCCTCCATGGCCGGCGGGCTTGCGGCCCCGGCCGGCGTCCTGGCGGCCGGCGGAATACCCGACGACGACACTTTTGACGGCGGCGAAGGGGTCGACACCCTCCTCTACAGCTTCGCAACGGGCTCCATCTCGGTCGACCTCGCCGCCGGCCGGGCAGACGGGTCGGGGATCGGCCAGGACACCCTGCGCAACATCGAGAACGTCTTCGCCGGAGAGAGCGACGACCATCTGGCCGGCTCGGCCGAAGCCAATCAGCTGCACGGAGACGACGGCGCGGACGTCCTCCGCGGCCGGGGCGGCGACGACCGGCTCGAGGGGGGCGCCGGAACGGACACTGCGGTATTCAGCGGCCTGCGCGGCGACTACCTCATCACCACCGTCGGCGGCGAAACCACGGTCGTCGGCGCCGACGGAACGGATGTCCTGGCCGACATCGAACGCCTGCAGTTCTCGGATGGCGTCTACGATTCCGCCGGCGTGCGTCTGGCCGCGGCGCTGGCCGGCGACGCGGACGCCGACGTGCTGGAAGGCGGCTCGGGCGCTGAGGCCCTGGAGGGCCGGGGCGGCGACGATGTCCTCAACGGCCGCGCCGGGGACGACATCCTGCACGGCGGCGCCGGCGATGATCGCCTCAACGGCGGGGTCGGTAGCGACACGGCGGTGTACACCGACGCGGGGGCGGGCGTCCGGGTGGAGCTTCTCAACACGGGCTGGCAGGACACCCGAGGGGCCGGTCTCGATCGACTCGCGGCGGTCGAGAACGTGGTCGGCTCCAGCTTCGACGACCAGCTGATCGGCGGTCTGGACGGCAACCGGCTGACCGGGTCAGGCGGGGCCGATGTGCTCATCGGACTGGACGGCGGCGATGTGCTGGAGGGCGGCGCCGGGAACGACTACATCCACAATAACGACGACCTCGACTACACTCGCTCCGACGGGGCCGTGGACGACCTCTACGGCGGCGATGGCGACGACATCGTCGATGTCGGCCGCGGCGACATCGCCGACGGCGGGGCGGGCTTCGACAGGCTGACCGTCTACGCCGTGTCGGAAGCGACAGCGGGCCTGGTGGCCGACTTTTCCGGCGTGGCCGATCTCGAGGCCGAGCTGGCTTCGCGCTATGGCGGAAGCTTCACGGGCTTCGAGGCCTTCGGCTTCTCCGGCACGAACTTCGCCGACCACATCATCGGTCACGACAACGCGGACTCGGATCCGCTGGCGTCGACCCTGGAGGGCTGGGGCGGAGACGACATCCTCGAAGGCCGCGGGGGTCAGGACCTGATCTGGGGCGGCGCGGGCGACGATCACATCGATGGCGGCGCGGGCGACGACGTCGCCATCTTCGGGGGCGACCGCAGCGCCTACACGATCAGCGCGGCGGGCGGGGTTGTCACGGTCGCGGGCCCGGACGGGTCCGACACCCTGGTCGGCATCGAATGGCTGCAGTTCTCCGACGGCCTGTACGACATCACCGGGGCGCCGGTGGACCCGAACGAGCCGATCGACGGCACCAGCGGGGCGGACGTGCTGGAAGGCACGGCCTCGGCCGACGAGATCAACGGCCTCGGCGGCAACGACACCATCACCGGCGGGCTCGGCGACGACACGATCGACGGCGGGGCGGGCTTCGACACCGCGGTGTTCTCGGGCACGGTGGCCGGCTCGACCGTGACCACGGTCGGCGGGGTGACGACGGTGACCGGTCCGGACGGGACCGACACG
>JAEYTA010000043.1 GCA_023434265.1 Pseudomonadota bacterium
TGTCCAAGACCTTCGGCGCCCGCAAGGCCCTGAACGGCGTCTCCGTCGAGGTCGGGGCCGGCGAGATGGTCGCCCTGATCGGCCCCTCGGGCTCGGGCAAGTCGACCCTGCTGCGCTCGATCACCGGGCTGCAGTCGATCGATGGGGGCAAGGGCACCATCACCGTCTTCGGCGAGGTGGTGCAGAAGGACGGCCGCGTCACCGGCAAGGTCCGCGCCGCGCGTCAGAAGCTGGGCATGATCTTCCAGCAGTTCAACCTGGTCGGCCGCCTGTCGCTGTTCTCCAACGTCATGCTCGGCGCTCTGGGGCGGATCCCCGGCTGGCAGGGAACCTTCGGCCTGTGGCCGGCGGCGGACAAGCGCAAGGCCATGGAGGCGCTCTACCGCGTCGGCGTCGCCGACTACGCCGCCCAGCGCGCCAACACCCTGTCCGGGGGGCAGCAGCAGCGCGGCGCCATCGCCCGCGCCCTGGTCCAGGGCGCCCAGGCCATCCTCGCCGACGAGCCGGTCGCCTCGCTCGATCCCGTCTCCGCCCGAAAGGTCATGGAGCTGCTGGTCGAGCTGAACCAGCGCGACGGCCTCGGCGTCATCGTCACCCTCCACCAGGTCGACTACGCCATCCGCTACTGCGACCGCGTGATCGCCCTGCAGGCCGGCAAGGTGGTCTACGACGGCCCCTCCACGGGCCTCGACACCAAGCGCCTGATCGACATCTACGGTCCCGAGTTCGAGGACGCGTTCTGGGAAACCAAGGCATGACCTTCCCCCGCATGACCCGCCGGCTGGCGCTCGCCGCCGTCCTCGCCCTCGGCGTCGCCTCCTGCGGCGCGGGCGACGACAAGAAGGCCGGCGGCGCGCCGTCGGAGATCACCTTCTCCATCCTCTCGGCCGAGGGGCAGGCCTCGTCCGGCCCGCTGTGGCAGCCGCTGCTCGACGACATGTCGAAGGCCATCGGCGTCGAGGTGAAGCCCTATTTCGGCTCCAACTACACCGTGCTGGTCGAAGCCATGCGCGGCGGCCACACCCAGGTGGCGTGGTTCTCGGCCAAGCCCGCGCTGGAGGCCGTCGACCGCGCCGACGCCGAGGTCATCGCCCGCATTGTCGATCCGGAAGGCCGCGACAGCTACCAGTCGACCCTGATCGTCCGCACCGGTTCGGGCATCACGCTCGAGGACGTGCTGGCCTGCGGCAAGCGCTACGACTTCGGCATCGGCGACGCCCAGTCGACCTCCGGGACGCTCGCCCCGATGACCTTCCTGTTCAACCCGCGCAACATCGACCCGGCCGCCTGCTTCTCGACCGTGCGCTCGGCCAACCACCAGGCCAACGCCTTCGGGGTCGCCACGGGCGTGCTCGATGTCGCCACTTCGAACACCGTCAACACCGTCTTCCTCAACCGCCAGAACCCGCAGATCGCCGCCCAGATCACCGAGATCTGGCAGTCGCCGCCGATCCCCGAGTCCGGCATCGTCATCCGCGAGGATCTCGATCCGGCTCTGAAGGAGAAGATCCGCAGCTTCTTCCTGACCTACGGCCAGGGCGAGGGCGCGGAGGCCGAGCGCCAGCGCCAGGTGCTGGCCGGGCTGAACTATTCCGAGTTCCGCGCCGCCGACGATTCCTATCTTGACCCGGTGCGCGAGATGGTCGCCGACCAGCAGCTCGCCGACGCCCGCCAGCGTGGCGACGAGGCCGCGGCCGCGAATGCCCAGCGCGAGCTGCAGCGCCTGCGCGCCAAGCGCGAGGTCCAGCCTTGACCGACGCCGTCTCCGCCGCGCCGGCGATCCCGAAGCCGCCGGCCAAGTCGGCGGCCTCGTGGCTGCTGGACATCCTTGTCTGGGGCGGCATCGCCGCCCTGCTGATCTACAGCATCGAAGCCGTGGACCTCGGCAACCTGCCGCAGTTGTTCACCAACAGCGACCGCATCCAGACCTTCGCGGCTGACCTGCTGCGTCCCGACTTCACCGACTGGCGCCTGTTCGTCGCCAAGATGTGGGAGACGGTGCAGATCGCCCTGTGGGGCACCTTCCTGGCGGTTTTCCTGGGCGTGCCGCTGGGCCTCGCGGCGGCCCGCAACATCGCGCCGATCTGGGTGGTCACGCCCGTGCGCTGGGTGATGAACCTGCTGCGCTCCGTGCCGGATCTTGTCATGGGCCTGCTGTTCGTCGTCGCGGTCGGCCTCGGTCCGTTGGCCGGGGTGCTGGCCATCATGCTCAACACCGCCGGCGTGCTGGCCAAGCTGTTCTCGGAGGCCGTGGAGTCGATCGACAAGGGCCCCGTCGAGGGCGTCCGCGCCACCGGCGCGGCGCCGCTGCACGAGATCATGTGGGGCGTCATCCCCCAGGTGGCGCCGCTGTGGACCTCTTTCGCCCTCTACCGTTTCGAGTCGAACAGTCGCTCGGCCACGGTGCTGGGTCTGATCGGCGCCGGCGGCATCGGCCAGATGCTGTTCGAGCGCATGAACAGCTTCGACTTCAAGGGCGTGTCAGCCGTGGTGATCATCGTCATCGTCGCCGTCACCCTGATCGACATGCTGTCCCAGGCCATGCGCAAGCGCCTGCTGTAGGCAGACGCGTCATCCGGGCATGAGAAAGCCCGCCTCGCTGTCGCGGGGCGGGCTCTTTCGTTTCCGGCGGATCAGCGCCGCAGGTCGGGCGGCGTCGCCTCCCCGGTCAGCACGCGGATCGCCTCCTCGACGGTGACGATCTCCTGCGCCTGCGAGCCAAGCCGGCGCAGGGCGACCTTGCCCGCCTCGGCCTCCTGTTTGCCGACCACGGCGATGACCGGGACCTTCGCCACCGAGTGTTCGCGCACCTTGTAGCCGACCTTCTCGTTGCGCAGGTCGGTCTCGACGCGCAGGCCCGCGGCGCGGAACTTCGCGGCCACCTCTTCGGCATAACCGTCGGCGTCCGAGACGATGGTCGCCACCACCGCCTGCACCGGCGCCAGCCACAGCGGGAAGGCCCCGGCGTAGTTTTCGATCATGATGCCGATGAAGCGCTCGAAGCTGCCCAGGATGGCCCGGTGCAGCATCACCGGCCGGTGCTTCTGGCCGTCCTCGCCGACGTATTCCGCGCCCAGCCGTTCGGGCAGGACGTAGTCCAGCTGGATGGTGCCGCAGGTCCATTCGCGGCCGATGGCGTCCTTGACGATGAAGTCCAGCTTCGGCGCGTAGAAGGCGCCGTCGCCCGGCGTCACCACCGGCTCGGTCCCGGCCGCGCGGGCGGCCTCGGCCATGAGCGCCTCGGCTTTGTCCCAGAAAGCGTCGTCGCCGGCGCGCACCTCCGGGCGGGTGCCCAGGCTGATGTAGGCCGTCTCCATGCCGAGGTCCGAGTGGACCGAGTGGGCCAGCTCGATGAAGGCCGCCGTCTCCTCGACGATCTGGTCCTCGCGGCAGAAGATGTGGGCGTCGTCCTGGGTGAAGCCGCGCACCCGCATCAGGCCGTGCAGGGCGCCCGAGGGCTCGTAGCGGTGGCAGGCGCCGAACTCCGCCATGCGCAGCGGCAGCTCGCGGTACGAGCGCTGGCCCTGGTCGAAGATCTGCACGTGGCCCGGGCAGTTCATGGGCTTGAGTGACAAGGTCTCGCCCTCGACCGTCTCGCAGACGAACATGTTGGGCCGGTACTTGTCCCAGTGGCCCGAGGCCTCCCAGAATTTGCGGTCCAGCACCTGGGGGGTCTTGACCTCGACATAGCCGGCGGCGGTCAGCCGGCGGCGCATGTAGGCCTCGATGACCTGCCACAGCACCCAGCCCTTGGGGTGCCAGAAGACCATGCCGCGGCCCTCTTCCTGCATGTGGAAGAGCTCCATGGCGCGGCCCAGCTTGCGGTGGTCGCGCTTCTCGGCCTCCTCGACCCGTTTCAGATAGGCGTCGAGATCGGCCTGGCTGGCCCAGGCCGTGGCGTAGATTCGCTGCAGCTGCGGATTGCGATGGTCGCCGCGCCAGTAGGCGCCGGCCAGCTTGGTCAGCTTGAAGGCCTTGCCGACGAACTTCGTCGACGGGAAGTGCGGTCCGCGGCACAGGTCGACCCAGTCGCCCGTGGCATAGGTGGTGATCGTCTCGTCCGCCGGCAGGTCGCGGATCAGCTCCGCCTTGAACGTCTCGCCCTTGGCCTCGAACAGCCGGATCGCCTCGTCGCGGTCCCAGACCTGGCGCACCAGCTTCTCGTCGCGGTCGACGATCTCGGCCATCCGCTTCTCGATCGCCGCGAAGTCGTCGGTCGAGAACGGCTCCTCGCGGAAGAAGTCGTAGTAGAATCCGTCCTCGATGGCCGGGCCGATGGTCACCTGGGTGCCGGGGAACAGCTCCTGCACCGCCTGGGCCAGCACGTGGGCGGCGTCGTGCCGGATGGTCTCCAGCGCCTCGGGGTCGTCGCGCATGATCAGGCGGAAGGCGCCGCCGCTCTCCAGCGGACGGTCGAGGTCCCACTGTTTGCCGTTGATCTCGACCAGCGCCGCGCGCTTGGCCAGCGACGGCGATATGGAGGCGGCGACGTCGCGGCCCGTGGCGCCTTCGGGATATTCTCGGCTGGCGCCGTCGGGGAATTTCAGTTCGATCATCGTTCACTCTTTGCAGGCGGAACCGGGTCATAGCCCGATTTTCCGAGAGGATGGCATTTGCAGAGGCGCCGGACGGTGAGCCATCCCCCCTTGATCGGGCCGTGCTGGATCAGCGCGTCCCGGCCGTAGTCGGAGCAGGTCGGCAGGAACCGGCACTGCTGCCCGATCAGGGGCGACAGCGTCAGCTTGTAGCCGCGATGGGCCAGCCGGACGCCGCGTTCGTAGAGAGTTCCGCCGGATGCCATGTCGCCGCGCTTATCCCCCGCCGGACGAGCGGGGGCAACCGGCTCAGGCCGCCCCGGCGAGGCTAGTTCGCGTATCCGGGCTCTTGCGGGCGAGCGCCTGCCGCACCGCGTCCAGCGTCGCCTCGATGGCCACCATGGTGGAGGCGTGGCGGGCGGGGTAGTCGGCGACCTGCTTCAGGGCGCGCAGGCCCTCGAAACGGCCGTCGGGGCCGTCGCCGCCGGCCTTGAGCATCGCGTGCATCGCCTCGCGGGCCTGTCCCAGCTCTTCGACCGAGGAGCCGATCACGGCCGCACCCAGCACGCCGGCGGCGGCCTGGCCCAAGGCGCAGGCCTTCACGTCCTGGGCGAAGGCGGCGACCCGGCCGACGTCGTCCAGGACCACGTCGACCACCGCCTTCGAGCCGCACAGCTTGGCGACCCGCTCGCCTGTGCCCTCGGGCGCAGGCAGGCGGCCGGCGTGCGGCAGGTTGGCCGCCAGCCCGAGGATGCGCGCGCTGTAGAGCTCGTCGATCATGGGACGAAGATAGGGGATCAGCCGCCTTGCAGCGAGTCCCACGTCCGGACGCTGGCCTGTTCCGGGCCCGCGGCGCGGGCGCGCAGCCAGGCGAGGTTGGAGTCGGCCTGTTCCGGCGGCAGGACGCGGCGCAGAATCTGCTCGGCCTCGGACATGTTGCCGTTCAGGCCCAAGGCCATGGCCAGGTTCAGCCTCACCTTCAGCGAGGCGCCCGGCTGGGCGGCCGCGCGGCGCAGCAGCGGCTCGGCGGCGGCATTGTCGCCCCGGACCATGGCCGCCACCGCCATATTGGCCAGCACGTCGGGGTTCTCCGGCGACAGCTGCAGCGCCTGCGCCCAGGCGACGCGGGCGTCCTCGGCGCGGCGCACCTGCTCGTAGGCCGTGCCCAGCAGCGACCAGACGCGCCAGTCGTCCGGGCGAGCGTCGCGCGCGGTCTCCAGCGCGGCGATACCGTAGAAGGCCTGGCCGCGGGCGATGTGGCCGCGCCCGGCCTCCAGCATGGCCTCGACGTTGCCCGGCTGCACCAGCAGCACCCGTTGGGCCATCTCGGCGGCCTGGTCGTAGCGGCCCAGTTCGCGCAGCGCCTGCGCGGCCTTGACCCCGGCGACCGGGTCGAGCGGGTTGATGTCGGCCTGTTCGGTCCAGAACACCGAGCGGCT
>JAEYTA010000058.1 GCA_023434265.1 Pseudomonadota bacterium
ACGCCCCTTTCCGAAGCGGCGCGGACCCCTCCGCGACCGAACACAGTCCGCCCGAGCCCGAAATGAACCTGCGCAACGTCGCCATCATCGCCCACGTCGACCACGGCAAGACCACGCTGGTGGACCAGCTGCTGGCCCAGTCCGGCGTGTTCCGAGCCAATGAGGCGACCACCGAGCGCGCCATGGACTCCAACGACCAGGAGCGCGAGCGCGGCATCACCATCCTGGCCAAGGCCACCTCGGTGCTGTGGAACGGCAAGGCCGGCGAGACGCGCATCAACATCATCGACACCCCCGGCCACGCCGACTTCGGCGGCGAGGTGGAGCGGATTCTCGGAATGGTCGACGGCTGCGTGCTGCTGGTCGACGCCGAGGAAGGCGTCATGCCGCAGACCAAGTTCGTGCTGACCAAGGCCCTGAAGATGGGCCTGAAGCCGATCCTGTGCATCAACAAGGTCGACCGCGCCCACGCCGACCCGGACCGGGTGCACCTGGAGACCATCGACCTGTTCTCGGCCATCGGCGCGTCGGACGAGCAGCTGGACTTCCCGCACATCTACGCCTCGGGCCGCAACGGCTGGGCGACGCTGGACCTCAACCAGCCCTCGGACAACCTGGCCCCGCTGTTCGACCTGATCGTCGACCACGTGCCGCCGCCGCCGGTGGCGCAGAACGTCGACAAGCCGTTCCGCATCCTGAACGTGCTGATCGAGAGCGACCCCTTCCTCGGCCGCCTGCTGACCGGTCGAATCGAGAGCGGCAAGGCCGTGCCCGGGATGCCGATCAAGGCGCTGTCGCGCGACGGCAAGACCATCGAACAGGGCCGCATCACCAAGGTGCTGGCCTTCCGCGGCCTGAAGCGCCAGCCGGTGGACGAGGGCGCCGAGGCCGGCGACATCGTCGCCATCGCCGGCATGTCCAAGGCCACCGTGGCCGACACCCTGTGCGCGCTCGAGGTCACCGAGGCGCTGGACGCCCAGCCGATCGATCCGCCGACCATCTCGATGACCGTCGGCGTCAACGACAGCCCGCTGGCCGGGCGCGAGGGCGACAAGGTGCAGAGCCGCGTGATCCGCGACCGCCTGCTGAAGGAGGCCGAGGCCAACGTCGCCATCCGCGTCACCGAGACGCCGGGCGCCGACGCCTACGACGTGGCCGGCCGCGGCGAACTGCAGCTGGGCGTGCTGATCGAGAACATGCGCCGCGAGGGCTTCGAACTGTCGATCAGCCGGCCGCGCGTGGTCTACCAGACCGGCGAGAACGGCGAGCGGCTGGAGCCGATCGAGGACGTCGTCATCGACGTGGACGACGAGTACACCGGCGTGGTCATCGAGAAGCTGTCGGCGCGCAAGGCCGAGCTGAAGGACATGGGTCCCTCGGGCGCCGGCAAGACCCGCATCCAGCTGATGTGCCCGTCGCGTTCGCTGATCGGCTACCAGGGCGAGTTCCTGACCGACACCCGCGGCTCGGGCGTGCTCAACCGCGTGTTCAGCCACTACGAGCCGCACAAGGGCGCCATCGAAGGCCGCCTGAAGGGCGTGCTGGTGTCGAACTCGGACGGCGAGACGGCGGCCTACGCCCTGTGGAACCTCGAGGAGCGCGGCGTAATGTTCGTCGGCGCTGGTGAGAAGACCTACCAGGGCATGATCATCGGCGAGAACAGCCGTTCGGACGACCTCGACGTCAACCCGATCAAGGGCAAGCAGCTGACCAACGTCCGCGCCGCCGGCAAGGACGAGGCCGTGCGCCTGACCCCGCCGCGTCGTCCCTCCCTGGAGCAGGCCATCGCCTACATCGAGAGCGACGAGCTGGTCGAGGTGACGCCGAAGTCGATCCGCCTGCGCAAGGCGGTGCTGAACCCGAGCTTCCGCAAGAAGCGCGTCCGCGAGGACTGATCGGGCGTTCGGCGAGCCGAAATCGGCCAAATCTGGCACAGCCAAGGTCATTTCGGGGCGCCCGAAACGATCCGTAACGGGCGGTGTTGATCGCTTGCGGGCGATCCTGCCCGCTTCAGATCGAGGCTGACCACATGCGCAAGACCGCGCTCCTCACGGGGGTCGCCGGCCTGTTCCTCATGACCGCTCCGGCGTTCGCCCAGGACACGGCCCCGCAGACCCCGCCGACCGAACAGCCGGCCGCCCCGCCGGAACAGCTCACCCTCCAGCCCGGCGCCGTGGTGCGCGGCTCGGACGGCGCCGAACTGGGACGCCTGGAAGGCGTGCGCAGCGGCCCGGCCGGCCAGGAACTGACCGTCCGCGGCTCCGACGGGCAGCTGCGCGGCGTGCCGACCACCGGCATCCGTCAGGAAGGCGACGCGGTGGTGGTCGACTTCAGCAGCGGCCAATTCCAGTCCGCGCCGGCGATTACCGACGCCGACCCGGGCGACCCCACCGCTCCGGAGGCCATGCCGCCCGATCCGGCCACGCCCGCGACGCCGGCCACGCCGGCGACCCCCGCGGCGCCGGCCGACCCCTCCGAACCGATGCAGCCGGCGGTCCCGGCCGAACCGGCGCAGCCCGCCGAACCGGCCCAGCCCGCCGAGCCGTCGACGACCCCCACGCCGGACCAGCCGCCGGCGCCGGGCGAGGGAACACCGCCGGACCACGCCAACCACGGCGCGGCCGCGGCCGACGCTCCCGGCCAGACGCCCGACGACGACGAGCCGACGGACGACGAACCGGGGGCCTGATCCCCGGCGTCCGGCACGAAAAAGGGCGGCTCCGACCGGAGCCGCCCTTGCTTTCGTGTGGCGAGGCGACGGTCAGGCCCGTCGTTTCACCAGCCCCAGCAGGAACAGCAGGATGATCGCGCCGAGGGTGGCGACGATGATCCCGACGATCCAGTTGCCCCCGGCGTCCCCGCCCAGCAGGGTGTTGTAGAGGAAGCCGCCGATCAGGGCGCCGACGACGCCGACGACGAGGTTGGTCAGCAGGCCGTGATTGCGGCCCATGATCTGCTCGGCCAGCCAGCCGGCGACGATGCCGATGATGATCCAGGCGATGATGCCAAATCCACTCATACTCCCGCTCCTTCCAAGACAATGGTCGATGCGGCGATAATGCGCCGCCAGCGTAACGGTTGCCGCAAGCGTGGCCGAACGCCGCTCGATGGTTCTCCCCCGCCGCGAGAGCGCGGCACGCCCCTTGCCGCGTGAAGGGCGAGCCGTCCCGCTTCGGGACAGGCAATGGGGAAACGGGATCATGGCTTCCGACATCGACCTTCACCTCGGACGTCGCCTGCGCCGCCGCCGCCGCCTGCTGGGCCTGACCCAGCAGCAGCTGGCCGCCCAGGTCGGCATCCGCTTCCAGCAGATCCAGAAGTACGAGTGCGGCGCCAATCGCATTTCCGCGGCCCGCCTGTGGCAGCTGGCTGAGGCGCTGGAGTCGCCGGTCAGCTACTTCTACGACGGCCTGGAAGAGGCCATCGAGCGCCGGGAGGCCGCCAACCAGGGCGGAGAGATGTTTTCCCGCAAGGAAACGCTCGACCTGATCCAGGCCTACTACCAGCTGGACGAGAAGCCCCGCCGGCGGCTGCTGGACCTGGCCAAGTCGCTGCACGCGGACGGTGAAGCGGCGTGAGGAAGTGACGAGTGGCGGGTGGCGAGTGGCGAGAGATCGCCCTCCCCCGCCAACTCGTAGTCCGGCGGCTTGGCGCGGCGACGGTTGACTCGCCACGCGCCACTCGCCACTCGCCACCCCATGACCGAGTACGAATTGTTCGCCGTCGAACTGGCCCGCGAGGCCGCGCGCGTGTCGTTGCCGTGGTTCCGGGGCGAGTGCGAGGCCTTCGACAAGGGCGGGCCGGGGGCGTTCGATCCCGTCACCCGGGCCGACCGCGAGGCCGAGGCGGCGATCCGGCGGTTGATCGCGGCGCGCTATCCCGATCACGGCGTGGTCGGCGAGGAGTACGGCGAGGACCGCCCCGACGCCGAGCACGTCTGGGTGCTGGACCCCATCGACGGCACCCGCGCCTTCATCGCGGGCCTGCCGCTGTGGACCAATCTGATCGCCCTGAACACCGCGGGCCGGCCGACCGTCGGCGTCATCGGCCAGCCCTATCTGGACGAAATCTTCCTCGGCGGCCCGTCGGGGGCGCGGTTGCTCAAGGGCGGGGCGGAGACGGCGCTGCGCACGCGGCCGTGCGAACGGCTGACCGAGGCGGTGATCGCCACCACCGACACGGACCTGTTCACCGGCGCCGAGCTGGGCGCATGGACCCAGGTGCGGGCGACGGCGCGGCTGGCCCGGCTGGGCTGCGACGCCTACGCCTACGCCATGGTGGCGGCGGGACGCATCGACCTGGTGGCGGAGAGCCAGCTGAAGGTGTGGGACTGGTCGGCGCTGGTCCCGGTGGTCGAGGCGGCCGGCGGCGAGGTCACCGACTGGCGCGGCGCGGCGCCGGGCGGAAACGGGCAGATTCTCGCGGTCGGCGACGCCCGCATTCGGGAACAGGCGCTGGTCTCGCTGCGCCGCGCGGCCCTGTAGGAGGCGGCGTCAGGCCGGCGTCGCGGCCGAAAGCGGCGGCAGGTCGAGATCGGAGGTCGGGCCCGCGGGCGCGGCGGGGGCCGCCGGCGACAGGTCCTCGACCGGCGAGACATAGGCCGCCATGGCGTCGAACTCCTCGAGCAGGACGGCCCGCTTGTCGTCGGTCTCCATGATCACCTCGTGGCGGGCCCCGGGCACCTCCACGTAGCGGCCGCGCCCGAGCCGGCGGGCGGCCCATTTGTTAGTCTGCTTCCAGACGCGGTCGTCGTCGGCGGCCTGCACCATCGCGACCGGGATGCGGACCGCCTTCAGCGCCTTGGGCTTGAGCGCGCGCTCGCCGGCGTCGAGGCCGAAGGCCAGCCAGCCCCAGGTCGGCCCGCCGACGGCGAGGTGCGGGCAGGCGTAGAGCTGCTGCCGCCACTGCTCGTAGCGGGTCTCGTCGGAGGTCAGGGCGTCCTTCTCGAAGGTGTGGTCGAAGGGATCGTCCGGATCGTCCAGCACATAGTCGCCGGCCTTGCCGTGGCGCAGGTTCCAGCGCACCGCCAGCTTGACCGACCACATCGAGCGCTTGCCGGTCTTGATGCGCAGCATCGGGCTGACCAGAAGGGCGCCGGAGAAGCGCTCCTCGCCGCCCTGAAGGGTCAGCAGGTTGAGCGTCGCGCCCATCGAGTGGCCGACCATGATCCACGGCTTGGGCGCGCGACCCTCGAAGGCGTCGAGCAGGCGGGCGTAGTCGTCGACGAACTCCTCGACCGCCCGGGCGTGGCCCTTGAGGCGGTCGGGCAGCAGGCGGGCCGACAGGCCCTGACCGCGCCAGTCGTGGGCCAGCACGCAGAAGCCGCGGGCGAGCAGGTTGCCGATCAGCTCGTAGTATTTCTCGATCGGCTCGGTGCGGCCCGGACTGACCACCACCGTGCCGCGCGGCTTGCGGGCGACGAGGCTGGAGGGCGTCCAGAAGGCGGCGCGCAGGCGCAGGCCGCCGGCGCCGCGAAACCATTCGCCGGCCCCTCCCGGAGGCGCGGAGGCGCCCGGAACCCCCATCAGGGGGGCGTTGGCGGCGTAGGCGGCGGCTCGGCTCACTCGGGTTTCCTGAATCTCAAGGTCATGCGGTCGCTCTCCCCGATCTCGTCGTACTTCGTACGATCGAAGGCCGGATCGGGCGGCGAGCCCCGCGGCGCGGTCAGGCGCATGGGCGGCAGGGTGTCGACGCCGAACGGATGATCCTTGGTATCCCTTTCATTGGCGTTGATTTCCGAGGCCGCGACGAAGGCGAAGCCGGCCTCGGCGGCGAGCTGCCGGACGAACGCTTCCTGGACGTATCCGTTCGCCGCGGCCGGGTCCTGATCGTCGTCGGGCGCGAGGCGATGCTGCTCGACGCCCAGCACGCCGCCGGGGCGGAGCGCCGCCCAGGCGTCGGCGAAGGCCTTCTCGGCGATGCCGGCCGCCATCCAGGCGTGGATGGTGCGCATGAACAGGACCAGGTCGGCCGTGCCGGCGGGCGCCACGGGCCCGGAGGTGGGGCCGAAGGCGCTGAGCTCGATCTCGCCGTACAGCTGGCGGTCGTTGGTGAAGCGCTCCTGGAAGGCGGACATGAGGGCCACCTGGGCCGGGTCGGCGCCGGGACCGGTCTGGAAGCCGGCGGCGATGTAGCGGCCGCCGCCCTCGGCCAGATAGGGCGCGACGATCTCGGTGTACCAGCCGCTGCCCGGCCAGAAGTCGACCACCGTCATGCGCGGCTGCAGGCCGAAGAAACGCAGCGTCTCCATCGGATGGCGCGCGGGGTCGCGCACCCGGTCGGCGGCGCGCCACGGTCCGGCGACGGCCCACTCCAGCGAGCCCTTGGGCGGCCCCTCGGGCGTGGGCGGCGGCTCGGCGGTCTTCTCCCGCCGACCGCAGCCGGCCAGCGTCAGGAAGGCGGCCGCCGCCGAACCGGACAGGACGCCCCGGCGCGAGGGCGACGGTCGCCAACGCTCGAACTTCTCACTCATGCACGGCCCCCGCGGGACAGCTGTTCGCCCGCCCCGACAAGGTGGGCTTAACCCTGTTCCTCCCTCGGGTCAAAACGCCCATGCCTCAGTCCGGCTTGCGGAATCGCAGGGTCATCCGGTCGCTCTCGCCGACGGCGTCGTGCTCGGCGCGCTCGGCCGCGGTGAGGGGTGTCGGACGGTCGTTGGCGTTGCCCTCGCGCGGGGCGCTGGTCCGGGTCGGCGGCAGGGTCCAGACGCCGTAGGGGTGGTCGCGGTCGTCGCGCGGATTGGCGTTCAGCTCGCTGCGGCCGTCGAGCTCGAAGCCGGCCGCCCGGGCGGCGTGGATGACGTAGCTCTCCGACACATAGCCCGACGGCGCGGTGTCGTCGGCGTTCAGGCCCTCGGCGCTGCGATGCTGTTCGATGGCCAGCACGCCGCCCGGCTTCAACGCCTTGAAGAAGGCCTGCATGTAGGGGCCGGTGCGGTCGCTGCGGTGCCAGTTGTGCAGGGCGCGGGCGACGACGACCATGTCGGCGGTCCCGTCCTCGACGCCCATGCCCTCGAGCGGACGGTTGACGGGGACATAGCGGCCGCCGGTCGCCGCCGCGTAGGGTTCGAGGATGTTGCGCCACCAGCCGGCGCGGCCGGGCTCGATCTCGACCACGGTCAGGCCGGGCCGCAGCCCCCAGAAGGTCAGGGTCTCGAAGGGATGGCGGTAGACGTCGCGAGCGCGGTCGGCCGCAGGGCGCGTCTCCGATCCGACGGCGGCCTGGAGCACGATGTCCTCGTGCAGTTCGGGGGGCGGCATGGCGGCCCGGCGCGCCGTGCGCTGGGCGGGCGTTTCGTCGAGCGTGGGCATCGCCGGCAGGGCCTGGGCGGCGGCGAGGCCGGGCGCGAGCAGGAGGGCGGTCGCGGCGAGGGCGGTCAGGCGCATGATCGTCATTCCCGGCGGGTCGAATGTGAGAGGCGTGACCCTGACCCCGAGCGCGTCGTGGAGCAAGCGCGCATCGCCCGCGGGGAGCGATTTCCACGGCTCTTGACGTCCGCCGGGGCCTCCCCAAATCCATGGCCGAGGACGCCTCCACGGGTCCTCCGGAGCGACCGGCGCCGATTTCGGGCCGGGCGAGCCGATCTCCCACCGCCGGTCCGGGCCCAAACCGCAGGGCCGGCTCAACCTTGCTGATCCTCAGGAGGATGACATGCGTACCTACGACTTCTCGCCGCTCTACCGTTCGGCCGTCGGCTTCGACCGTCTGGCCAGTCTGCTGGAAAGCGCCGCCCGCACCAGCCAGGAGAACGGCTGGCCGCCCTACAACATCGAGACCACGGGCGAGAACGCCTATCGCATCGAGATCGCCGTCGCCGGCTTCACGCCCGACGAGCTGAACATCGAGGTGAAGGAGAACCTGCTCACCGTCACCGGCCGCAAGACCGCCAACGACGACGGCGGCGAGCGGACCTTCCTGCACCGCGGCCTGGCCGAGCGCGACTTCGAGCGCCGCTTCCAGCTGGCCGACTATGTGGTGGTGAAGGGCGCGGACCTGGTCAACGGCCTGCTGTCGATCGACCTCGCCCGCGAACTGCCCGAGGCGCTGAAGCCGCGCCGCATCGAGATCGGCGCCGGCTCGTCCCAGCCGCTGATCGAGGGCAAGAAGGCGAAGGCGGCGTAAACCCGCCTTCCAGCGAGCCCGATGAAGGGGACGGCGTCCGCGCCGTCCCCTTTTTCGCGGGTTCAGGCCGCCGCGGCGGGCGTCGGGGCGAGCGACAGGAGCTGATCCTCGCCGAGCGCGCCGGGATCGATGCGGGCCCCGGAGACGTCGGCGCCGTCCAGGCGTGCGCCGGCGAGCGAGGCCCCCTCCAGCCGGGCGTAGCGCAGGCCGGCGCCGGTCAGAACGGTCGGCGCGATTCGGCCGCCGCCCAGCGGCAGCGCGCCGAGTTGGGCGCCGCGCAGGTCGGCCTTGTGCAGCAGGGCGCGGCTCATCCGGGCGGCGCGCAGATCGGCGCCGCGCAGGTCGCAGCCGCGCAGATCGGCGTCTTCCAGACAGGCGCCCTGCAGGGCGACGCCGCGCAGGTCCATGCCGACGAAACAGGTCCTGCGGCCGCTGAGGCCCGGCAGTTTCAGGTCGCGCAGGCGATCGCCCAGCGGGCGCAGATCGGCTCCGTCGAACACCGCCGGCGCGCCGAGCACGCCGCCGCTCGCGGCCCAGGCGTTGGCGTCCAGGGCCTGCTCCAGCAGGGCCTCGGCCTGATCCAGCGCTTCGCCGGACGGGGCCCGCAAGGCGCCGGTGAGATCGGCGCGCTCGGTCCGCGCCCGCTCCACGGCGACGCCCGTCAGCACGGCCCCGCGCAGCTGGGCCCCGGCGAGGTTGGCCCCGTCGACGGCCGCGTCCTCGAGCAGGGCGCCGCTGAGGTCGGCGTCGCGCAGATTGGCCCCGGTCAGGCGGGCGCCGCGCATGGCGCAGTCGGTGAAGTCGGCGCGGAAGGCGGTGACGCCGTCGAGCAGCGAGCCGTTGAGGGTGGCCCCGGCGAAGGTCGCGCCGTCGGCGACGCCGCGCCGCGTCTCGTGGCGCACCGCGGCCAGCCCCTTGGTGGCGTGCGGGACGGCCAGCACCCCCTCGCGGAAGTCGGCGCGGGTCAGGTCGGCGTCCATCAGGCTGGCCCCGCGCAGGCAGGCGCCGCGCAGGTCGGCGCGCACCATGGCGGCCCGGCTGAAGTCGGCGCCGCGCAGATCGCAGCAGAACAGCACCGCCCCGTCGAGACGGGCGCCGGCGAAGAGGGCGTCCTCGAGCGCGCAGCCCGTGAAGTCGGCCTCGCGCAGGTCGCGGCCGGACAGGTCGAGGCCGTTGAGATCGGCGAACTTCAGGGTCAGGCGGCGCCCGCCCGGCCGGCCGGCGAGCAGCCGCTCGTGGGCGGCCATCATGACGTCGAGTTCGCCCTGGCTCAGGCCCCGCCGGACGAAGGTCATTCGGCGGCCTCGAAGCGGGCCGGCGCCTCCAGCCCGCGCGCGCCGCGCGTGACCGCCCCGGTCAGGACGGCGTCCTTGAGCATGGCTCCGTGCAAGACGGTGCGGCTGAGGTCGGCGTCGACCAGGTTGGCGCGCTTCAGATCCGCGCCGGAGAGGTCCGCCCCCTTGAGGCAGGCGCCGGTCAGGTCGGCGG
>JAEYTA010000132.1 GCA_023434265.1 Pseudomonadota bacterium
GCGGTGAACACGCCGATGACCAGCGTCTCCAGCACCAGGAAGGCGATCATGTAGTCGACCACGCGGTCGGTGATCGTCTTCCAGCTGGCCACGATGCACAGCGGCATCAGGAAGGCGGTCAGCAGCACGAACAGGATCGACACCCCGTCCACGCCGAGGTGGTACTCGGCGCCGCGGAACCAGCCGAAGCGCTCGACGAACTGGTAGCCCGGGTTCGCCGGGTCGAAGGCCGCGACCAGCACGACGGAGACGACCAGCGTCAGGAGCGTCGTGGCCAGCGCGATCCAGCGCGCGGCGCCGTCGGCCGAACCCTTGCCCAGCAGGCGGACGAGCAGCAGCACGGCCGCCCCGACCAGCGGCAGGAAGGTGACGAGGCTCAGGATCATCGGGATCTGGGGCAAGATCAGGCTCCCCACGCAGAGATGGCGAACGCGAGGAACAGGCAGAGACCGATCAGCATCACGAAGGCGTAGAAATAGACGTAGCCGGACTGGAAGCGGGCCAGCCCGCCGGCGAACTTGCGAGACAGCCACGCGAAGCCGTTGGGCCCGCCGCCGTCGATGATCTTCACGTCGCCGACCTTCCAGAACAGGTCGCCCACGGCCTTCGCGCCGCGCACGAAGATGAAGTCATAGGCCTCGTCGAAGTACCACTTGTTGTACAGGAAGCGGTGCACCAGCCCCCCGCGCTCGGCCATGCGGCGCGCCATGCCTTCCTTGACCAGATAGATCCACACCGCGAAGGCGGTGCCGATCAGGGTCAGGACCAGCGGCGACCACTTCACCCAGGTCGGCACGCCGTGCGCCTCGTGCAGCACATGGTTGGACGGGCCGTTGAAGATGGCGCCGCGCCAGAACTCGTTCTCGTGGTGGCCGGTGAAGAACGGCTCGAACATGAAGCCGGCGCCGATCGCGCCGACCGCCAGCACCAGCAGCGGAACCAGCATCACCCACGGGCTCTCGTGCGGCTTCAGCGGACCGTGGTGGCCATGCGCATGGTCGTCGTGGGCATGGTCGTCGGCCAGCGGCTCGGAGTGCGTCTCCAGCTGGGCCGCCGTGGCGTGATCGTCGGCGTGATGCGCCCCCTCTTCCTTCCACACCGGCTTGTTGTGGAAGGTCATGAACACCAGCCGCCACGAGTAGTAGGCGGTCAGGCCGGCGGCGAAGATGCCGACGAAGAAGGCGAACAGGCCCACCGGCGAATGATCGCTGGCCGCCGCCGCGAAGGCGCTCTCGATGACGATGTCCTTGGAATAGAAGCCGGCGAAGCCGCCGATCTCCGGAATGCCGAGGCCGGTGATGGCGATGGTGCCGATGGTCATCACCGCATAGGTGATCGGCAGCAGCTTCGCGAGGCCGCCCATCTGCCGCATGTCCTGCTCGTGGTGCATGCCGTGGATCACCGAACCGGCGCCGAGGAACAACAGGGCCTTGAAGAAGGCATGGGTGAACAGGTGGAACATGGCCGCCTCGTAAGCGCCCACGCCGGCGGCGAAGAACATGTAGCCGAGCTGCGAACAGGTCGAATAGGCGATGACCCGCTTGATGTCGTTCTGGGCCAGACCCACCGTCGCGGCGAACAGCGCCGTCACCGCGCCGATGACGGCGACGATCTGGCCGGCGACCGGGGCGTACTCGAAGATCGGCGACAGCAGGCAGACCATGTAGACGCCCGCGGTGACCATGGTCGCCGCGTGGATAAGGGCCGACACCGGGGTCGGGCCCTCCATGGCGTCAGGAAGCCAGGTGTGCAGGAAGAACTGGGCCGACTTGCCCATGGCGCCGATGAACAGGAGGAAGGCGGCGAGGTCGAGCGCCGACCAGGTGCGGCCGACGAACTCCCAGCCCGTGCCGGCCCGGTCCGCGATCATCGGGAACAGCTCGGCGAACTGGATGGTGCCGAACATCCAGAACACGGTCAGGATGCCCAGGGCGAAGCCGAAGTCGCCGACGCGGTTGACCACGAAGGCCTTGATGGCCGCCGCCGACGCGGTGGCCTTCTTGTACCAGAAGCCGATCAGCAGATAGGAGGCCAGGCCCACGCCTTCCCAGCCGAAGAACAGCTGCATGAAGTCGGCGGCGGTGACCAGCGCCAGCATGGCGAAGGTGAACAGCGACAGATAGGCGAAGAACCGCGGCTTGTCGGGGTCCTCGGCCATGTAGCCCCAGGAATACAGGTGCACGAGCGCCGACACCGTGGTGACCACCACCAGCATCACCGCCGACAGCGCGTCGATGCGGATCGACCAGTTCGACACGAAGTCGCCGACGTGGATGAAGGGCGCGAGGGTGACGGTGAACGGCTCGAGGTGGCCCCAGGTCCACTGCGCGAAGACGATCCAGGCGACCACGCACGAGAAGAACAGCAGGCCGGTGGTGACGGCCTGCGAGGCGACGTCGCCGATGCGGCGGCCGGTCAGGCCGGCGATGGCGGCGCCGAGCAGCGGGGCGAGGACGCCCAGGGTGACGAGAAGCTCGAGAGTCACGATCAGCCCTTCATGACCGAGGCGTGGTCGACGGCGATGTCGCCGCGGTTGCGGAAGAAGGTCACCAGGATGGCCAGCCCCACGGCGGCCTCGGCGGCGGCGACGGTGAGCACGAACATGGCCATCACCTGGCCGGACACGTCGTTCAGATAGGCCGAGAAGGCGACGAAATTGATGTTCACCGACAGCAGGATCATCTCGATCGACATCAGGATGATGATCACGTTCTTGCGGTTCACGAAGATGCCGAACACGCCGATGGTGAACAGGATGGCGGCGACCGCCAGGTAGTGCTGCAGCGTCACTTCCATCAGACCAGATCCTCCGGCTTCACGCCGGCGCCCGTCGGGACCGACTTGATCTCCATCGCCTTGTTGCGGTCGCGGCCGACCTGGCGGCCGACGTCCTGGCGGCGGACGTTGGGCTTGTGGCGCAGGGTCAGGACGATGGCGCCGATCATGGCGATCAGCAGCACGATCCCCGCCGCCTGGAAGATGTAGACGTAGTCCGTGTAGAGCACGCGGCCCAGCGCCTCGACGTTGGTGGCGTCGGCGGCCGGCGCGGCCGGCGCCGCGGCGCCCGCGGCGGCCCCGCCATTGGCCACGACCAGCGAGATCATCACCATCTCGGCCAGCAGCACGCCGGCCACGATCACCGCCAGCGGCAGATAGCGGGCGAAGCCCTCGCGCAGGCGCACGAAGTCGACGTCCAGCATCATGATCACGAACAGGAACAGCACCGCGACGGCGCCGACGTAGACGACCACCAGCAGCATGGCGAGGAACTCGGCGCCCAGCAGCACGAACAGACCCGCCGACGAGAAGAAGGTCAGGATCAGCCACAGCACGCTGTGCACGGGGTTGCGCGCGGTCACGACCAGCAGTCCGCCGATCACGGCCGTCGCCGCCAGCACATAGAAGGCAATGCCTTGCAACATCGGAGGCCAGAGCCCCTTTCGGTTATGGGCGGCGGTCCCTCGCGGAATCGCCCTCCCCGGTCAGCGGTTGCGCCTTAGCGATAAGGCGCGTCGAGTTCCAGATTCTTCGCGATCAGCCGTTCCCAGCGGTCGCCGTTGGCCAGCAGGCGGTCCTTGTCGTAGAGCAGCTCCTCGCGGGTCTCGACGGTGAACTCCGAGTTCGGCCCCTCGACGATGGCGTCCACCGGGCAGGCCTCCTGGCACAGGCCGCAGTAGATGCACTTGACCATGTCGATGTCGTAGCGGGTCGTGCGGCGGCTGCCGTCGGCGCGCGGCTCGGCCTCGATGGTGATGGCCTGGGCGGGGCAGA
>JAEYTA010000138.1 GCA_023434265.1 Pseudomonadota bacterium
TCCGCAATTGCGCCCTCATCTCCGGCTTGATCGAGCGCCGCCAGCCGGGGGCCGAGAAGACCGGCCGGCAGGTGACCTTCTCGACCGACCTGATCTACGACGTGCTCCGCCGCCACCAGCCCGACCACCTGCTGCTCCGCACCGCCCGCGCCGACGCCGCCTCGGGCCTGCTCGACGTCGCCCGGCTGGGCCAGTTGCTGACCCGCATCCAGGGCCATGTGCGCCACGCCGCGCTCGACAAGCCGTCGCCGTTCAGCGTCCCCGTGCTGGTCCAGATCGGCCGCGAGCGCGTCGGCGGCGAGGCGGCCGAGATGATCCTCGCCGCCCACGCCGAGGACTTCGCGCTGGAGACCCTCGTCGCCGAGGTCATGGCCGACGCCCCGCCCGAGCTGGAGGGCGCGCGATGAGGGCCGCGTCCCGTTTCCTTCCCCCCTCGGGGGAGAAGGTGGCCCGTCAGGGCCGGATGAGGGGGCTCGTTCCGCAGCCCTACCGGTCGACGATGAGCGGGAGGCCGCCAGCCCCCTCATCCGTCTCGCTCCGCGAGCCGCCTTCTCCCCCGAGGGGAGAAGGCCGATGAGCCCGGCGCTCCGCGAAGCCCTGGCTCCCGCCCGCCACGGCTGCGGCGGCCTCAAGGTGCGGGTCAATGGCGAGGCCTGCGTGCTGCGCTGCTCGGGCGCCCTGTGGGTGGCGGCGGAGCGCACCCTGATCGCCTCCGACCTGCACCTCGAGAAGGGCTCCGCGTTCGCCGTGCGCGGCCAGATGCTGCCGCCCTACGACAGCCCCGCGACGATCGCCAAGCTGGAAGCGGAGGTGGAGGCGCTCGACCCTGCCCGCGTCGTCCTGCTCGGCGACAGCTTCCACGACTCGAAGGCGGTGGGTCGTCTGTCCACAGACGACCGGTCCCGCCTCGATCGCCTCGCCGCCGGTCGCGACTGGATCTGGCTGGAGGGCAACCATGACCTGAAGGCGCTGGCGGGGGCGCTGGACGTCCTCACCGGTCGCGTGGTCACCACCCTGCAGGTCGGCGCCCTGCGCCTGATCCACGAACCTCAACCGGGCGAACAGGCAGGCGAGGTCGCCGGCCATCTCCACCCCGCCGCCCGCGTCGTCGCCTACGGCCGCGGCGTGCGCCGGCCCTGCTTCGTCACCGACGGCGGCCGGCTGCTGATGCCGGCGTTCGGGGCCTTCACCGGTGGGCTGGACGTCCGCGACCCGGCGGTCGCCGGGCTGTTCGAGGCGCCGCCGATGGCGGCGGCGCTGGGGCGGGACAAGGTGCACGCGCTGGCGTGGGAGGCGTTGCGGTAGCAGTATCCGGCCCGGGGGCTGACCGGGGAAGGTGTTATGCGAAGAATCGTCCTGCCCGTGCTGCTGATGCTCGGCGCCTGCACGACTGGCGGAGCGAACACCATCAGGCCGGTCGAGCCGAGTGGCTACTTTCCGCCAGCACTGTTCCATCAGACCGTTCGTTGCGCGTCATGGCGAAACGGCGCCGCGCCGGTCATGGATGATTTCGAGGACGCCTGGTACTCAAGCCACCTGAGAGCGGCCGGCGAGCGGCCCCTGACCTTCACGGCGGACAATTCGGAAACACTGCGCTTTACATGGCTGCGCAGCTTCCACGCACCGATGATCGTGCGGATCGACCTGGCCTCTGGCGGGACAGCCATCCTGACGGCGACCAAGCTGTCAGGCGCGGGAGGCTATGCCCCCGGCGAGGTCGTGGAGACGGTCAGCCGCGCCCTTTCGGCCCAGGAGAGTGAACGGTTGCTCGATCTCCGCCGGGCGGCGCTCAGTGAACCGCCGATCGATTGTGCGCTGATGGTCGATGGAGCGCGGTGGATCGTTGAGGCGTCCGGATCGGGCGGCTATCGCTATGTCAACGCACAAAGCCCGGAAAGCGGCGCCGTCTACGAGCTGGGTCTGCTCATGCTCGGGTTCACCGGCTGGGACGTCGAACCGGTCTACTGAGGCGCGGAATGCGTCAGGAGCGCCCCGCTCGCCCCCTCGATCTTCCCCTCGAGCTGCGCCATGAACTCCGCCCGTTTCAGCCCCGTCGGAACCGGCTCCAGAAACTCGAACGTCACCGTGCCCGGATGGCGCCGGAAGCCGTGCGCCGGCCAGTGGACGCCGGAGTTGGTGGCGACGGGCCAGCAGGGGCCGTCGAGGTCGCGATAGATGGCGGCGACGCCGGGCTTGTAGTCGGGGGCGGCGCCCGGCTCGGTGCGGGTGCCTTCGGGGAAGATCACCACCTGCCGGCCCTGCTGCACCCGCTCGCGGGCGGTGCGGACCATGTCCTTCAGCGCCTTCGAGCCGGCCGAGCGGTCGACCGGAATCATCTTCGTCTTCCACGCGAACCAGCCGAAGAAGGGCAGGACCATCAGCTCCTTCTTCATCACCATGCAGGGGTCGTCGAGCAGGACGAAGGGGGCGATGACGTCGAGCATGCCCTGGTGCTTGGCGGCGATCAGGGCGGGGCCCGAGGGGCGGTGCTGCAGGCCGCGGAACTCGACCTTCACGCCGCAGATCCAGCGCAGGCCGAACAGCACGAACTTGGCCCACCAGCGGATCACGGTCATCGCCGCCCGGTGCGGCATCAGCAGGGCCGGCGACAGGCCGATGGCGAAGATGGCCATCGACAGGTAGAGCCAGGCCGTGAAGACCAGCGAGCGCAGGGTGGTCACGTCAGGCGGCCTTCTTTTCCGGCTGCGCCGGAGCGGGCGCGTCGTCGTCCGACAGCTTGCCAAAGGCGGCGCGGCCGAGGGCGGCGAGGTACTTCATGTATTCCAGCGTCATCCGCCGGGCGGTCACCGCCGCGCGCCACCAGCGCGAATTGTCCAGCGACGGGGTCTCCACGGCGTAGGGGGTGAGCTCGACCCCCGGGGCCGCGGCGCGGATTTCGGTCAGGGCGCGCGGCATGTGGTAGTCCGAGGTGACCACGATCAGGCTGTCGTAGTTCTTGGCCTCGGCCCAGGCGGCGATCTCCTGGGCGTTGCCGATGGTGTCCTCGGCCTCGAAGCCGAGGTCGACGCAGCAGTTGAACAGGCGGTTCGAGCCGGGCGTCAGGGCGCGCAGCTCCTGGCGCCGCACCTCGCGGTTGACCCCCGAGATCAGCACCCGGTCGCCCTTGTCCTGCTCCAGCAGGCGCACGGCGGCGTTGACGCGCTCGGCCGAGGGGCCGGTCAGGGCCACGATGGCGTCGGCGCGCGCGGGCTCCGCGGCGGGCGTGTAGCCGCGCACCCGCTCGGCGAAGGCGAACAGGCCGATCAGCCAGATCAGCGCCAGAATGGCGATGAAGGTCAGAAACTTCATGCCCTTAACCTAGTCGTGCCCCCGCAGCCGCGCCAGCGCCGTCAACCGCGCGGCGACCAGCGCCACCGTAGCGGCGAGCAGCGGACATGACGAGAGGACCAGCACGTCGCTCCACGCCACCGGCAGGGCGGGGGTGATCCCCTCGCTGCCGCCGAGGAAGCGCAACAGGGCCAGCGCCGCCATCGCCGCCACGGCGCCGGCCGCTCCCGCCCCCGCCGCCAGCAGGCCGTAGCGGCGCTGGTAGAGGCCGGCGATGCGGGCGTCCGAGGCGCCGTTCAGGCTGAGGATCGAGATGATCCCCGCCTGCGCCGCCATGCCGGCGCGGGTGGCGTAGACGACGGCCGCCGCCGCCGCGCCGGCGGTGAGCAGGAAGGCGGCTCCCGCCAGCACCGTGATCAGGCCGGCGGAACGCTCGACCTCGGCGCGCCACAGACTGTGGTCGTCGACCGTGGCGTCGACCCCGGCCTCGGCCAGGGCGCGGCTGAGGCTGACGGCGCTGGCCGGCTGGTCGCGGTCGAGCCGCACTGCGACGAGATGGGGCAGAGGCAGGTCCGGCAGGACGGCCTCGCCGAGCCACGGACGGAGCAGGGCCTCGGCCGCCTCGCGATCCAGCGCCTCGGCCTCCTCGACGCCGGTCACCCCGGCCAGGGTCTCGGCCGCCCTCGCCGCCGCCGTGGCCCCGCTCTCGCCGACGCGGGGACGCACCTGCACGGTCGCCTCCGAGCCGAGGCTGCGGGCCCAGCCGTGGGCGGCGCGGTCGGCGGCCATGGCCCCCGCCGCAGCGAGGCAGGCGAGGAAGCAGAGCACGGCGATGACGGCGGCCAGCCACGGCTCGCCCCCGGCCTCGCGCGGCAGGATGGGGGCGCGGCGCTCGAACAGTCGCGGGATCACGCCGCCGCCTCCACTCGACCGCCGTCGAGGCGCAGCACAGCGGCGCCGGACCGCTCGGCCAGCGCCTCGTCATGGGTGGCGATCAGCACCGTGGCGCCCAGCCGGTTCAGCGACTGGAACAGCTTCAGCAGGCGCGCCGCCATGGCCGCGTCGACGTTGCCGGTCGGTTCGTCGGCGACGATCAGCTCGGGTCCGGCGATCACCGCCCGGGCGATGGCCAGCCGCTGCTTCTCGCCGCCGGACAGGGCGGGCGGGCAGGCGCCCGCGCAATCGCCGAGGCCGACCCAGTCGAGCATCTCGTCGATGTCCGCGGCGTAGCTCTCCGGCCGCGCTCCGGCCAGCCGCAGCGGCAGGGCGACGTTGTCGAAGGCGCTCAGATGGTCGAGCAGGCGGAAGTCCTGGAAGACCACGCCCATGCGGCGGCGGAAGGCGGGCAGGGCGCGCCGCGGCGCGTCGCCGGCGTCCTCGCCGAACAGGCGGACCGTTCCGCGGGATGGTCGCGCCGCGAGCGTCAGCAGCTTCAGCAGGGTCGACTTCCCCGCCCCCGAGGGGCCGGTAAGGAAGTGGAAAGAGCCGGCGGGCAAAGTGAGGTTAACGTCCCGCAGCACCTCGGGCGCGTCGCCATAGCCGAAACCCACGCCCTCGAGGCGGACGGTCTCGGGCGAGGCGGCGGCGTCGGCGGCGCGGCGGGGCTGGACGGGCATCGATTTCTGGGTTGCACGCGGCGGGCGCCGCGACGGGAGGGGGCGAAGAGCCTCGCAGTCAGCGCACATGATACTGACCTGCCCGTCCTGCGCCACCAGCTATTTCGCCCCCGACGACGCCATCGGGCCGCAGGGCCGCATGGTCCGCTGCAAGACCTGCAAGCACACCTGGCGCGCCAGCCTCGAGGAGCCGCTGGAGCTGTCGGCGACGGCCGCCACGGAGCCGTCCGGCTTCGGCCGGCGCGAAGAGCCGGCGACCGAATCCCTGGCCGAGACCCCGGCGCCCGAGCTGCCGCGCGCCTTCCGCGCCCGCGCGGAGCAGCAGCGCCGCCTGCGCCGCGCCGCCGCTCATGGCGTGGTGTGGGCCGGCATCGCCTCGGGCTTCGCCGTGCTCCTCGCCGCCGCCTGGCTGTTCCGGGTCGAGGTGGTCGAGACCGTGCCGCGCACGGCCGCCGCCTACGCCGCCGTCGGCCTGACCGTGAACCCGACCGGGCTCGACTTCGAGGCGGTCAACGCCCGGCCGCTGGCCGCCGATCCGGGCCGCATCCTCGTGTCGGGCGCGCTGCGCAACGTGCGCGAGGACGAGCGCGTCGCCCCGCCGGTCCGCGTCGCCCTGCTCGACGCCCACGGGGCCGAGATCGGCCACGCCGTGGTGCGCATCGACGCCGCCCCGGTGCTGCCCGGCAAGGTCCAGGGCTTCGCCGCCCTGATCGCCGATCCCGGGGCGCGGGCGCAGGGCATC
>JAEYTA010000103.1 GCA_023434265.1 Pseudomonadota bacterium
GCCCGACCCCGCCCACAGACCGACCGGCCGCTGCGGGTCGCCCTCGCCGGCTGCGGCGTGGTCGGCGGCGGCGTGGCGGCGCGCCTGCTGTCCGATCCACGGTTCGATCTCGTCGGGGTCCTGGTCCGCGACCGGGACAAGCCGCGCGACCCGGCTCTCCCGCGCGGCCTTCTGTTGACCGACCCGGCCGCCCTGCTGGCGCGCGAGCCGGACGTGCTGGTCGAGGCGATCTCGGAGGCCTCCACCGGGCTCGCCCTGATCCGCGCCGCCCTGGCCCGCGGCGTCGACGTGGTCAGCGCCGACAAGCAGGCGGTCGGCGCCGACCTGCCGGGGCTGGTCGCTCTCGCCCGGGCGGGCGGCGCCCGGCTGCTCTACTCGGCCTGCGTCGGGGGCGGCGCGCCGCTGGTCGAGACGGTGCGCCGGGCCCGCGCCCACGGGCCCGTCGTCCGGCTGGAAGCGGTGCTGAACGGGACCTGCAACTTCATCCTCGAGCGGCTGGCCGGCGGACAGACCTTCGAGGCCGCCCTGGCTGCGGCGAGGGCCGCCGGCTTCGCCGAGGCGGATCCGACGGCGGACCTGTCCGGCGCCGACGCCGCCGCCAAGCTGGCCATCCTCGCCCACGAAGCGGGGACCAGCCTCTCGCCGGACCACATTCCTTGCGAGGCGCTGACCTCCGCGCGGCCGGCGGCGAGCGGCCCCGTCCGTCAGGTCGCCCGGCTCGACGTGACCACCGGCGAGGCCGCGGTCGCCCTGCGCCCGGCGCCGGGCGATCCGCTGTTCGCCGACCTGCCGGAGGAGTGGAACGCGCTGCGGGTGGTCACGGCGGACGGCCGGACCTTCACGGCGCGCGGTCGCGGCGCCGGTCGCGCGCCGACGGCGGAGAGCGTCTGGGCCGATCTCGTCGACCTGGCCGGCTGATCGCCGGGCGGCCGCTGGCGTCGGCGCGGATTCCGGTCCACCGTCCCGCGACACGGTCCGGGGAGGGACGATGACCGAAGCCGCCGAAACCCACACCGTCGACCGCCGCGACCGGCTGGTCGTGCTGGCCTCGTCCGTGGGGACGGTGATCGAGTGGTACGATTTCTATCTGTACGGCTCGCTGGCGGCGATCATCAGCGCGCAGTTCTTCTCGGGGGTGAACGAGACCACCGGCTTCATCTTCGCCCTGATGGCCTTCGCCGCCGGCTTCGCCGTCCGGCCGTTCGGGGCGGTCTTCTTCGGCCGGCTGGGCGACCTGTGGGGGCGCAAGAACACCTTTCTGGTGACCATGCTGTTGATGGGGCTGTCGACCTTCGTCGTCGGCCTGTTGCCGTCCTACGCCGCCATCGGCGTGGCGGCGCCGATCATCCTCGTGGCCATGCGTCTGGTGCAGGGGCTGGCGCTCGGCGGCGAATACGGCGGCGCGGCCACCTACGTCGCCGAGCACGCCCCGCCGGGAAAGCGCGGCTTCTACACCAGCTTCATCCAGATCACCGCCACCGCCGGCCTGATGCTCAGCCTGCTGGTCATCCTCGGCGTGCGCACGGCCCTGGGCGAGGACGCCTTCCAGGCCTGGGGCTGGCGCATCCCCTTCCTGGTGTCGATCCTGCTGCTCGGGGTGTCGCTGTGGATCCGGCTGCGGCTGGCGGAGAGCCCGGCGTTCCGGCGCATGAAGGCCGAAGGGCGCGGCTCCTCCACCCCGCTGAAGGACAGCTTCGGCCGCTGGTCCAACCTGAAGCTGGTGCTGCTGGCCCTGTTCGGCCTCGCCGCCGGGCAGGCGGTGGTCTGGTACGCCGGCCAGTTCTACGCCCTGTTCTTCCTCGAGAAGACGCTGAAGGTCGATCCGGCGCTGGCCAATGTGCTGGTGGCGATCGCCCTGCTGCTGGCCACGCCCTTCTTCGTCTTCTGGGGGTGGCTGTCGGACAAGGTCGGGCGCAAGCCGATCATCCTGACCGGCTGCCTGCTGGCGGCGCTGACCTACTTCCCGCTGTTCCATGCGCTGACCGCCGCGGCCAATCCGCAGCTGGCGCGGGCGACGGCGGCGGCGCCGGTCACGGTAATCGCCGATCCGGCCGACTGCAGCTTCCAGTTCGACCCCGTCGGCAAGGCGCGGTTCGACAGCTCCTGCGACATGGCCAAGGCCTGGCTCGCCAAGGCCGGCGTGACCTACGCCAATACCGCCGCGCCCGCCGGCGCGGTCGCCGAGGTCCGGATCGGCGGCGCCACGGTCGCGAGCGTCCGCAGCGTCATCGCCGAGGATGTGCGGTTCGCCTCTATCCCGGTCGGCGCTATCAGTCGCGAAGAGTTCGCGACCCGCAAGGCCGCATTCGAAGAGGAGTTGGGCGCCGCCCTGACCGCCGCCGGCTATCCGGTCAAGGCCGACAGCGCGGAGGTCAACAAGCCGCTTGTCGTCGGCATCCTGTTCCTGCTCGTGCTCTATGTGACCATGGTCTACGGGCCGATCGCGGCGGCGCTGGTGGAGATGTTCCCGACCCGGATCCGCTACACCTCCATGTCCCTGCCCTACCACATCGGCAACGGCTGGTTCGGCGGCTTCCTGCCGACCACCGCCTTCGCCATCGTGGCCGCGACCGGCAACGTCTACGCCGGCCTGTGGTATCCGGTTGTGGTCGCCCTGATCACCGTGGTGGTCGGCGGCCTGCTGATCCGGGACCGCAAGGACGTGGACATCCATGCCTGACCTGCTGACGCCCCCGGCGGCGGCGCTGCTGCTGCCGCTGTTCCTGCACTTCGGCCTGGTGGTCGGGCTCTACGTCATCCTGACCTGGGCCCGGCTGGTGACGGTGCGGCGCGGCGAGGCCCGCACCGAGGACTTCGCCCGGGCCGACGGCGACGCCCGCCTGTCGGCGCGTATCCAGCGCAATCTGGCCAACCAGTTCGAGGCGCCCGTCTTCGCCTGGGCCGGCGCGCTGGTGCTGATCCTGACCGGCCATGCGACGACGCTCGACATCGCGGCGGCCTGGCTTTTCCTCGCCGGACGGCTGATCCACTCGCTGGTCCAGTGCACCGGCGACGACGTGGTGTTGCGCGGCCGGGTGTTCACGATCAACTTCGTCGGCGTGATCTGGCTGATGGGGCATGCCATGCTGGCGGTCCTCGGCGGGCCGTAGGCGAGCTCGCCCGCCGGGACCATCGAGGAGCCGCCGTGACCGAACCCGAACTCTATCCCGTCCCGTCCGAATGGGCCCAGCGCGCCCGGATGAACCGCGCCGCTTGGGAGAGCGCCCGGACCGCCGCCCGCGAGACGCCCGACGCCTTCTGGGCCGAGCAGGCGCGGCGGCTGGACTGGTTCGAGGCCCCGACGAAGATCAAGGACGTGTCCTTCGACAAGGCGGACTTCCGCATCCGCTGGTTCGAGGACGGGGTGCTGAACGTGGCCTGGAACTGCCTCGACCGGCACCTGGAGGCGCGCGGCGACGAGACGGCGATCATCTGGGAGGGCGACGACCCGGCCCAGTCGGGCAGGCTGAGCTATCGCGAGCTGCACGCCGAGGTGTGCCGCATGGCCAACGTCCTGAAGAAGCTGGGCGTGGCGAAGGGCGACCGGGTGACCCTCTACCTGCCGATGATCCCGGCGGCGGCCGTGGCCATGCTGGCCTGCGCGCGGATCGGCGCGGTCCATTCGGTGGTGTTCGGCGGCTTCTCGCCCGAGAGCCTGTGCGGCCGCATCGAGGACTGCGGGTCCAGGGTTGTGATCACCGCGGACGAGGGCCTGCGCGGCGGCAAGCGGGTGCCACTGAAGGCCAACGTCGACGCCGCGCTGGAGAAGGGCGCCGGGGCCATCGTCGAGACGGTGCTGATCGTCTCGCACACCAACGCCGACATCCCGATCGTCGAGGGCCGCGACGTCCGCTACGGCGAGGCCAAGCATGGGGTGTCCGACGACTGCCCGTGCGAGCCGATGAAGGCCGAGGACCCGCTGTTCATCCTCTACACCTCGGGCTCGACCGGGAAGCCCAAGGGGGTGCTGCACACCACCGGCGGCTATCTGTTCTGGGCGGCGTGGACGCACGAGCTGGTGTTCGACTACCGGCCGGGCGAGGTGTTCTGGTGCACCGCCGACGTGGGCTGGGTGACCGGCCACAGCTATTGCGTCTACGGCCCGCTGGCCAACGGCGCGACGACCCTGATGTTCGAGGGCGTGCCCAACTACCCGGACCACAGCCGTTTCTGGCGCGTCGTCGACAAGCACAAGGTCGAGATCCTCTACACCGCCCCCACCGCGCTCAGGGCGCTGATGCGCGAGGGCGACGGGCCGGTGAAGGCGACCAGCCGCGCCTCGCTGCGCCTGCTCGGCACGGTCGGGGAGCCGATCAATCCCGAGGCCTGGCGCTGGTATCACGAGGTCGTGGGCGAGGGGCGCTGTCCCATCGTCGACACCTGGTGGCAGACCGAGACGGGCGGCATCCTCGTCTCGCCCCTGCCGGGCGCCACCGACCTCAAGCCCGGCTCGGCGACGAAACCCCTGCCGGGCGTCGAGCTTCAGATCGTCGACGCCGACGGGACGCCGCTGGAGGGCGAGGCGACCGGCAACCTGTGCATCACCGACAGCTGGCCGGGGCAGATGCGCACCGTCTGGGGCGATCCGCAGCGCTTCTTCGACACCTATTTCTCGACCTACCCGGGCCGCTACTTCACCGGCGACGGCTGCCGTCGCGACGCCGACGGCTACTACTGGATCACCGGCCGCGTCGACGACGTGATCAACGTCTCGGGCCACCGCATGGGCACGGCCGAGGTGGAGAGCGCCCTGGTGCTGCACGACGACGTCGCCGAGGCCGCCGTCGTCGGCTTTCCGCACGACATCAAGGGCCAGGGCATCTACGCCTATGTGACGCTGAACGTGGGCGTCGAGCCGACCGAGGACCTGCGCAAGGCGCTGGTCGCCCACGTCCGCAAGGAGATCGGCCCGATCGCCGCGCCGGACGTGATCCAGTGGGCCCCGGGCCTGCCCAAGACCCGCTCGGGCAAGATCATGCGCCGCATCCTGCGCAAGATCGCCGAGGGCGAGGTGCAGGCGCTGGGCGACACCTCGACCCTGGCCGATCCGGCGGTGGTCGACGACCTCGTCCGCAACCGGGCCGGGGCCTAGACCGAAATCGGCTTTGTTGGACGCAGTCCAACAAAGCTCAGATTTCGGTTCAGCATATTCCTGGAGCCTGATTCACGGCGTCGGCGGAATCGCGAAGCGATTCCACCTCAGCCGATCAGGCTCTAGATCGCCTCCAGCGCCTGCGACAGGTCGGCGAACAGATCGTCGACGTTCTCGATGCCGACCGACAGGCGCACCAGGTTGTCGCCGATGCCGCAGCGCGCCTTCGCCTCGGGGGTGTAGTCCGAGTGGGTCGTGCTGGACGGGTGCGACACCAGGCTCTCGGTCCCTCCGAGGCTGACCGCCAGCTTGAACAGGCGCAGGGCGTTGAGCATGCGGAAGGCCTCGGCCTCGCCGCCCTTCAGGCGCAGCGAGAAGGTCGAGCCGGGGCCGGCGCACTGGCGGGCGAAGACGGCCTGCTGCTCCGCCCCGCTCTCGGCCCCGCCGGCGTCCAGCACCGCCTCCACCTTGGGATGGCCGCGCAGGCGGCGGACCAGCGCCATGGCGTTGGCCTGCGACCGCTCCATGCGGATGTGCAGGGTCTCGAGGCTGCGGGTCAGCAGCCAGGCGGTGTGCGGGTCGGTCACCGTGCCGCAGATGGTGCGCATCTCGGCCACCCGGCCCATCAGGTCGGCGCGGCCCATGCAGGCTCCCGCGATCAGGTCGGAGTGACCGCCGACGTATTTGGTCAGGGAGTAGAGAACGAGGTCCGCCCCGTGCTCCAGCGGCTTCTGCCACAGCGGGCCGAGGAAGGTGTTGTCGACCACCAGCGGCGGGGCCTCGGCCTGACCGAGGTCGCGGATGGCGTCGGCGGCGGCGCGCAGGTCGATCAGCTGGTTGGTCGGGTTGGCCGGGGTCTCGACATAGACCGCCGCCAGCCGGCCGCCGCGACTCGCCGCGCGGGCGGCCGCGTCGCGGATCGCCGTGGCGAGGGCCTCGCCGCCGTCGCAATCGGCGACGCTGACCGTGTCCACGCCCATTCGCGGCAGGATGCGATCGAACAGATACTCGGTGCCGCCGTAGGCCGGGGCGGTGTAGACGACCACGTCGTTGGGCCGGCTCAGCGCCAGGAGGGTGGTCGAGATCGCCGCCATGCCGCTGGAGAAGACCAGCGCCTTGTCGGCCCCGTCCCACACCGCCAGCCGGTCCTCGAGGATTTCGAGGTTGGGGTTGTTGATGCGCGAATAGATCAGCCCCAGCGCCTCCTCGGGGTCCTTCTCGCGCAGGCCGTAGGCGACCTCGAAGAACCGCTTGCCGTCCTCGGCCGAGCGGAACACGAAGGTCGAGGTCTGGAAGATCGGTGGCTTGATCGAGCCCTCGGACAGGGCCGGATCGTAGCCGTAGCCCATCATCAGGGTCTCGGGCGCGAGCGGGCGGTCGCCCAGGGTGCGGGCGCGGTGGCGGTCGGTCATGCGGCGTCTCCTGCGGGCGCGTCTGGCGGCGCCCTTGTTCCCATGGCGCGGCGATACGGGATGCGGGCCGGGAAGGCCAGAGCGTCAGGCTTGGGCCCGGGCGCCGCCGTGGGCCCGCAGCCAGTCGATCAACGCCGCAGACCTCGTTTCGACATAGTCCAGCACCGTCAGCCCTGCATCGTCCCGGGCGTTGATGTCTGCCCCGGCGGCAAGAAGAACCTCCATCAAGGTGAAGTCGCCGGAGGCAAAGGCATAGGTCTTGGCATACATCAGCGGAGTGGTGCCACGCGGGTTGGCGAGCCCCGGGTCGGCGCCTCTCTCAAGCAACAGGCGCGCGCATTCAGGTTGACCATGTCGGGCCGCTGCGATCAGCGGCGTCCAACCGTTCTCACTCCTTGCATCCGGGCTGAATCCGCCATCCAGGGCGTTCAGCAGAGATTCCAGATCGCCGGCTCCCGCTGCGCTTACAGGGTCCTTGGGAGCTCCCATTACGCCGCGACGCTGCATGCCGACTTCAGGGCGTCGCAGACCCTGTCGACCTCGGCCGGCGTCAGGTAGGGGTGCATCGGCAGGCTGAGGACTCGCGTCGACAACGCCTCGCTGATCGGCAGGGACCCGGGACCCTCGCCATACACCAGATAGGCATCCTGGAGGTGCATCGGGCGCGGGTAATAGACCATGGTGGGAATGCCGGCGGCCTTCATGGCGGCCTGGACCGCATCGCGATTCTCGACCTGGACGGTGAACTGCGCCCAAGCGAAGCGGTCGTCTCCTTCGGGAAGCAGCGGGAGCGCCGCCACCACGCCGGCCAGCCGCTCGCAATAGGCCACGGCAACCCGGTGACGCGCCTCGATCTCGTCGGCGAAGATCTCCAGCTTCGGAAGCAGAATGGCCGCCTGCAGCGTGTCCAGCCGGCTGTTCACCCCTACACGGACAACGTCGTACTTCTCCTGCCCCTTCCCGTGCAGGCAGATGGACCGCATCACGGCGGCATGGTCGGCGCTGTCCGTGAAGATCGCCCCCCCGTCGCCGTAGCAGCCGAGCGGCTTGGCGGGGAAGAAGCTGGTGGTGGTGATGTCGGCCATGCCCGAGCCGACGCGACGCCCATTGTGGCTGGCTCCGAACCCTTGGGCGGCGTCAGAAACGAAAGCGATTCCATGCTTGTCGCAGATGGCCCGGGCGCGGTCATAGTCCACCGGCATCCCGAAAAGGTCGACGGTGAACAGGCACGCCGGATTCAATCGGCCCTCGGACTTCACGCGCTCGACGGCCGCGTCCAGCCCATCCATGTCGAGGTTATAGGTTTTTGGGTCGACGTCGACGAAGACCGGCGTTGCGCCCAGCAGCAGGATAACCTCAGCTGTCGCCGTATAGGTGAAGCTGGGGACGAAAACTGCGTCACCTTGGCCGATGCCCAAAGCCATGAGGGCCACCTGCAGGGCGTCGGTCCCGTTGGCGCAGGTGACGACATGCCTGGCGCCAGAGAACCCGGCGAGCGCGGCTTCCAGTTCCTTCACCTCCGGCCCCTGGATGAAGGCCTGCTTCTCCAGGACCCCGGCGATACGGACGCCGATCTGGTCCGCGAGGCGAGTGTACTGGGCCTTGAGGTCGATGAATTGCATGGTGTCTCGCTGGATGACAGGGTGGCAGACCGGTCAGGTCCTGACGGCGAACTTGGCCTTGTAGGTTTCGAAGGCCGCGAACAGCTCCTGCTGTCGAGCGGCGGGCATGCGCATCCGGGCGGGTCGCTCCGCGTGCTCGGAAACGCCTCCCCCCACAGTGAGGAGGTGCTCGAAGTCGATCATCATGTCGATCTCAAGCTCGTAGTGCCTGCGGGCGAACTGGTTGAGTGTGTCGCTTTCGAAAACAGGCGTCCGGCGCACCGCGATGACCTCGCCGGCGTCCGCTTCCTCGTCGATATAGTGGATGGAGTTGCCGATCGGCATGCCGTCGAGGACAGCCCACTTGAAGGCGTCCAGGCCCCTGACCAACGGAATAATCCCCGGGTGCGAGTTGAGGACGCGTCCTCGCGTGGCGGAGACGAAGGAGGCGGGCAGCAGTCCCGCACCCAGAATAAGAAAGATGTCGGCTCCGTCGGGGGGAATATCGTCGGGGGAGGCGCAGGAAGTGAAAGGCGCTCCCAGCGCGCTCGCGACCGCCCGGGAGTGGGCGCCCGTCTCCATGTCAGGGCGATGCGCGAACAGGATTTCCCGGCTGGCGCGCTTGACGAACGGGAGGCCAAAGAAGGTCAGGTCGTACCGTTCCTTCATGGCAAGACCGAGCGCGACCTGCTCGGTCTTGAGGTGGAAGGTTTCGTAGGTGATCAGGCCGAGCTTCATTTTGGTGGGGCCGTATGGACTGAGGTCTGTTAGGTGAATTCAGGAGGCCTGACGGAGAAGGCGGAGTACCGGGATGGCCTCGCGCGCGTCCGTCGGCGATGTTTCGCCGGTGGACACGCAGCGCAGGAAGGTCCGCATCTCGTTCTCCAGCGGCTCGCCCTCCGGGAAGGGAACAGCCTCGCCGTCGCTCTTGATGAAGCGGGCGGCCCCGGTGCTGCGGTCGATGTAATTCCGGTAGATGACCAGCTTGCGATCGCGGACTGGCTGGGTGTCTTCGAAGACGAGGGCGCCCTCAGTCCCCAGGAGCACCAGCTTGTGCTCCTTGAAGGGCGAGAGCCAGGACACCGAGACGTTCGCTGTCACGCCTCCGGGAAAACGCATCTGCACGTGATACTGGTCCGGAATGTCGCCCGGGATGACCTGCACCGGTAATGAAGCGACGCTCTCCGGCGCCTCGCCGGTCAAACTCAGGATCATCGAAAAGTCGTGCGGAGCCATGCTCCACAAGGCCGTCTCCTCGGTTCGAATGGCGCCGGGGTTGAGACGGTTGGACGTGATGTGGCGGAGTTCGCCGATCTCTCCACGCGCCACAGCCTCTCTCAGTGCAAGGAACGCGGGGTGGTACTGTAGCAAATGTCCGATCATCAGCGTCTTGCCCGCCGCGTCAGCGCGAGCAGCGCATGCTTCAGCGTCCGCCAGTTCAAGCGCCAGCGGCTTTTCGACATAGACGTGCTTGCCCGCATCCAGGGCCTGCAAGACAACCCGTGCATGGTCGGCGGCCGGAACCGCGATGGCGACGGCATCGATTCCGTCTGCCCAGGCGTCATTGATATCCGCGGTCACCCGGACGCCCAGTTCCGCCGCATAACCGGCGAGTTGGTCAGCCGCCGGATCCACGATGACCTCAAGGACCCCCAGTCGGGCCAGGACCCGGGCGATGTTCCGCCCCCACCGCCCACAACCTATAAGCGCGACGCGAGCCGTCATGCGATCCCCCGGGTTCATGGGCGGCGCTCTACGCGCTATCCCGCCATTCGTCCAGAGCGAGCCCGAAGGCGGAAGGCTGGTCGCTCGTCCGCAACCGGAACCACGGTGGCGCGTCGCTCGCGCTGCACGCGTAGGTAACCCCTCCCCCGCCTGTTGCGGCCGTGCCAGGACGCCATCGACATTGTCGTCGTTCCGCCCTGTGGGCGCTTCTGACTGTCGGGATGAACCTGCCCCACCGACGCCAGAGCACCGCTTCGCGTCGACGGCATCCTCAGGGCGTCTGCCGGAGGGGGCGGGGAGGCCGGGAGAAGCCGGGCGGCGGGACCGGGGCGTTGGCGCGGAACACGTTGACGATCATGTGGCAGACCACGGCGTAGCCGGCGAGGATCACGCCGAAGGGGATCAGCGTCAGCGGCGAGGACACGATGGCCATGGCGACGACGAGGGTCAGCACGCTCGCGACGGCGACGCCGACCACCGTCTTGCGCCAGGTGAAGATCCAGCTTTCCCCGAAGGCGACGAGCAGGCCAAGCAGCAGGTAGCAGACCATCGAGCCGATGAAGCCGAAGTCGAGGAAGGTCGAGGCCAGCCAGGTCGGGGTGGCGAAGGCGGTCGTCCGGACGTTGCCCCGGCGCAGGGCGGTCAGTTCGGAGGACAGCGGAAGCTCGCCGGCGGCGTTCGGCAGCAGGCGCACGATCTTGTCGACATGCTCCTCGGCGAAGTCGCGCTCGACCATGCCCATGCGCCCCGCCTCGACGGCGAGCACCGTATTGCTGGTGTTGACCAGCGACACCCGCTCCACGATCGAGACGATGCCGTCGGGCAGGAAGCCCAGGCCGCTCTCGGCGAAGCTGGCGTGGTAGCGCGGCATCGAGATGCTGACGAACAGCACGGCCGCGACGAAGACCGCCAGCGCCCCGATGATCTGGCTGGCGCGCAGCCGCCACAGGAAGGCCCCCATGGCGACGGTGGCGAGCAGGACGTTGACCATGGGGCCGCGGCTGCCGATCGACATGGCCAGCAGCAGGGCCAGCCCAATGGTTCCGAGCAGGAAGAACAGGCGGCCGCGGCTGGGCCGGACGGCGTGTCCGACCGCCGCCGCGGCCACCATGAAGACCGGCACCACCATCATCAGGGTCTTGATGACGCCTTGACCGCGATACTCGCCGCCGAAGTAGTGCGTCTTGGTCGACTCGAGCCGTTGCTCGCGGACCATGTCGGCGAGGATTTCGGTCGGCCCGCCGAGGAGCGAGCTCCACAGCGGCGGAATGCCGTTGGCCGTGTACAGCGCAGCCGCGAAGGAGAGCGCGAAGCTGACCACCCAGATGGCGGTCAAGGCGCCGGGCGGCGGCGGCTCCACCGGCCGGGCGTGGAACGCGTAGGCCAGTCCGGGGCGAATGCGGAACAGCGGCGCGCCCAGCAGGTAGCCGGCGAACAGGGCGAGGTTGGTGCCCAGCACCAGGGCCAGCAGGTAGGCGTCGTGCGAAATTCCGCTGCCGTAGGAGACGATGGTCGCCGGCCAGATGGTGATCAGCTCCATCAGCAGCAGGGCGAGGATGGGGATCGCCATGATCCGCTCCCGCATCAGCCGGCGCATGAAGGCGATGAAGCCGACGATCAGGACCAGGTAGGCGAAGTAGACCAGAAACAGCATGTGCTCGCGTACCGCCGGGAAAGCTTGCGCCTTGAACTGGATCGCCGGGCCCCGCAAGGCCGCGCGCCGGCGGGCGGCGGCCGCGCCATCGCGTGTTGCAGCGCCTGTCCGGCCACGATAAGCCGTCGGTTGAGGCGCGGCAAGCATTCGACTTCGCGCAGGTGGCGCGAACATCGGGAGATCGAATGAGGGCGTGGATCGAGGGGGCCAAGCGGCGCATCCGGCGGCATGTGGGGGCGCGGCGGTTGTTCGGCCTGAAGGCGCGCTTGCGCGGCCTTCGGCCGGTCGGACCGCTGCCGGACTTCATCATCATCGGGACCCAGAAAGGCGGCACGACCGCCCTGTTCGAGATGCTGGCCCAACACCCCGGCGTGTCGCCTTCGCTGGTCAAGGAAGTCCACTACTTCGACATCAATTACCACCGGGGCGAGCATTGGTACCGCCGCCATTTTCCGCTGACGGAGAGCGGCGTCAGCGGCGAGGCCAGCCCCTATTACCTGTTCCACCCCGCCGTTCCGGACCGCCTGCGCGCGCTGGTCCCAAAGGCCAGGCTGATCGTGATCCTGCGCGACCCCGTCGAACGCGCCCTGTCGCATTATTTCCACTCGCGCCGGCGCGGCTACGAGACCCTGCCGATGCTCGAGGCCTTCGAGGCCGAGGAGGCGCGGCTGGCGGGCCAGGAGGCGAAGCTCGGCGCCCCGGACGGCGTCAGCTACGCGCACCAGCACCACTCCTACGTCGCGCGCAGCCGATACATGGAGCAGCTGGAGCGCTGGAAGGGCTTCGATCTGCTGGTCATCTCGAACAGCCAGCTGCGGAGCGAGGCCGACGAGACCTTCGCCCGGGTGTGCCGCTTCATCGGCGTCGAGCCGATCCCCGCACCGGCCCTGATCCGGCCCCTCGGGGGCGAGAAGGCGGAGGTCGATCCTGAAGCGCGTCGCTACCTGCAGCAGCAGCTGGCGGGCGAGACTGAGGCGGTGGAGGCAGCCTGGGGCTTGAGGCTCTGACAGGATGGATCAGGACTTCGGCCGCGCCGGATTGCCGATCATAACAGCGCCCGGCTCGACGTCCTTCGTCACTACGGCACCCATGCCGATGAGGGCGCCTTTGCCAATGCGCAGCGGCTTGTCGGGCGTGCCTTGTCGTAGGACCGCGCCCGTGCCGATATAGACGTCATCCTCGATGATCGTGTTGCCATTGATGCAGACGCGCGGGGCCAGCGTAACGAAATCGCCAACCACGCAGTCGTGGGCGACATAGGAATAGATGTTGGCGTGGAAGTGTCGTCCAATCGTCGCCGAAGCGGTGATCGTGGTGAAGGCGCACAGGATCGCACCCTCGGCTATGGTCACACCCGGCCCGATGACCGCGCTTTGTGCGATCAGCGTGGCCGCCGGGAGGTCGTCGATGCGGCTCGCGATGCGTCGGCGGATCGACGCGTCGGCCACCGAAATGGCGACCCGGCCCGGCTCGCTGGTAGACGACCCCTGTCCACGTCGACGGAACTCCTCGAGGCTAATAACCTCGACATCCTCGACCCTGGAGCCCACCTGTTCCGGATCGTCCGAGATGAAAACCACCTCACCCGTAACCAGCGGCAGAAGCTCCCTGCCGAAACCGCCCGGGCCAAAGATTGCTGTGGTCATCGGCGTTCCCTCATCAGCCCCACTGTCTTCGCACGAGACCAACCTCGCGAGAAGGCGCCAATCGTGACAACCTCCGCCCTCCGGACGAAGCGAGGGACGATGCGAGTGGTTCTGATCGGCGGCGGGGGACACGCCAGTGACATTCTCAACGCGTTGGAGGCGACGTATGGCCGGGACGGCCATCCGGTGATCGCGATCGTCGATCCCGACCCGCGCGGCGCCTGTCGCTTCGCCGACCGGAGCGTGCGGCAGGTGAGCGACATCCGGGAACTTGACGGCGGCGGCGCCACACATTTCGTCCTTGCCGCTGGCTGGCCCGCCGCCCGCCGCCGCCTCTTGGCGGAGGCAGCCGACCTGCAGCCGTGGACCGTCGTCCACCCCGCCGCCCATGTCGCCACGGGGGCGGTGATCGGCGAGGGCGCCGTGGTGCTGGCCGGCGCCATCGTCTCGGCCCGGGCGCGCATCGGGGCCCACGCCCTGGTCCACCACAACGCGGTGATCGGGCACGACTGCGTGGTCGGGGACTTCGCCTCGGTGATGCCGGGGGCGGCGATCAGCGGCGACACGGTCATCGGGGCCGGGGCGCTGGTCGGGGCCAACGCGGTGCTGATCCAGGGCCTGCGCATCGGCGACGGCGCGACCCTCGGCGCCGGGGCGGTGGCCACCCGCGACATCCCCGCCGGCGCGACGGCCATGGGCTCGCCGGCCCGCTGGGCCGACTAGCGCTCCAGCCCCGCCAGCCGGATGGTCTCGTTGGCCACGGCGTCGCTGTCGAACACCTCCTCGGCCAGCCGCCGCGAGCGTTCGCCCATGCGCCGGGCGAGGTCCGGCTCGACGATGAAGCGCTCCATCGCCTCGGCGAGGGCGCCGGCGTCGCGGGGTGGGACGATGAAGCCGTTCTCGCCCCGGATCACCGTCTCGCGGCAGCCCGGCATGTCGGTGGTGATCACCGCCCGGCCGGTGGCCAGCGCCTCGAGGATCGAGCGCGGCACACCCTCGCGGTAGTAGGACGGCAGGACGTAGACGCTGCACGCCGCCAGCGCCGGACGCACGTCCTCCAGCCGGCCGAGGTAGTCGACGCCGTTCTCGACGTAACGGTCGAGGTCGGCGCGGGTGATGGTGTCGGGCCCCTCGTCCAGCCAGCCGGCGAGGGCGAAACGGGCGTGCGGATGCTTGCGGCGCAGGGCGATGGCGGCCTCGGCGTACTCGCGCACGCCCTTGTCCTTGAGCAGGCGGGCCATCATCAGGAAGGACGGCGCGGCCGGCGCCGGGCTGGCCTCGTAGTAGTCCAGCTCGACGCCCGAACCGGCGGTCATCCCGACCACCCCGGCCGAGGGGACCAGCCGGCGGCGGATGAACAGGTCGCGGTCGTCGGGGTTCTGGAACACCACCCGGCGGCAGCGCGCCAGGGCGGCGCGGTAGAGGCCCGACAGGGCGGCGTGGGCGACGCGACGCTTCAGCCCCTCGCCCTCGCTGAAGGCGAAGCCGAGGCCGGTGATCAGGGCAGTGATCTTGCCCACGCCGGCCAGGGAGCCGGCCAGCGCGCCCCACACCACCGGCTTGGCCGTGTAGGCGATCAGGGCGTCGGGCCGGGTGCGCCGGAAGAAGCGCCACAGATGGGCCGCGTAGGCCAGGTCGGCCAAGGGGTTCATGCCGCCGCGCGACAGCGGCGTCGAATGGGTCTCGGCGCCGAGCGCCGCCAGCGCGGCGGCGGTGGCGGGATCGATCTCCGGCGCGGCCGCGACGACGCGATGGCCGCGGCGCACCAGCTGGCGGATCAACGGCCCGCGGAAGCGCACCAGCGAGGGGGCGTAGGAGCCCAGCAGGACGACGGTCTCGCGGCCGGGCGCCGCCTCCGCCCTCATGTCCTGCCTCCGGCCGGCTTGAGCCAGCCGCTGAGGTCCCGGCCGATCAGCCGCGACAGGGCGGCCACGTCGTCGCGGAAGGCGTCGGCGATGCGGGCCTGGTCGGCCGGCGCCAGCCGCTCGCGCGGACCGGCGTCGGAGAGGGTGGCGGTCAGCACCTTGCTCGGCTTGAAGCCCAGTCGGTTGAGGAATTTCTTGGTCGGCAGGACCAGCGGCCGCAGGAAGGCCGGCGGCGAGGTCAGGAACCGGATCAGCGGGTGGCTCCGATAGGCCCGCGCCTCGTTGATGCGCGGGTACTCGTCGAGCTCGTGCGCCGGCAGCCCGAGGAAGGCCACCACCTCGCGATACACCGCGCCCGGATCGGCCTTGAAGTCGTCGAACAGGACGATCTTGACCTGCTCTTTGGGGAAGATGCTCCACAGCCGCTCGATCTGGGGCGTGTAGGTGTAGGCGTCGCGGTACTGCAGCGACTCCGGGAAGGGGCAGTAGGCCGGCAGGCGGCGGCCGGCGGCGCGTTCGTCCTGCAGGTCCCAGGCCTCGGCGAAGGAGTCGGTGTCCTCGCGCATGGTCAGGCGGCCCTGCATGTGCATGGCGTGGGCGGCCTCGACCGGGTCGCGCAGCATGACCACGATGCGGGCGTCCGGACGCACCGCCGCGACATTGGCCGCCGCCGCCTTCGAGAACAGGTACCAGACCGAGCCCTCGCCGCGCAGCTGGCCGGGGCGGGCGTCCTTCCACAGGCGCAGATAGCCCGCCTCGCCGCCATGGACCTGGAGAATGTCGGGGAAGTCGGTGCAGAAATACTGCGGCTCCTTCACGCTCGACATCGCCACGCCGGGGTGGCGGGAGAGATACTCGTACAGCGCGGTGGTGCCGCACTTGGGCGCGCCGAAGATGTAGAAGTCGGGAAACCGGACGTCGGGGGTCATGGGTCGAGGGGCTCCGGGCGGCGTCAGGCGGAGGCGGTGTCGGTTTCCGGCGCCGGGCGGCTGGCCAGGAAGCGATGCACCGCCCACACGTACAGGCGCGCCATGACGAAGTAGTTGAAGGCCGAGCCGGCGGCGTACCAGAACACGGCGTGCACGGCGGTCCCGCCCAGCCAGTGCGGCAGGGCCAGGGTCGCGGCGACGACCACGAACTGCATCACCGTCCAGTACAGGTAGATGTCCTGACGCTCGATGGCGTTGAACTGGGAGGTGGAGGCGTAGGCGGCGCGGAACGGGACGAGGAAGGCCATGGCCTGCAGGAAGCGGGCGGCCGCGCCCCAGCGCTCGCCGAACACCGGGGCGATGAGGAATTCGGCGGCGAGGGCGATGACGACCGCGGCGACGGCCCCCACGATCAGCAGGACGCGGGTGACGGCGTGAAACTGGATCAGCAGCTCGGCCGGGTTGTTGCGCGCCCGCTCGCTGCTTTCGCCATAGAGCACCTGGGACACGCCCTGCTTCATCCACTCCACCGGCGCCCCGACCAACCGCTGGGACAGGGCGAAGAAGCCCGCGGCCTCCACGCCGTAAAGGGCTCCGACCATGATCGTCGGAATGTAGAAGGCGCCGCGGTTGAGGAACAGCGAGGGCAGGACGAAGGCCGGGAAGCGCACGTAGCGGAGGGTCATGTCGCGCATGCGGGCCACGGCGCCGCCCAGGTCGACCTCGCGCAGGGCGACGCGCCCCATCAGGCCGAGCATGACGGCGCCCAGGGCGGTGCCTATGACCTGTCCGAGGGCCAGACTGTAGCGGCTGGCGCTGACCAGGCCGAGGCCGACCTGGCCGACGACCACGCCGACGTTGGTGGCGATGCGGGTGGTCGGCAGGGCGCGGTAGTGTTTGCGGCGAATGAACCAGTACTGCAGCCCGAGGGTCCACGCCTGCAGGACGATGGCCGGCGGGGCCAGCCACAGCATGTCGCCGCCCAGCCAGGCCGACGTCGACCCCGCCGGCAGCAGGTGCGGCAGGGCGAGGAGGACGCCCAGGGTCAGGAGGCCGGACAGGGCCCCGAAGAGGAAGGCGACCATCAGGGTGGCCACGGCGTCCCGTTCGGTCTCGGGCAGGGGCACGGCCCGGTCGTAGCCGAGCGAGCCCACCGCCCCGAGCAGCATCGTCACCGACAGGAAGACGCCGAAGGCCCCGAACTCGGCCGGGCTGAAGATGCGGGTGATCACCGGGGTGGCGGCCAGCAGGATCAGCTGCGCCACGGCGGTACCACCTGCGATTGTCATCATCGGCGCCATGAAGCGGCGCAGGCTGATCTTCTCCCCGGACTTGCCGCTGATGATCCGGCGAAGCACGGCCGTCAGCCTTCGCTTCGCCCCCCCGTCGGACTTCATTCACGCTCCTCGGACGACCTGACCAAAAATGCCTGTCGTCACGCGTTTGTCGAGCGATGCGCTTAGTGTAAGACGGCCCGGGTTACAATGTATTTACAGCATTTTCTGGCCAGAGAACGATGACCACCTGGACCGTCGACCGCATCATCTACGTCACGAGCGTGGACCCCAGCCTGCCCAACGGACCGGGGGTCAACGAGCGGGAATTCGTGCTGGCGTTGCACAAGCGCTTCGGCGACCGGATGCGCGCGGTGGTTCCGACGCCGGCCCGGCCGCTCGACGATTTCGCCGGCGTCAACGTTCGCTACCTCGAGACTCGCCGGGTGCTGACGCGGCCGCTGCAGTTCCTGCGCGCCGAACGCGAAATGGAGCGGGTGGTGCTGGAGGAGACCTCCGCCGCGCCCTACGATCTGCTGATCACCCGCCAGCGAACCCTGCCGATCGGATTCCAGCGCGCCAGCCGCCGCCTGTCGATCCCGTTCGCCATGCGTCACATGACCGGGCGGGCGCCCGAAAGCGCTCCCCAGGAGAGCCTGAAGGACCTGCTGGCCGTCCGGGTCGCCGCCCCCATGGACCGCGCGATCTGGCGCGACCTCGGCGCCCGCGCCTTCGCCATCGACACCTGTACGAACGAGCACCTCGAGCGCATCGCCGGCGGCCTCGGCGTCGACCGGGCCAAGATCCACCACAAGGACAATACGGTGAACACCGACCGCTTCCGGCCGGGCCGCGCCGCCGAGGCGAAGGCGAAGCTGGGCCTGGAGCGCTTCGGCCGCATCGTCGGCTACGCCGGCGGCTTCGCCAGCCAGCGCGGCGGCGAGCACATGTTCCGGATCGCGCCCGCGGTGCTGAAGCGATTTCCCGACACCGGCTTCGTGATCGTCGGCGGCGGGAGCGGCATGGAGGGGCTGAAGGAGCGCATCCGCGAGGCCGGCCTGGCCGACGCCTTCGTCACCCCCGGCGTGGTGCCCTACGACGCCGTGCCCGACTACATGGCGACCTTCGACGTCGGCGTGGCCCTCGACAACGCCGCCCGGGAGAAGGTGGTCGGCAACGCCTACCAGAAGATCCGGCAGTATCTGTCGACGGGCGTGCCGGTGGTGACCGGTTCGAACAGCACCTTCGTCGAGGCGGGGCTGGGCTCGTTCGTCGATTCGAGCGAGCTCGGCCAGTTCGAGGCGGCGGTGATGCACTGGCTCGGCCTCGACGAAGCCGCGCGCGCCGCCCTTCGCGAACAGGCCCACCGCTACGCCGTCGAGCACCTTTCCAGCGCGGCCAGCCTGGAGCGGCAGCTCCGCTTCTGGGAGGAGCGCATGGCCGGAACCTCGACCACCGCCGACGTCCGCCCGGAGCCGGCGGCGGCGGTCGCGCCGGTGGCCGCCTGAGCATGGCCGAGCCCCGCCGCCCGGCCGGAGACGCCGTAAAGCGGCTGTTCGATATCGTGGTCAGCGCCGCCGCCCTCGTCGTCCTCAGCCCGCTGCTGGCCGTCGTGGCCCTGCTGGTCCGCACCCGGCTGGGCTCGCCGGTGCTGTTCCGCCAGGTCCGGCCGGGCCTGAACGGCGAGCCGTTCGAGATGATCAAGTTCCGCACCATGCGCGACGCGGTCGGGCCCGACGGCCGGGAGCTGCCCGACGCCGAGCGGCTGACCCCGTTCGGGGCCAGGCTGCGCTCGACCAGTCTGGACGAACTGCCGGAGCTGTGGAACGTGCTCAGGGGCGACATGAGTCTGGTCGGCCCGCGCCCCCTGCTGATGCAGTATCTGCCCCTGTATTCGAAAGAGCAGATGCGCCGGCACGAGGTGCGGCCGGGCGTGACCGGCTGGGCCCAGGTGAACGGCCGCAACGCCATCGAGTGGACGGAGAAGTTCGCTCTCGACGTCTGGTACGTCGACCACCGCAGCCTGTGGCTGGACCTGAAGATCCTGCTGCTGACGGTCCGCAAGCTGATCGCCCGCGAGGGCATCACCGCCCCCGGCTCGGCCACCGCCGAGGCGTTCAAGGGCGACACGTCGACAGCCCCTTTCCCGCCGCCCGGTTCCGGCTAAGGTGCCGCCTCCCCTCCCCGGATGACCCACCGATGCTGAACACGCCCTTCTCGCCCTGGCCCAGCTACACGCCGGAGGAGATGGAGGCTGTCTCGGCGGTGCTGGCTTCCAATCGGGTCAACTACTGGACCGGGGACCTGTGCCGGCAGTTCGAGCGCCGCTTCGCGGAATGGGCGGGGACGCGCCATGCCGTGGCCCTGGCCAACGGCACCGTCGCCCTCGACGTGGCGTTGAAGGCGCTGGGCGTGGGTCCCGGCGACGAGGTGATCACCACCTCGCGGACCTTCCTGGCCTCCGCCTCCTGCATCGTCACCGCCGGCGCGACACCGGTGTTCGCCGATGTCGACCCCGACACCCAGGGCTTGTCGGCGGAGTCGATCGCGGCCCGGATCACCCCGCGGACGAAGGCGATCATCTGCGTCCACCTGGGCGGCATGCCCTGCGACATGGACCCGATCATGGCCTTGGCCGAACGTCACGGGCTGAAGGTCATCGAGGACTGCGCCCAGGCCCACGGCGCGCGCTACCGCGGCCGCAGCGTCGGCTCCATCGGCCATATCGGGGCGTGGTCGTTCTGCCAGGACAAGATCATCACCACCGGCGGCGAAGGCGGCATGGTGACCACCGACGATCCGGACCTGTGGTCGACGATGTGGTCGTACAAGGATCACGGCAAGAGCTGGGAGGCGGTCTACGAGCGTGAGCACCCGCCCGGTCCGCGGCTGGTGCACGACAGCTTCGGCACCAACTGGCGGATGATCGAGATGCAGGCCGCCATCGGCCTGATCCAGCTGGCGCGGATGCCGGAATGGACCCGCCGCCGCACCGGGATCGCCGAGGCGCTGACGGCCGTATGCGGCCGCCACGCCGTGGTGGGCACCCCGCCGGTCCCCGACCATGTCGTCCACGCCTGGTACCGCTTCTACGCCTTCGTCCGGCCCGAGCGGCTGGCGCCCGGCTGGACCCGCGACCGCATCGTCGACACGGTCGCCGAGCGGGGCGTGCCCTGTTTCCACGGCTCGGCTTCGGAGGTCTATCTGGAGAGGGCCTTCGACGGCACCGGCTGGCGGCCGGCCCAGCGCCTCCCCAACGCCCGCGTGCTGGGCGAGACCAGCCTGGCCATGCT
>JAEYTA010000045.1 GCA_023434265.1 Pseudomonadota bacterium
CGCCGGGCGCTGGGGCGGGGGGGGGGGGGCCAGGCGACACGAGCGCTCCGGGCGCCGGGCCCTCCCCACCCGGTCGCCGCTGCGCGCCGACGACCCTCCCCGTGCCGGGGAGGGAGAACCACCGCTCACCGGCCACCCCACACCCCACACCCGATAGAGATGACGCGCGCGCGCCTGCGCGCTACATCCCCCCGCGAACCCTCGAAGGAGCCCTCCATGACCGTCGCCGCCCGCCTCGCCGAACTCGGCATCCAGCTGCCCGCCCCCGCCGCGGCGGTGGCCAACTATGTGCCCTTCGTGCGCAGCGGGAACCTGCTCCACATCTCCGGCCAGCTGTCCAACGACGCCTCCGGCGGGATCAAGGGCACGGTCGGCGCCGACGTCTCGCCCGAGCAGGCCCAGGCCGCCGCCCGCCTGTGCGGCGTCAACCTGCTGGCCCAGATGTCGGCCGCGCTGGACGGCGACCTCGAGCGCGTCGTGCGCGTGGTCAAGCTGGGCGGCTTCGTCCAGGCCGCCGGCGACTTCGAGGCCATCCCGGCCGTCATCAACGGCTGCTCCGACCTGATGGTCGAGGTGTTCGGCGACAAGGGCCGCCACGCCCGCTCCGCCGTCGGCGTCTACAAGCTCCCGCTCGGCTTCGCCGTCGAGGTCGACGCCATCGTCGAGGTGAAGTGATCGTGAGCCGGAGCCCTTCCTTCTCCCCTTGGGGGAGAAGGTGGGCGGCGGAGCCGCTCGGATGAGGGGTAAGGTTCAGCCGGCATGCAGGTCGGCGACGAGCATCAGGCCCGCAGCCCCCTCATCCGTCTCGCTCCGCGAGCCACCTTCTCCCCCGGGGGGAGAAGGACGTGTCTGAGTTCACCCTCCACGTCCACGCCACCGTCGCCGACATCGGCCGCGCCGCCTGGGACGCCTGCGCCGCCCCGACCGGCGACCCGTTCGTCAGCTTCGACTTCCTCGACGCCTGCGAGGCCTCCGGCAGCGCCGTCCCGGCCCAGGGCTGGGCCGGCCGCCACCTCTCCCTGCGCGACCCCGAGGGCGGCGTCCTCGGCGTCATGCCCCTCTGGCTCAAGGGCCACAGCCAGGGCGAATACGTCTTCGACCACGGCTGGGCCGACGCGTATGAGCGCGCCGGCGGTCGCTACTATCCCAAGCTGCTGGGCGCCGTGCCCTTCACCCCCGTGACCGGTCCCCGCTTCCTCGCCCGTCCCGACACGGACGCCGCCACCGTGCGCGCCGCCCTGCTGCAGGGCGCCCGCGAGCTGGTCGACCGCCTCGGCCTGTCCTCCCTGCACGTCAACTTCCCGACCCGCGCCGAGTGGGCGGCCATGGGCGAGGCCGGCCTGCTGCTCCGCCAGGACGTGCAGTACGTCTGGAGGAACGACGGCTACCAGACCTTCGACGACTTCCTCGCCGCCCTCTCGTCGAACCGCCGCAAGACCATCCGCCGCGAGCGCCGGGAGGCCCGGGCCGGCCTCGACATCCGGGTGCTGACCGGCGCCGCGATCGAGGAGGCCCACTGGGACGCCTTCTTCGCCTGCTACATGGACACCGGCGCGCGAAAATGGGGCCGGCCTTACCTGACCCGTGACTTCTTCAGCCGCCTCGGCGCGACCCTGGCCGACCGCATCGCCCTGGTCATGGCCTTCCGCGACGACCGGCCCGTCGCGGCCGCCCTCAACCTGATCGGCCGCGACGCCCTCTACGGCCGACAGTGGGGCGCGCTGGAGCCCGCCCCCTTCCTCCACTTCGAGCTCTGCTACTACCAGGCCGTCGACTTCGCCATTTCGCGCGGCCTGTCGCGGGTCGAGGCGGGGGCGCAGGGCGAGCACAAGATCGCCCGCGGCTACCTGCCGTCGCCGGTCTGGTCCGCCCACTGGATCGCCGACCCGGCCCTGCGCGGCCCCGTCGCCGACTATCTCGAACGCGAGCGCCCGGCCGTGGAGATGGAGATCGCCGCCCTGACCGCCGAACTGTCGCCCTTCCGGAACGGACGATGACTCAGTCGCGCCGCCGCCCGTCCCCGATCAGCGAACCGGCGACCCAGCTGACCACGCCGGTGACGATCGCCGCCCCGATCCCGGCCCACAGGCCGTCGACCATGAAGCCGCCCAGCAAGGCCGCAACCAGCCCGATCACCGCCGCATTCACGACCAGCAGGAACAGGCCGAAGGTCAGCAGGGTCAGCGGGAAGGTCAGGAAGGTCAGCACCGGCCGCACGATGGCGTTGGCGACCCCCAGCAGCACCGCCGCCAGCAGAAGACTGGGCGTGTCGCTGAAGCCGACCCCGGGCACGACCTGGGCCGCCAGCCACAGCGCGAGGCAGGTGACGAGGAACTGGACGATGAAACGCAGCATGCGCGGACTCCCTTGCGACCTTGACCATAACACCCGGCGACGCGCGGGGCTCCCCTCGCCCGCCCGCCGTTGCTAGCCTGCCGTCTGGACCCGGAGCCGCCGATGACCCTGCACGCCGCCTACGACCCCGACAACATCTTCGCGAAGATCCTGCGCGGCGAGATCCCTTCGGTGAAGGTGTGGGAGGACGACGTGATCCTCACCTTCATGGACGTCTTCCCCCAGTCCGAGGGCCATGTGCTGGTCATCTCGAAGACCTCCCGGGCCCGCAACCTGCTCGAGGTCGAGCCCGACGCGCTCGCCCGGCTGGCGGCGGCGACGCAACGCACCGCCCGCGCCGTCGAAAAGGCCCTGCGTCCGGACGGCGTCCAGATCATGCAGTTCAACGGCGAGGCGGCGGGCCAGACCGTCTTCCACCTGCATTTCCACGTCATCCCGCGCTGGGCCGACCGCGCCCTCAAGGGCCACGCCCAGGCGCCCATGGCCGACACGGAGACGCTGCGGGCGCTGGCCGCCCGCATCGCCGCCGAACTGGACTGACTTGCGAGGGCCCGGCGACATCCGCATAAGGGCCGCCCGGAGGAATGGGCCGGCTTAGCTCAGCTGGTAGAGCAGCGGTTTTGTAAACCGAAGGTCACGGGTTCGATCCCTGTAGCCGGCACCATCGCCTCCCCGGCCCGCGCCGCGCGCAGTCGCGCGAAATGGGCCGCCGCCTGCTCGCCGAACAGCACCGGCTCGGCGGCGTGGGCGTCGTCGATCACCGACAGCACGGCGTCCAGCGCCTCGTCCCGGGTCAACGGCTCGCCGGCGACGAGCCGGTCGATCAGGGCCAGCAACGTCTCGCGCCGGGCCCGGCTCTCCGCCTTCAGCGTCGTCCGGTCGGGCGTCGGGGCCGCCGCGGCCGGCTCCGGCTCCGCCGTGTCCGGGGTGGCGGCTTCCGGGGTCAGAGGCGGAAAATCGAGATCGGAGGGCGTCCGGAGGGGCGCGAAGGCCTCCACGCCGGCGAACGGATCAGCCCTGTCGGACCCCGCCAAGGCCCCCGCCATGGCCAGCGCCGGCGCGGCCGCCGCCGGATTCAGCTTGCCGCAGCGCCGGCAGCGCTCGGTCCGATGACGTTCGGACCAGTAATACTCGTGCCGGCACAACAGCGGCCTCAGCGGCGACAGCATGATCCTTCCCCCGGATGTCCGGGAAATCCACCTATCGTGCACACTTTGTCAACCATGGTTCGCCGATCCGGCGAAGACCGACCCTCAGCCGCCGCCCAGCGCCACCGCGATGCGGTAGGTCGCGAAGGCCGCCAGATAGGCCAGGGTGAACATGTAGACGATCATCACCCACATCCACTTCGCCGAATTGGTCTCCCGCCGAACCACGCCGAGCGTGGCCACGCACTGGGGCGCGAAGATGTACCAGGCGAGGAAGGCCAGGCCGGTGGCCAGCGACCACTGCGCCGCGAGGGTGGTGGCCAGCACGCCGGTGGCGCTCTCGGCGTCGGCCACGGCGTAGAACGTGCCCAGCGCCGCCACGGCCGCCTCGCGGGCGGCCATGCCCGGGATCAGGGCGATGACCATGTGCCAGTCGAAGCCGATGGGCTGGAACAGCGGCTCCAGCGCCCGGCCGATCATGCCGGCGAAGGAATATTCGATGGCCGGCCCTGTCGCGCCCTCCGGCGGATAGGGAAAGGTGGCCAGCGCCCAGACCACGACCATCAGCGGCAGGATGATCCGGCCGGCCCGCTCGAGGAAGATCCGCGCCCGGAGCCACAGGTTGAACAGGACGCTCTTCACGTCGGGCGCCTTGTAGGCCGGCAGCTCCATCATGAACGGCTCGACCGCGCTCCTCCAGAACAGCTTGCGGATGACGAAGGCGACGGTCAGGGCGCTGACCACCCCCGCCAGATAGAGGCCGAACATCACCAGCCCCTGCAGATTGGCGAAGCCCCACACCGTCTGGTTCGGGATGAAGGCGGCGATGATCAGGGTGTAGACCGGAATGCGCGCCGAACAGGTCATCAGCGGAGCGACAAGGATGGTGGTCAGCCGGTCGCGCCGGTTGTCGATCACCCGCGTGGCCATCACGCCCGGGATGGCGCAGGCGACGCTCGACAACAGCGGAATGAAGGCCCGTCCATGCAGGCCGGCGACGCCCATGATCCGGTCGAGCAGGAAGGCCGCCCGGGCCATGTAGCCGAAGTCCTCGAGCAGGATGATGAACAGGAACAGGATCAGGATCTGCGGCAGGAAGACCAGCACGCTGCCGACCCCGGCGATCAGGCCGTCGACGATCAGGCTCTGGAAGATCCCGTCCGGAATCACGCCGGCGACCAGCGCGCCGAGGCTGGTCAACAGCGCCTCGATGCCGTCGGCGGCCGGCGTGGCCCAGGCGAAAACCGCCTGGAACATCACGAACATGATGGCGCTGAGGATCAGCAGCCCGGCCACCGGATGCAGCAGCAGGCCGTCGATCCTGCCGGTGAGGGTGTCCGGACGCTCGGGCGGGCGCACGCAGGCCTTCATGATCCGCTCGGCCTCGGCCGCCTTGCCGCGCAGGCCCTCGGCGTCCGGCGCGACCCACTCCCCGGCGCTGGGGGGAATGGCCGTCGCCGCGGCCGCGTCGACGGCGGCGACCAGTTCCTCGATCCCGCGGCGGCGGGTCGCCACCGTGGTGACGATCGGCACGCCCAGTTCGGCCTCCAGCCGCTCCAGGTCGATGCGCAGGCCGGTCCGCTGGGCGATGTCGTACATGTTGAGCGCCAGCACCATCGGCCGGCCGACGGCCTTCAGCTCGAGGATGAGGCGCAGGACCAAACGCAGGTTGGTGGCGTCGGCGACGGCGACGATGACGTCCGGCGGCGTCTCGCCGGCCAGCTTCCCGAGCACGGCGTCGCGCGTGACCTCCTCGTCCGGACTGCGGGCGCGCAGGGAATAGGTGCCGGGCAGGTCCAGCACGGACAGGGTCCGCCCCCCGCTGCGGATGAAGCCCTCCTTCCGCTCGACGGTGACCCCGGCGTAGTTGGCGACCTTCTGGTGCGCCCCGGTCAGGGCGTTGAACAGGGCGGTCTTGCCGCTGTTCGGATTGCCGACCAGCGCGACCCGGGCGCTGCGAAGCTGCATGTCCATCAGGCGGAGGTCTCGAGCCGGACGGTGACGCTGGCCGCTTCCTGGCGGCGCAGGGCGACCCGCATGTCGTCGACTTTCAGCGCGATCGGATTGCGGCCGAACAGGCCCTCGTGCAGCAGCTCGACCCGCGCGCCCTCGACGAAACCCAGCTCCAGCAGGCGCCGCTCCAGTTCGGCGGTGTGCTCGTCTTCGCGGTGGTGGCAGCCGACGCGGACGATGACGCCGCGCGCGCCCTTGCGGGTCTCGCTGAGTTTCAGGGTGTCGGACATGGCTCTCGAACCGGTCGGCGTCGGGGCGCGCCTTCCTGACAGTGATTATCAGGTGCGAACCGTCAGCGTCCAGCCCGACAAGGCGCCGCAGGTGGCGCCGGCGTCCGGTTCGGCTATCACGGCGGGAGCTGCCGGAGATCGCCATGAAACGCCCCACCCTCGCCGCCGCCCTCCTGCTGCTCGCCGCCTGCGGCGACGGCGGCGGAACGTCCGAACAGGCGACGGCCGCGCCGGCGATCCAGGCTCAGAGCGACGCCGAAAAGGCCGCCCTCCTCGCCGCCCTGCCCGCGCCGTACAACGCCGCCGACCTCGAGAACGGCCGCCGCGTGTTCGCCCGCTGCCGGGCCTGCCACACCATCACCGACGGCGGGCCGAACATGACCGGACCGAACCTGCACGGCGTGTTCGGGCGCCAGGCGGGTTCGAAAGAGCGCTACAACTACTCCCCGGCCCTGCGCGAAGCCGGCTTCGACTGGGACGCGGAGCGGCTGGACCACTGGCTGGAGAATCCGCGCGAGTTCCTGAAGGGCAACAAGATGTCCTTCGCGGGCATCCGCGACGCGGAAGACCGCCGCGACGTCATCGCCTTCCTGAAGGTCGAGACCGGCCACCTCCCGCCCGCGGCCTGAGACTACTCCGCCGCCGCGGGCACGGCGTCGTTGGCGGTCAACTCCTGCGCTTCCCACTCCTCGATCTTGCGGGCGGTGTATTCGGGCGACCTGGTGAAGCGCGCCAGCACGCCGTAGATCACCGGCACCACGAACAGGGTCAGCAGGGTGGCGAACATCGCCCCGGCGAAGATGACCACGCCGATGGTCTGGCGGCTGCCCGCCCCCGCTCCCTGCCACAGCACCAGCGGCAGGGCCCCGAAGGCGGTGGCGATCGAGGTCATGATGATCGGCCTGAGGCGAAGGGTGGAGGCCTCGATGATCGCTTCCTGGATCGAGCGCCCCTGGTCGCGGAGCTGGTTGGCGAACTCGACGATCAGGATGCCGTTCTTGGCCGCCACCCCGATCAGGATGATCAGGCCGATCTGCGAATAGATGTTCAGACTGGAGCCGGCCATGACCAGGCCGAACAGCCCGCCGGCGGCGGCCAGCGGCACGGTCAGCATGATCACCGCGGGCGTGATCCAGCTCTCGAACTGGGCGGCCAGCACGAGGAAGACCAGCAGCAAGGCGAGACCGAAGGCCGCGGCCACGGCGCCGCCCGCCTCCTGCTGGTCGCGGGCCGCCCCGCCCCACTGCGTCGTCACCACGCCCTGCGGCTGCTGTGCGGCCACGTCGGTCAGGAAGCTGGTGGCGTCGACCAGGGTCATGCCCGGGTTGAGATCGGCGCTCAGCGTGATGGCGCGCTGGCGGTCGAGGCGGCGGCGTTCCGGCGTATCGCCGGTGGTCTCGGTGGTCACCACGGCCGACAGCGGCACCAGCGCCCCCGAGCCGGTGTTGACGTACAGCGCCTCCAGATCGCCGACGCTGCGCCGGTCCTCGCGGTCGGTCTGCAGCACGACGTCGTACTCCTGCCCGCCCTTCAGATAGGTCGTGGCCCGGCGAGAGCCGAACATGGTCTCCAGCGTCCGGCCGATGGACTGCGAGGACACGCCCAGCGCCGCCGCCTTCTCCGGATCGACGTCGACCAGCACCCGCGGCGCGTTCGGCTCGTAGTTCAGCCGCGGCCGCGAGAAGCCGGGGTTCTGCAGCGAGGCCGCCAGCACCGGTTGCAGCCAGTCGTAGATCTCCTCGTACTCGGCGCCGGTGACGACCATCTCGATGGAGTTGGAATTGCCCCCGCCACGCTGGAAGGCGCCGGGCGTGGAGGCGTTGACCTGGGCGCCGGTCTGGTTGCGCAGCTTGCCGTTCAGCTCCTGGGCGATCTCGTCGGCCGACCGATCCCGCTCGGACCAGTCCGCCAGCGTCAGGACCGCGTTGCCGGAGTTGAAGCTGCCGCCGCCGAAGCCGGGCGCCGAAACGAGGTAGGTCTCGGCCTCGCCGCTGGCGACGTATTCGGCCAGCGTCGGTTCGAGGCCCAGCATGATCTCCCGGGTGTAGTCGAAGCCGGCCCCTTCCGGCCCCTGCACGCGCACCGACACCCGGCCGCGGTCCTCGTCCGGCACCAGGGTCTCGGGCAGGGTCAGGAACATGACCGCCGCCCCGGCCCCGACGAGGACGATCAGGCCGGCGACGCCGACGACGGCCGCCCGGCGGCCAAGCAGGGCGTGGAGCGAGTGGCTGTAGGAGGACTTCAGCCCGTCCATGGCCCAGTCGACCTTGCGCGCCACCCAGCCGCCGCTGGTCGCCGGCCGCAGGATCTTCGAGGCCAGCATCGGCGACAGGGTCAGGGCGAGGAAGGCCGAGAAGGCCACGGCCGCGGCGATGGCCGCCGCCAGCTCGACGAACAGCCGCCCGACGTAGCCGGGCAGGAACAGCAGCGGGGCGAACACCGACAGCAGCACCACCGTGGTCGCCACCACGGCGAAGAACACCTGGCGCGCGCCGCGCTCGGCGGCGACCAGCGGCGGCTCGCCGTGGTCGATGCGGCGCTGGATGTTCTCGGTCACCACGATGGCGTCGTCGACCACCAGGCCGATGGCCAGCACCAGCGCCAGCAGGGTCAGCAGGTTCAGCGAGAAGCCCAGCGGAGCCAGCACGATGAAGGTCGACAGCAGGCAGATCGGCGCCACCACCGACGGGATGATCGCCGCCCGCAGGGTGCCGAGGAAGATGAAGTTGACCAGCGCCACCAGCGCCATGGAGATGCCGATGGTGATCCACACCTCGTCGATGGCGTGCGACGTGAAAACCGAGTTGTCCGAGCCGACCACCAGCTCCACCCCCTCGGGCAGGCTGGGCTCGACATCCTCGATCATCTTGCGCACCCCCTCGGAGATGGCGAGGTCGTTCGACTGGGCCTGGCGGGTGATGGCAAGGCCGATCTGGTCGAGGCCGTTGCCGCGGAACAGGCGGCGATCCTCCTCGGGCGCCTCCTCGACGCGGGCGATGTCGCCCAGTCGGGTGACGTAGCCGGCCTGGCCGATGATCGCGCCGATCGCGCCGCTGGGCAGGCTCGATCCGGCCGTTGCGGTCGTCGCCGTTCCCGTCGAGGTGGTCAGTCCGCGCGCCCCGATCGGCAGCTGGCGGAAGTCGTCGGCGTTGGCGTAGGTCCGCGCCACCCGCACGGTGTAGTTCTTCTGCCCCGACTCCAGCGCCCCGGCCGGCAGCTCCACGTTCTGGCTGGTCAGGGCGCTCTCGACGTCGGTGACCGTGATGCCGCGCGCCGCCATCGCCCCGGCGTCCAGCCAGATGCGCATGGCGTAGCGCTGCTCGCCATAGATGTTCACCGCCGCCACGCCCGGCACGGTGGCGAAGCGGTCCAGCAGGTAGCGGTCGGCGTAGTCCGTCAGCTCCAGCCGGTTCATGCTCGAGGCCCGCAGGAACAGGATCATGATCGGCTGGGCGTCGGAGTCGGCCTTGCGCACCTCCGGCGGGTCCGCCTGGTCCGGCAGGTTGCCGACCACCCGCGAGATGCGGTCGCGCACGTCGTTGGCGGCGTCGTCGATGTCCCGGTCCAGCGAGAACTCGACCGAGACGCTGGAGCGGCCGTCGCGGCTGGTCGAGTTGATCCGCTCGACCCCCTGGATGCCGGCGATCTGCTGCTCGATCCGCTCGGTGATGCGGCTCTCGATCACCTCCGCCGAGGCCCCGGCGTAGCTGGTGTTCACCGACACGATCGGCGGGTCGACGTCCGGCAGCTCGCGAACCGGCAGGAAGAAGAAGCAGGCCGCGCCGATGACGCACAGCACGATGGCGGCCACCGCCGCGAAGACGGGGCGCCGGACCGCGAGGTCGGAGAGCATCATCGGGCGGCGCCCTTCCCGGCCGCGGCCCCGCGGGGCGATGCGCCCGCGACGCGGATCGGGGCCCCCGGCTGGATGCGGTTCAGGCCCGAGCCGACCACGCGGTCGCCGGCGTTGAGGCCCGAGACGATCTCGACGAAGCCGCCCTCGACGGCCCCGGTCTCGACCTCGACGCGCTGGGCCGTGGAGCCGCCCTCGCCGGCGGCGATGCGGTACACGAACGCGCCTTCGCCCTCATACTGCACCGCCGATTCCGGCACCGCGGGGGCCGTGCGCTCGCCCTGGGCGACGTTGACCCGCACCGCCATGCCGGGGCGGATGCGCCAACCAGGATTGGGGATCTCGGCCCGGGCGGTGACCGACCGGGTCTGCTCGTTGACGCGGGTGTCGATCAGGGCGATGCGACCGCCGAACACCTGCCTCGGGTAGGCGTCGACGGTGGCGGAGATGGCCTGACCCGTGCGCAGCACGCCGAGGTAGCGCTCCGGGATCGGGAAATCGACGCGCACCACGTCGATGTCGTCGAGGGTGGCGATCACCGCGCCGGGATTGACCAGCGTTCCCGGCGTCACCGTGCTGAGCCCGAGCACGCCCGCGAAGGGCGCGCGGATGATGCGGTCGCCCTGCCGCGCCTCGGCGGCGCGCAGCGAGGCCTGCGCCGCTTCGAGCTCGGTTTCGTACTGCTCGACCATCATCGGCGAAGCGAAGCCGCGTTCGCCGAGTTCGCGATAGCGTTCGTGCATCGACCGCGCCTGCGCCACCCGGGCGCGCGCCTCGATGACCCCGGCGTCCTCCTCGCGGGCCTGCAGCTCCACCAGCGGCGCGCCGGCCGCGACGCGCTGACCGTCGCTGAACAGCACGCGGGTGATCAGTTCGCTCGTCGAGGAGGTGATGTTCACCGAGCGCCGCCCCCGGGCCACGCCCAGCACGCGGATCTGGTCGCTGAACGGCCGCGGCGTCGCCACCGCCTGCGAGACCTGCTGACCGCCGCCCCGGCCGCCCGGACCGCCGCGCCCGCCCTTGCCCGGGTCCTCGCCGGCGAAGGCCATGCGCAGGATGACCGCCACGACCATGAGACCGAGCAGCACGCCGGCGGCGACGAGGAAGAAATGGCGCTTGATCACGCGGGGGAGACTCCGGACCAGGGGACGTGCCGACTTAGCGACTCCCGCCGACGGCGCAACTGAAGTTCATGTAACGGGGCCGGTTCCGGTTTTCCGTCGCGGTCGACCCGATGCAATACGCTCCCACGCGGCCGACGGATCGCCCCGCTCAGAAGCGCCGCCAGAGGGCGATGATCGGGCCGGCCGATCGCGGCGTCTCGCGGCCCGCCACAGCCTCGCGCCATCCGGCCTGCAGGCTCCAGTCGCCGAAGCGGCGCACCAGCGACGCCTCCACCGACAGCCACCGCGGCCCGTCCGCCTCGGCCTCGCCAGCGTAGGCCTGGGCCAGCAGCATCCACTTGTCGCCGAGATGAGCCCCGACGGTGGCGTCCACCCGCGTCTCGTCGGGCAGGCCCTCGCGCATGCGCCGCGCCGCCTGCAGTTCGACGAAGCCTCCGGTGAAGGCTCCGATCCGGCCGCCCGGCGCATCGAACGAATGGCCGACCGAGGCGCGAACCTCCCAGTCCCGCTCGCCTTCGCCGGGCGCCGCGTAGCCGGCGTTGCGTCCCTCGCCGCCGTCCGCGACCCCGCCGTAGAGGGCCACCGAGGTGCGTTCGTCGCTCCACACCCGCCAGTTGACGCCGATCTCCAGCGGACCGCGGCCCTCGTAGTCGACGAAGGCGTCCTCGCCGGTCTGCCAGTCGCCCTTCATCACCAGGGTGGCGCGATCGGTGAGGCCGTACTCGGCGAACACGCCGATGCTCCGGTCGCGCCGCTCCGCCGGCAGGCCGGCCAGCTGGCCGTCGGGATCGAAGCCCTGTTCGGCGCGCATGTCCTCGAACTTGAGGATCACCTGGCCCTTGCCCTTCGCCTGGGGCCAGGCGCCGGCGCAGGCCGGCGTCGCGGCGGCGACGCCGATCAGGGCGACCAGCAGCCCCCCGGCCGCCTTCACACGTCGTAGCCCGGCGACCGGCGGTCGAGCATGCGCAACGCCCCCGGCCACGCCAGGGCCGAGACGAAGCCGATGCCGCCGCCCTGCTGCCGCGTTTCCTCCTGCGCGGCGTCGGGGGCGAACAGGACATGCTCGCGCCCGCCGGACAGGGCCGCCACCTGCTGGGCGCAGGCGCGTTCGAGAAAGAACATGCCGACCCAGGCCTGCGCCGCCGTCTGGCCGACCGCCAAGGTGCCGTGGTTGCGCAGCAGCATCAGAGGCTTGTCGCCGAGATCTGCGACCAGCCGTTCCCGTTCCTCGTGATGCAGGGCCAGGCCCTCGTAGCCGTGGTAGGCGAGCTGGTGCTGCAGAAGGCAGGCGTTCTGCCCGATCGGCAGCAGGCCCTCCTTCTGCGCCGCCACCCCGACCCCGGCGACGGTGTGCAGGTGGATAACGAAGTGGGCGTCGTCGCGCGCGCCATGGATCGCCGAGTGGATGGTGAACCCGGCCGGATTTATGAAGTGGGTGGTTTCCTGAACGATGTTGCCGTCCAGATCGACCTTGACCAGCGAGGAAGCTGTGATCTCCTCGAAATACCAGCCGTAGGGATTGATCAGGAAATGCTTTTCCGGTCCCGGCACGCGCGCCGAGATGTGGGTGAAGATCATGTCGTCCCACCCGTGGAGGGCGACCAGACGGTACAGCGCCGCCAGTTCGACCCGCGCCGCCCATTCGGCCTCGGACACCTTCGACTTCAGGGACGTGATCGCGCCGTCGGCCATCGCCGTGTCCTCCTTATGTTCCGCCGCCACGCTCGCGCCGCCCGGGCCGCCCGTCAAGATTCAGGTTCGGTTAACCCTGTCTTAGGCCCCTGCGGCTACGGTCGCCTGCGCCGGATCGGGCCGGCGCGCCGGAGACGCTCGTGACCGTCCTCGTCCAGCTTCCTCTCTCCAACCGAAGCGTGCCCGGCGCCGGCGAACTGCTGGATCTGGCGCGCAATCCGAGCCCCGACGCCCGCCAGCGGCTGCTGCTCGGCGTCATCGCCCTGTGCGACGCCAGCCCGCCCGCCGGCGAGTTGTCGCCGGTGCTCGGCGAAATCTTCCTCTCGCTTGCCAAACAGGCCGAACGCGACGTGCGCCGCGCCCTCGCCGAACGCCTGGCGGACGCCGACTGGGCGCCGCAGGCTCTGGTGAACGTCCTCGCCCTCGACGAGATCGAGATCGCCCGGCCGGTCCTGCTGTCCAGTCCGGTGCTGCAGGACGACGATCTGCTGCGGGTGCTCATTGAAGCTTCGCTGGAGCATCAGATCGCCGTCGCCCGTCGTCCCCGGCTGAGCGGGCGCGTCGCAGACGCCGTGATCGATCGCGGCGAGCCCGCTGTCCTGACGGCGCTCGCCACCAACCGCACCGCCGAAGTCAGCGTGGAAGGTCTGCGCCGGCTGGTCGAGCATTCGCGGCGGGTGGCCGCGCTCCGCGGGCCGCTGACCCGTCACCCGCGGCTGACCCAGGCGCTCGCCCACGAAATGTATCACTGGCTCGGCGCCGCCCTCCGCCAGTCGATCGCGGCCCGCTTCGAGGTCGACGAGCAGCGGCTGGGAGCGGCGGTCTACGACGCCGTCCACGGCGTGCTCAGATCCGCCTCCGCCGACACGACGGAGACACCCGAGAGGGAGGAGATGGAGCGTCGGCTCGCCGCCAAGCTTCACGCCGCCGGCCAGTTACGGCCCGGCGTGGTGGTCCGCGCGGCCCGCGAGAAGCGCATGAGCCTGTTCGTCCACGGTCTCTCCATGCTCGGGAGCTTCTCGGCCGCCCAGGTCCGGGCCGCGCTCGCGGCGGGGTCGCCGGAGGCCCTGTACTACGCCTGCGCCGCCGTCGGCATCGACCGGGCGGTCTTCCCCAGCCTGCTCGCCGACCTGCGCGGCATGAACCACGGCCTGCCGGGCGATCAGGGTGCGGCCGTCTGGCTCCGAGGAGAAATCTCCGCGTCGTCGGCCGCGCGCGCCTTCCGTGCCCTGCTGGACGCCGAACGTTCGCCGCCGCAACGTCTGGCGGTTTGACTTCGACGTCGGGCTCGGCTTGCCTGCGCCGGTGAGCGAACCCTCCTCTTCCGCCCCGCGCATCGCCTTTTCCGCGTCGGACCGGCCGGAAGCCCAGGAGGCCCGCCGGCTGCTTGCAGCCCGCTACGGCTCCGTCGACCGGGATACGGCCGAGGTGATCGTGGCGCTGGGCGGCGACGGCTTCATGCTCGAAACCCTTCACACGGTGATGAAGCGCGGCACGCCGGTGTTCGGCATGAACCGCGGCTCCGTCGGCTTCCTGATGAACGACTACAGCGAGGACGATCTCCTCGAGCGCATCGCCGCCGCCGGCCGGACCATCATCCATCCGCTGCAGATGGACGCCTGGACCGAGGGCGGCCAGGTGCACAGCGGCCTGGCCATCAACGAGGTCTCCCTGCTCCGCCAGACCCGCCAGAGCGCCAAGCTGCGCATCAGCGTCGATGGTCGCGTGCGGCTGGACGAACTGTCGTGTGACGGCTGCCTCGTCGCCACTGCGGCCGGATCGACCGCCTACAATCTTTCGGCCCACGGTCCGATCATCCCGCTGGAGTCGCGGATTCTCGCCCTGACCCCGATCAGCGCCTTCCGTCCGCGCCGCTGGCGCGGCGCCCTGCTGCCGCATCAGGCCAAGGTCTGCTTCGAGGTGCTGGAGCCCGACAAGCGGCCGGTCAGCGCCACCGCCGACAGTTTCGAGGTGCGTCGCGTCAGCCGCGTGGAGGTGCAGGAGCGCCGCGACATCGCCCTGACGATGCTGTTCGACGCCGACCGCTCGTTCGAGGAACGCGTCCTCGCGGAGCAGTTCGCCGCCTGATCGCGTGCACGGCTTCTTAAGGTCGGGCGTGGGATGATCCGCCGTTTCGTATTCGGGAGCGCCCCGTGAGCAACTCGGCCCAGGTCATCCGCCCGCCCAACACCCTTCGGCTCAAGGTCGGAGGCGGCTTTGGCGGCATCGACGCCGGCGCCATCGCCAAGGCCGAGGAAGCGCTCAAGGCCATGTCCGCTCAATTCGGGCAATGGCTGCAGGACGAGATCGTAAAGCTCGACAAGGCCCAGGCCGACATCCGCAGCCAGGGCTACAACGAGCAGACCGCCGAGGCGCTGTATTTCCGGGCCCACGACCTGAAGGGTCTCGGCACGACCTACCAGTATCCGCTGGTCACCCGCCTCGCCGGCTCCCTGTGCAAGATGATGGACGAGCCCGCCAAGCGCATGGCCGCGCCGCTCGTGCTGATCGACGCCCACGTCGACGCCATCAAGGCCGTGGTCCGCGACCAGATTCAGACCGACGACCATCCGACCGGCAAGGCCCTGGCCGAGACCCTCGAGACGCGCGTCGCCGAACACCTCGGCTGACATCGCCCTTCCCTTCCGACGATCGCGCCCGCCCCCCGGCGGGCGTTTTCGTATGCGGGACTCCCGGGACCTTCCCTCTGGAGACATTGCGACCCGAAAGCAGGACTCTGGCCCCTCCCCGCGCCTCGTTCGGCGGCTGCGTCCGTTCCTGGCGCAGCACCCTGCCCTACTGTCGGCGAGCCCCGCTCCGCCGGTCTTTGACAGCCCGAACCCCCCGCCGGCTCCGGTCGAGGACCCGGCGCTCACGCAGGCCCGCGGTCGAGACATTGTCTCCACAAGGCAGCTTTTCGCGGAATTATCGCAAGGGGCGTCCTGGGCGGGCCGCTCAGGCGGCGACGCCGACCTCGGTCCGACTGGCCGGGTGCTGGTCCAGGCGCTCCATCAGATAGGTCAGGTCGTCGCGCGCCACGTGCGGCCGCTGGGTCAGGAAGCGCTCCAGCATCTGCTGCCGGAAGGCGTCGCCGGAGGTGTCCGCCCCCTCGGCCTGCAGCGCCCGCCAGGTGTCGACGCCGGCGCGGAAGGCCTGGAACAGGCGCGGCGGCAGGCCCGCCCGGTCGTAGATCGCCTTCAGCCCCAAGGGTCCGGCGTCGTGGATCATCAGCCACGCCCGCTGGTGCGGCGTTCCCGCCAGCTCCGCCAGGCCGTGCTCGAACAGCCCCATCTGACCGCGCGCCAGGGCGCGCAGCAGCAGCGAGGCGGTCAGCGCCTTGCGGGCGTTCAGGCTGGCGGCGAAGCGGCCCAGGTCGGCGTGGCTGGAGGCCTGGTCGACCAGGTCGACAGTGGCGCGCTCGCGCCCGAAGGCGGCCAGCCGGATGGCGGTCTCGGGGGCCACCGCATGGCGCGTGACGAGGTGCTCGCGCACGGCGTCCGAGGCCAGTTCGATCAGCCGTTCGGTCACCGACAGCGGCAGCGCCTGCCGGTAGGCCATGGCCGCGACGACCTCGGGCGTGTCGCCGAACCGGTCGACGCAGCGGGCGAGGGCCGGTTCCGCGATGTCGGCATTGTCGTTGGCGGCGAGCGTCCGCACCGCCTGGGCGCAGCCGACCTCGGCCACCGCCGCGGCGACGTCGCGGCTGACCACCGGACGGGCCGCCACCGCCGTCTGCCGCACCGTCGACCCGGCATGGACGATCTCGATCAGGTCCTCGTCGGTGAAGACCGGCGAAAAGTTGATCAATGGCAGGGCCACGCTGTCGACGTCGGCCGCCAGCCGGCGCGCCACGTCGCGCGGAATGAGGTCCGACGCCTTCAGCGTCACCGCCATGGCCCGGCGCACCAGCTCGGCGGCGTCTTCGGCCAGCATGCGCAGGATCTTGTGGGCGGCCGCGCGCCCGGCCTCGTCCAGCTCCGCCCGATCCATGTTGCGGCACAGCTTGTGCGCGGCCGACGCCCGCTCGTCATCGTCCGCGGCCTTGATCAGCCTGCGGATGTCAATTTCGGTCAGGCGGGCGCGGTAGGCGGTCATCGGCGGGCTCGGACTCCAGCTGCGCCTTAGCATCGGCCCGCCATCGTTAACGGGTGGTTCACCATGGCCGGATTCGCGCGATCAGGCTTCGCGCGTTTCCCCCGGCCCGAAGGCCCCGCCGAAGCCCGGTCGCCCGCCCTCCCCGTCCTGCCCCAGCAACAGGGCCAACAGGCTCTGGTCCTGGCGCAGCCGGTCAAGCCGCGCCGCCAGCATCTGGTCGCGTTCCGACAGCTCCGGCGCGGCCGGGCTCTGGGCGTATACGGCGGCGGGGGCCCCGCCCCCCGCCGAGCGCTGAAGGTTGGCGTGCACCTCCGCCACCGTCGCCGGACGGCCGTCGCGGTAGAAGATCGAGCGGTTCGCCGCAGCCGCCTCGGGGAACAACGAGGCCGCGCTCGAGCCGGGCCGTCGGGTCATCGCCTCCATCAGCTGCGCCGCGCCCGCCGGGCCGAGGAAGTGCGCCGCATAGAGGTCGCCGGCCCCCGGCTCTCGACCGGTGCGGCCGCGCAGGTACGCGGCGTTGGAGGCGGTCAGCTCCGCCGCCATCACCGAGGCGGCCTGCGGATCGAAGCGCAGGTCCAGCACCACGTTGCGCGCCGCCCCCGCCACGCGCCAACGTCCGTCGGAGCCGCGGTGGATCAGATCGGCGTACTGGCCGTAGCCATGCTTGGCCCCGTGCGCCTTCACCGTCGCCAGCCAGGTCTGCTCGATGAACTGGAACAGGCCGGCGGCCGAAGAGGTGGGCGCGCGCGCGGACGGGTTCATCGCGCTCTCGCGACGGGCCGTGCGCACGAGGAAGTCGGCGTCCACCCCGGTCGCGCTCGACGCCCGCCGGATGGCCGCCTCAACCCCGTTCGACGATGGAATCGCCCCGATGGTCATAATCGTTAACGCTGGCCAACTCTGGTTAACGGAACCCTAACGGCAAGCGCCGAGGGCCGTGACCATTTCGCGGCGAAGCTCGCCCAAAACTTGCCGCAGCGTCAGCGCTCAACTTGAGCATGGGCGCTGTGGGGGCAGCGACAGGGAGAGACGGCCATGATGATCAGAACCGCTGGCGGCCCCGGACTGGTGAGCCCCATCGACTTCCACGAGCGGCGGGGCCCCGGCCTCTCGCGCAACGCCTGGATCGCCATCGGCGTGGTCGCGGCGGCCCACATCGGCGTTGGGGCGGCGTTGTATTTCCAGCGCTTCGAGCTGGACCTGCCGCCGGTCGCGCCGACGCCGCGGGGCGTGACGGTGACGCTGGAGCCGGCGCCCAGGCCCAAGCCCGTCGAGGCGGAGCGCGAACCCGCGGCGCCCAATCCCCCGATCCATCGCCCCGCCCCCTTCCCGGTCGAGGTCGAGACGCTTCCGGCGGTGATCAACGACGACGCCCGCCCCTCGCCCGGCCCGACCATCTCGCTGACGGAGACCGTCGAGAAACCTGTGGACGACGCCCCGCCGGCGGCCGAACCGGAGCCGCGGCCGGCTCCGGTGATCCGCAATCCGAGCTGGGCCCGCCAGCCCACCGGCGAGCAGATGATGCGCGCCTACCCCGACCGCGCCCTGTCGCGGGGGATCGGCGGCTCGGCAACGCTGAACTGCCT
>JAEYTA010000179.1 GCA_023434265.1 Pseudomonadota bacterium
GCGACGGCCTGGCGCCCCCGGCCGCGCGGGCCAGCTTCTGGGCCTCGGGCGTCGACGCGGCCGATCCGGCCCTGCTGGCGGAGGGCCGCCGCGCCGGCGACGCCTGGCGTTTCCCGGCGTCGGCGGCGACGGCGATCGAGCGCCTCGACCCGCGCGAGGCCTTCGCGGTCGAGTTCCATTTCCGCGACGGCAGCGTCGCCACGGCACGGCTCGAGGCCGGCGATTTCGCCGCCGGCCGGGCCTTCCTGGCCCTCGGCAAGATCTGATCAGCCCCCCGTCGCGACGGGGAGCGGGATGATCTCGGCCCCGCCCTCGGGGGCCGGGGCGCGGGCGACGAGGGCCACGGGCATGCGCACGGTCACCGCAGTGCCTTCGCCGAGGGTGCTGTCGATGTTCATCCGCCCGCCGTGCAGTTCCGCGAACGCGCGCACCAGCGACAGGCCCAGGCCGGTGCCGAGGCGGCGCTGTTCGAGGGCGCCGGCCTGCTCGAAGGGGCGGCCGAGGCGTTTGACGTCCTCGGGCGCGATGCCGACGCCGGTGTCGGCGACGACGATCTCCAGATAGGGCCCGACGGCCTCGACCGCGACCGTCACCGAGCCGCCGGCGGGCGTGAACTTCACCGCGTTCGAGAGCAGGTTCAGGGCGATCTGCTTGAGGGCGCGGCGGTCGGCCGACACGTCCAGCGCCTCCGGCGGCAGCACGCCGGACAGGGCCACGCCCTTGTCCTCGGCGTTGACGCGGACGAGGGCCATGGCCTGGGAGACCACCTCGCGCACGTCGAAGCGCTCGCGGGTCAGGGTGTAGCGCTCCGCCTCGATCTTGGAGACGTCGAGCAGGTCGCTGATCAGGTCGAGCAGGTGGCCCCCGGCCTGGTGGATGTTGTCCGCGTATTCGGCGTAGCGGTCGGGGATCGGTCCGAACAGGCGCTGGCGCATGATGTCGGAGAAGCCGAGCACGGCGTTGAGCGGGGTGCGCAGCTCGTGGCTCATGGTGGCGAGGAAGCGGGTCTTGCCGGCCTCGCGCGCCTCGGCCTCGGCGCGGGCGACTTCCAGCCCCAGTTCGCGGGCGTACTGGGCGGTGGCGTCGAAGGCCTGGGCGATGATCCGGCCTTCGCCGGCGTCGTCGAGACGCCGGAAGACGAACTGCACCCGCCGGTCCAGCGACAGGCGCGGGGCGAGGACGGCCGAGCCTTCGTGTCCCGCCCGGGCGCGGGCCAGCGCCGCGAGCAGGCCCGGACGGTCCGGCGCGTGGATGGCGGCGACCAGGCCGTGTTCGAACAGCGGGTCGACCGGGAGCGAGGGGGGCGGCGCGCCGTAGGCGGCGAGCACCCGGCCGCTGGGTTCGAGGATCAGGGTCAGTCCCGGCTGGGCGGCGAGGAGGGCCTCGACCCGCCGCACCTCGGCCTCGGCCGTGTCCATGCGCCTCTCGCGCTGGCGCCATGACAGGCGCACCGCCAGGGCCGCGGCCGCCGCGGTCAGCACGGCCGAGAGCGCCGCCAGCGCCGGCAGATGTTCGCCCGGTCCCTGGAAGAGCCAGGCGGAGAACAGGCCCGACAGGGCCGCCGCGCCCACGGCCGCCGCCCCGGCCTGCACCGGGCGCGGCCCGCCGAGGGCGATCCCCGCCGCCAGCGGCAGGAAGACGAAGCCGGCGAGGGGGCCGGTCAGCCCCCCGGACAGCCCCGCGCCCGTCACCGCGGCCAGGCCCCACACGCCGAGCAGGGTCATGCGCTCGCGTTCGCCGTCTCGCTGCAGCAGGCCAAGGCCGGCGACGCCGGGCACGACCATGGCCAGCACGCCGTAGAAGACAGGCCCGTCGACGCCGCCGATCCAGCGTCCGCCCAGCGCGAGCAGGGCCGCGGCCACCGCCCAGCCGGCGTGCCAGGCCGCCAGCGCCGGACGATCGCCGGCGCGCGGGCGGGCCGGGCTTTCGGTCGGGTCTGTGGCGTGGGGCGGGGTCAAGCGGATGTGCGGCGCGAAGTGACGGCGGGACGCACCAGCCTAGCGGTCACGCCGAGTCGTCCATAGCCCGCACCCGTCTCAGGCGACTGCGGAGCGGGGGAGGCGGAACGATTTCCGGGGATGGTCGGCTCGGTTGTCGTTAACGCCGCCTCGGCCTATCTCGCCGCCATGAGTTCAGAGTCCGTCATCGACGCCGTCCTCGCCGACCTGGCCGAGGAGTTCGACCTGCTCGGCGACTGGGAGAGCCGCATCGGCTACGTCATCGACCTCGGTCGGGAGCTGTCGCCGCTGCCCGATGCGGACCGGATCGAGGCGAACAAGGTGCCGGGCTGCGCGGCCCAGGTCTGGCTGGCCGTGCGGCGCGAGGGCGAGCGCCTGTATTTCGCGGCCGACAGCGACAGCGCCCTGTCCAAGGGCAACATCGCCCTGCTGCTGCGCCTTTACTCCGGACGGACCGCCGACGAGATTCTCGCCTTCGACGCGCGCGCCGCCCTCGACCGGCTCGGCCTGCCGTCGGCGCTGACCCGGCAGCGGGCTAACGGGCTGAACGCCATGGTCGGCCGCATCCGCGACGAGGCGGCCGCGGCCGCGTCTCAGAAGTAGAGGCCGCGCACGACCAGGGCGGGCAGCTCGCCGGGCGCCTCGGTGACCCGGGCCTCGAGCCGATATTCCTCGGGTCGCGAGGTGCGCCGGCTCCAGACCGCGGCCCCGTCTTCGCTTGCCCACTTCTCCTCGTCGCCGAAGGCCCGGCCGCCGAAGCGGGTCAGCTCCCGCGCGCTGGCGCGGTTCGACGACAGGGAGCAGCCGGCGGCGTAGGCTTCGCCCTCGCCGACCTCGACCGAGCCCTCCTCGATGCGCAGCCGCCAGGCGCCGTCGTTCGAGACCAGGTCGATCTCGGAGGCCCACTCGTCCAGCGGAGCCTGGTCGCCGACCGGCCGGCGGAACCCGAGATCGCGGGCGGCGCGGATGGACTTCTCGAAGCTCTGCGAGCGCTGGGCGTAGGGCAGGCAGACATCGACCAGCACGCGGGCGGTCAGCGTCTCTTCGGCGACATGCGCCGCCGGCGCCGCGAACAGCAGGCTCGCGGCCAGACTTGAGGCAATCACAGAACTCACGACGATCCCCGACGCGCCGGCGCCAGGGCGCCGTTCAAAACCGCGAACGCGCCCCGAAAAGGGGGCGCGCTCGCCCGCACACCCTAGGCGGAAACCGCCTGTGGGTGAAAGTTACGACCCTGTAACGTGTGGTCGCGCCGGCTCCGTCGCTCACGCCAGCCGATAGTGGCGGGAGAGGGCCTCGAGCCCCTGTCGCAGCAGCATCTTGCCGGTCCGGCGGCGCAGTCCCATGGCCTGCTCGGCGGCCTGCAGGGTGCTGGCGCGCACGCAGATGTGTTCCACCATGGCGCGGGCGGGGCCGCAGGCCGCCAGCGCCGCCTCCACCCGGGCCGCGGCGAACAGGGCCCGGCCGGTCGGCGCGTGGCCGCGATGCGCCGATCCGCCGCCGCACCGGGTTCGCGGCAGGGCGTCCCAACGCATGGTCAGCGACGGGCCCTTCAGGGCGGTCTCGGCCTCCAGGGCCAGGCGTTTGGCGGCCGCCACCTCGGCCGGCCGCAGCCACGGCCTTCCGTCCGGGCCGAGATGGCTGGCCAACCAGTCCACCGGATGCTGCGCCAGGTTGGCGCGCCGCCTCGACGCACGGCCGTCGGCCTCCATCACGGTGCGCTCGCCCTCGATCAGGCCCGGCCGGCCGGGCTCCGGGGCCGGTTGTTCCACGAGGTCCCGACGGGCCACCCAACCGCCGTTGTGGCGCGCCCGCAGCCCCGGCGCCTCGACCAGGTCGCGGAACACCGCCTCGTCGACGGTCAGCACCACGCGCGCGCGGCGGTCCGAGCCGGTGCGCAGGGCGTAGCCGCCGTCGACCGCCTCGATCCAGCTGTTCATCCGCGACAGCATGCGGCGCGCCCGCGCCAGCGTCTGGGCGCGGCTCATGCTCCCAGTTCGCACGGCGGCGCCTCCAGCACGTCGCGGACGCTGCGCTCCAGACGTTCCAGCAGGTCGTCGAGGACCGGCCGGTCGCGTTCGTCCTCGGCCCAGCGGCAGGCGGAGGCCACCGTCGAGCGGTTCATGCCGAAGGCGTAGCCGACGCGCTCGACGGGCCAGCCGAAGGCGACATGGGCGAGATACATCGCAAGCCAGCGCGCCTTGCACTGGCGACCCTTCAGCCGCGTGCCCCGGGTCATGACCTCGAGCGGCACGCCGGTCGATACCGACACGATCTGCAGGGCCAGGCCGGCCCGCATGCGATCCGGCGCCGGCCGGGGCATCCAACAGCGCGATTCCATTGCAACTTCTCCGTCATCCACCTCGCGCCGCTTCTTGGCGTCGGCGCACTAGGAATATGATCCTAGGATGCGTCGATTTCGGACGTAGGGCGGGAGGGCCGGCGGAAAAGTTCGCGCGACTTGACTCCCGCCTCTCGACGGCGATTCGCAAATCAGCCTAGATTCGTCGTTAACCAGTCGCGTTAACCCTTCTTAAGTTTTTGGAGGATTAACGTCCGAACAAGGTTACCCGGAAACGGGACAGTAACGTCCAACGCCAAGCTTTGCCTGGAGGGGCAACAAATGCGCGTCCTGCTCATCGAAGACGATCATGCGACCGCGCAGAGCATCGAACTGATGTTGAAGTCGGAAGGCTTCAACGTCTACACGACTGACCTCGGCGAAGAAGGCATCGATCTCGGCAAGATCTACGACTACGACCTGATCCTGCTGGACCTGAACCTGCCGGACATGAATGGTCTGGAAGTGCTGCGCCAGCTGCGCGTCGGCAAGGTCAACACGCCGGTGATGATCCTGTCCGGCACCTCGGAGATCGAGACCAAGGTCAAGACCTTCGGCGGCGGCGCCGACGACTACATGACCAAGCCGTTCCACAAGGACGAGCTGATCGCCCGCGTCCACGCGGTGGTGCGCCGGTCGAAGGGCCACGCGCAGGCGATCATCCACACCGGCGAGATCGCGGTGAACCTGGACGCCAAGACCGTCGAGGTGAACGGCCACCGCGTCCACCTGACCGGCAAGGAGTACCAGATGCTGGAGCTCCTCTCCCTGCGCAAGGGCACGACCCTGACCAAGGAGATGTTCCTCAACCACCTGTACGGCGGCATGGACGAGCCGGAGCTGAAGATCATCGACGTCTTCATCTGCAAGCTGCGCAAGAAGCTGGCCACCGCCGCCGGCGGCAAGCACTACATCGAGACCGTCTGGGGCCGCGGCTACGTCCTGCGCGACCCGGCCGAGGGCTCGGTCAGCGCCGCCGCCTGAGCGGGGCGGACAATCGGATAAGAGAGCGCCCGCCGGGGAGACCCGGCGGGCGTTTTTCGTCGGGCAGAGCGGAAGGTGGGGTCGGCCGCAACGGGTGGAAAGCGGACCTTGGCAGTGGCAGGGTGTCGCTTGAAGGGAGAGGGCTCATGACGACGGAAGTTCTCGGACCTGAACATGATCGGCGTCTGGTCAGCGCCACGACATGGGCGTTGCGAAGGCGGGGCTCTACGACTGGATCACAAATGGTCGCTATTCGGCTCGCAGGAAGTCATTGAGCAGCGTTGGATGTCTTCAGCTGGACCTCTGACCCTCACCGCCGAAACATACATAGGCCTTGTGCTCGATGGACCGGATGAGGTGGTAGGTCAGGTCAAATCGCTGATCGCGCGACGGCTCGGCTAAAGGCTGCTTTGGGCCGAGCGGACAGTCGCCTGCGGGTGGGGAGCGGACCTCGTCACTAGTCCAAACGCTCTGCTGACGTAACACTCAACACCCCTCCATTGGGGTTTAGACGGACCACAGTGGCCCGAATGCGAACTCTAGTTCTTTGAACTGCCTGACCAGCGGTGGGAGGAGTGCGTCGCAGCGAAGACATGAACACACGTTCGTCAGTAGCGGACATCATCCGGAAGTCGGTATTGTAGAGACGGGAACATTCAGGACCGCCAACGACGGCTCCGGAGTTCTCATTCCAAATGAGGATGGCCTCGACATCCAAGCGGTCGCCCACCGCCAGTTCGGGGCGAGAGGTAACATCACAAAGCCTGCCGACTTCATGGGCGGGTTGGGCACAACCAGCAGCAATCAAGCATGACGAGAGCGAGTCTATCCGGTGTCATAGTCGTAGGATGATCCGCCGCCCGAATGTCCGCAACGGGTGGGAAGCCGACCTCAGCTCAGAACGCCTTCGGCAGCCCCGCATCCTTCAAAATCTGGTTGGCCATATGCCGGCTTTTCGTGCGTGGCACGGCGAAGGTCTTGCCAGTTGTTGGACTGAACCAGATTTCGTGGCTGCCCTTGCCGGGCCGAACGAACCGGCAGCCCGCCTCGCGCAGGCGTCGCTCCAGTTCAGGGTAGAAGTCCTTCGGCACTCAGGACGCCGCTTTAAGCGCCGTCTCGCCGGTAATGGTGATCGGACCGGGGACCATGCCGTTGTCGCGCATCAGGTCAGGCGCCAGCGCTTCGACCAGATCGACGAACTCACTGAGGGTGGTCGCCTCTACGTTCAAGCCGACGATGTCGCTCTGCGACCAGTAAACACCGGCCTCGGCATCCCAGACAGCAGTGACCGTATAGCGCGCCATGTCAGGATAATGGGCGCGAGGGGCGGTACGGTCAAACGGACCGCCCCTCTGCCACAGTCCTACCCCTTCGCCGCATACCCCTTGCCGCCGTTCGACGGGCGGCGGCGGCGCGGGCGGCGCTTCAGTTCGCCGACTGGCTTGGGCTCGGCCTGCCGCGGGTCGTTGTTGACGACGCGGGCGCGATCGCCGGCCATGGGGTCGTAGGCCGCGGCCGGGCGCTCGGCGTGGTGGGTGCGGTCGCGCTGGCCGCCCTTGCGCTGCCGATGCGGCTGGCCGCCGCCTTCGGGACGGACGCCGTCGCGACGCGGGTTGCGGCCGCGGCCGCCGCGGCCCGGCTGCTCTGACTTGCCGGCGCTGTCGATGCTGGCCTTCTTGCCGACGCCCGAGGCCATGATCGAGGCGTCCAGCTGGGCCAGCTGCTTGTCGTTGCGCCGGTCGATGGCGGGGATCTTCTGGCGGGTGACCTTCTCGATGTCCTTGAGCAGCTTCATCTCGTCGCCCGCGACGAAGCTGATGGCGGTGCCGTCAGAGCCGGCGCGCGCGGTGCGGCCGATGCGGTGGACATAGGCCTCGGGCACATAGGGCAGCTCGAAGTTGACCACGTGGGTGACCTTGTCGACGTCGATGCCGCGGGCGGCGATGTCGGTGGCGACCAGCACGCGCAGCTTGCCGTTCTTGAAGGCCTCCAGCGCGCGTTCGCGCTGCGGCTGGCTCTTGTTGCCGTGGATGGCCCCGGCCTCGACGCCGCCGGCCTCGAGGTAGGCGGCGACCTTGTCGGCCCCGTGCTTGGTCTTGGTGAAGACCAGGCAGCGGGTATAGGCCGGGTCGGAGAACAGTTCGGTCAGCAGGGCGCGCTTGCGACCCTGTTCGATCCAGATCACCGACTGGTTGATGCGCTCGACGGTGGTCGCCTGCGGCGTGACCGACACCTTGACCGGGTCCTTGAGCAGCTCGCCGGCCAGCTTGCCGATCTCCGACGGCATGGTGGCCGAGAAGAACAGGTTCTGGCGCCGCGCGGGCAGGCGCGAGGTGATCTGGCGGATCGGCTTGATGAAGCCGAGGTCGAGCATCTGGTCGGCCTCGTCGAGCACGAAGATCTCGGTCGAGGAGAGGTCCAGGGTCTTCTGCTGGATGTGGTCGAGCAGGCGGCCCGGGGCGGCGACGAGGATGTCGAGGCCCTGCTGCAGGGCGCGCTCCTGGGCGCCGTACTTCACACCGCCGAAGATCACGGCGACGCGGAAGCCGAGGTGCTTGCCGTAGGCCTTGAAGCTCTCGCCGATCTGGGTGGCCAGCTCGCGGGTCGGCGACAGCACCAGGCAGCGCGTGGTGCGCGGCACGGGAGCGGTGCGGTTGGCGGCCAGCCGGTGCAGGATCGGCAGGGCGAAGGCCGCGGTCTTGCCGGTGCCGGTCTGGGCGATGCCCAGCAGGTCCTTGCCGGCCATTACGTCGGGGATGGCCTTGGACTGGATCGGGGTCGGCTTCTCATAGCCCTCGGCCTTGAGGGCGGAGAGCAGGGCCGGGTTCAGGCCCATGGTTTCGAAGGTCGTGTTCGTCACGGTCGTCTTTCATGTGCGGAGACGCGCACGACCGGGGCTCGCCGGGCCGACGCGCGCCTCCGGCCCCCCTCGGGGGCGGGAAACGGGCGTCGCCCTGCGTGACGGGACGACGAAGGATCTCGAGGAGCCGGGGCGCTTCTACAGACTGGCCCCGAGGGACCCTCACGCACTGGAGCGCGCCGGACATCGCGTGGTGCGATGCAGCATCAGATGGGCCCTCATTGCGGCGCGGTCAAGGCGAAGCCGTCGAACGGCATCGTCAGGGATCGTCAGGTCCCGTCCGGACACGTCAGGCCTAGGGTGCGCGTGGAAGAACAACGGTATGGCGAGGGAGGAAGCCATGAGGAAGTTCGGAGCCGGCCTGATCGCGGTTGCGGTCGTCGGCATGACGGCGGCGCCCGTCGCGGCCCAGCAGGGCCAGATCGTGCGCCTGGGCGATGCGGGCCTGAGCTGTCCGCAGATCGCGACCGAGGCCGGTCAGCTGACCGAAGCGCTGGGCGGGGCCCCGGAGGGCGGGGTGTTCACCAGCGAGCAGGCCATCGGAGCGGCCACCGCGGCGGCCACCCAGACCGCCCTGCTGTCCGGCGCAGGTCGGGCGCTTCCGGGGGTCGGCTTTCTCGGCAGCGCGCTGGGGGCCATGGCCCGGCGCGACCGAGAGCGGCGCGAGGCCGAGGCGGTCGTGGCGCGGCAGCGCTGGTACTATCTGAACGGTCTCTACACCGGCCGGGACTGCGACCGGGTGCTGGCCGAGGCCGCCGCGCCGGCGGCGGCCCCCGCGGTCGAGCCCGCACCGGTCGAGGCCGCGCCGTCGGAGCCCGAGCCCGCGACCGACGCCGCGCCCGCGACCGGAGCCTGATCCCCGACGTCGCCCGGGGCGACCCTTCACCACCTCCCCGGGAGACCGCCCCCGCCCGCACTGCCCTGCGGGCGGGGGCGACGTTCTGCGCGGAACCGTCTCGACTTACCCGGCGTCATCACGGAATGTTACAGCCTCGCCCGAGGAGACGCCCATGACGATGACGCCCCGCGCCGGCCTTCAGGTCGCCAGCGAACTGGCCGACTTCATCGAGGACGAGGCGCTGGCCGGCGTCGGGATAGAGACGGAGGCCTTCTGGCGCGGGGCGGCGGCCCTCCTGGCCCGTTTCGCGCCTCGCAACCGCGACCTGCTGAAGGCGCGGGACCGGCTGCAGGCGGCGATCGACGACTGGCATACGGCGCGCCGGGATCGCCCGCATGACCCGGAAGCGGCCGAGGCCTTCCTGCGCACCATCGGCTACCTCGTCCCGCAGCCGGCGCCGTTCACGGTCGGGACGCGCGGGGTCGACGCCGAGATCGCCACTATGGCGGGGCCGCAGCTGGTCGTCCCGTCGCTCAACGCCCGCTTCGTGCTCAACGCCGCCAACGCGCGCTGGGGCAGCCTGTACGACGCCCTCTACGGCACGGACGCGCTCGGGGAGGCCCCGTCGGCCGGCCCCTACGACCCGGCGCGGGGCGCGCGGGTGGTGGCGCGGGCGAAGGCCTTCCTCGACGAGGCCGTGCCGTTGGCGGTCGGGTCGTGGGCCGACCTCGCCGACCCGGAGACCATCACCCTGCGCGACCCCTCCCAGTACGTCGGCGCCGGCGAACGTTCGCGCCTGTTCCGTCACCACGGGCTGCACATCGAGGTGGTGTTCGACCGCGATCACCCGATCGGCCGCGAGGACACGGCCGGGATTTCGGACGTGGTGCTGGAAGCGGCCCTGACCACCATCGTCGACCTCGAGGACTCGGTCGCGGCCGTCGACGCCGCCGACAAGGTCGCGGCCTGGCGGAACTGGCTGGGCCTGATGCGCGGCGATCTGGTCGAGACCTTCGACAAGGGCGGGCGGTCGACCACCCGGGCGCTGGCGGAGGACCGGAGCTACACCGCCCCCGACGGCTCGACCGTGACCTTGCCGGGCCGGTCGCTGCTTTTCGTGCGCAACGTCGGCCACCTGATGACGACGCCGGCGATCCTGCTTCCCGACGGGTCGGAGGCGCCCGAGGGCGTGCTCGACGCGCTCGTCACGAGCCTGATCGGGATGCATGACCTGAAAGGTCTGGGCCGCTTCCGCAACAGCCGCACCGGCTCGATCTACATCGTCAAGCCGAAGATGCACGGACCCGAGGAGTGCGCCTTCACCGACGAGCTGTTCGACGCGGTCGAGGACCTGCTCGGCCTGCCGCGCCACACGATCAAGGTCGGGGTCATGGACGAGGAGCGCCGCACCTCGGCCAACCTCGCGGCCTGCATCCACGCGGTGAAGGACCGCATTGTCTTCATCAACACCGGCTTCCTCGATCGCACCGGAGACGAGATCCACACCTGCATGCTGGGCGGTCCGGTGGTGCGCAAGGCGGCGATGAAGGCGACGCCGTGGATCGCCGCCTACGAGGCCCGCAACGTCGCCATCGGCCTCGCCTGCGGCCTCGACGGCAAGGCGCAGATCGGCAAGGGCATGTGGGCGGCGCCAGATCGCATGGCCGAGATGCTGGAGCAGAAGGCGGCGCATCCCAAGACCGGGGCCAACACCGCCTGGGTCCCGTCGCCCACGGCGGCGACCCTGCACGCCCTGCACTATCACCAGACCGACGTCTTCGCCCTGCGCCCGCAGATCGCCGCGCAGCCATGCCCGCCGCTGGCCGACCTGCTCACCCCGCCGCTGGCGGAAGGCCGGACCTGGTCGGAGGCCGAGATCGCCGAGGAGCTCGACAACAACGCCCAGGGCCTGCTCGGCTACGTGGTCCGCTGGATCGACCAGGGGGTCGGCTGCTCCAAGGTGCCGGACATCCACGACGTCGGCCTGATGGAGGATCGCGCCACCCTGCGCATCTCATCCCAGCACATGGCCAACTGGCTGCTGCACGGGGTGTGCACGGCGGCGCAGGTCGACGCCGCCCTGCTGCGCATGGCGGCGAAGGTGGACGCCCAGAACGCCGGCGATCCGCTCTATCGGCCCATGGCCCCCGACCCGGCGAACAGCCTCGCCTTCCAGGCGGCGCGCGCCCTGGTGTTCGAGGGGGCGGCCCAGCCGAACGGCTACACCGAGCCGTTGCTGCATGCCTTCAGGCGGCGGGCGAAGGCGGCCTACTGAACGCTTCCCGAGCGCCACAGATTGTTGGTCAGCGGCTCAAGCAGGTAGGCCAGCGCCGTCCGCTTGCGAAGGAGGACGACGACCTCGACCGGCGCGCCCGGCCGCAGGCTGCTGGCGGTCCGGCCGAGCTTCTCCATCTCGGCCGCCGGCACGACGATCTCGGCGCGGAAATAGCTGGCCCCGCTCTCCTCGACGGTGAAGCTGTCGGCCGAGATGCGGGTGACGCGGCCGTGGATGACCGGCGGGTTGCGCTCGCGGAGGCCGGGGAAACGCACCTCCGTGGTCTGGCCGACCTTGAGGTTGTCGATGTCGGTGGGGCTGATCTGGGCGACGATCACCTGCGAGGCGTCGTCAGGGACGATCTCCATCAGCGTCTGGCCGGGCTGGATCACGCCGCCCTCGGTGAAGATGGTCAGGCCGACCACCTGGCCGGAGACCGGCGCCTTGACCTCGCTGCGCGCGATCTGCGCCCGCAGCTCGGCGAGACGGGGGCGGAGCTCGTTCAGCTGCACGTCGATCTGTCGCAGCTGGTCGGCGACGTCCTCGCCCATGCGGGTGGTCACGCCGGACATCTGCAAGCGGGTCTCGCCGACGGCCTCGCGGGAGCGGGCGATCTGGGCGCGAAGCGAGCCAAGTTCGCCGTCCAGCTGGGCGGCGGCGCGCTCGAGCGCCCGCACCCGGGTCAACGGGGCGTAGCCGCGCTCGGCCAGGCTGCGCATGCCGGCCAGTTCGTCCTCGATCAGGCGGCGCTGTTCCTGGTTGGCGGCGATCTGGCGTTCGTAGCCGGCGATCTGCTCGTTGAGCTGGGCGATGCGCTGGCCGAGCACGCCGGTCTCGGTGGTGCGGCCGCTGCGCCGGGCCTGGAATTGCAGGCGCTGGATGCGCAGGGACTCCTGCGCCAGCGCCGCGTCGGCAGGCGCCAGATCGGCGAATTCGGCGGGGACCGGGATCGTCGCGAGGCCGTCGCGTTCGGCGACGAGCCGGGCCCTCTGGGCCAGCAGGGCGTAGACCTGCCCGGCCACGCCCCGTTCGGTGGCGCGCAGTTCGCCGCTGGTCAGGGTCAACAGGACCTGGCCCTGCCGGACCGTGTCGCCCTCCGCCACATGCAGCGAGCCGACCACGCCGCCTTCCCGGTGCTGCACCGCCTGACGGTTGCCGGAGACGGCGATCTGGCCCTGGGCGTAGGCGCCCGCGTCCAGGGGCGCGAAGGCCGCCCAGCCGAGGAAGAGGACGAAGAAGGCCAGCAGGATGCCGCCGCCGAGCATGAGCTCCCGGCGCGGGGCGTCGGCGACGGGCGCCGGCGACGGAGCCTCGGGCGCGGCCGGGGCGGACGGAGAGGCGGTGTCGGTCATGAACTGCGCCGCTGCGGCCGGACATTGGCCAGCCGGGCGGGAGTCTGGGCGGCCGGGGCGGCCGATTGGGCCGGAGCGGGGGCGGTCGGGCGGGGGCCGGCGCCGCGCATCTTCTCCAGCACCTCCTCGCGCGGTCCCTCGAGCTGGACCACGCCGTCGCGCATCATCAGCAGACGGTCGACGCGGGCCAGCACGCCGGCCCGGTGGGCGATGATGACCACGGCGGCGCCGCGCCCGGCCGCGCCGAGGATGGCCTGCATCAGGGCGGCCTCTCCCTCCTGGTCGAGGTTGGAGTTGGGTTCGTCCAGCACCAGCAGCACCGGGTCGCCGTAGAGGGCCCGGGCCAGGGCCACGCGCTGGGCCTGACCCGCCGACAATCCCTGCCCGTAGGGGCCGAGCACGGTGTCGTATCCGTGCGGCAGGCGCAGGATCATCTCATGGGCGCCGGCGGCTACCGCGGCCCTGACGGCGTCCCGGTCGGCCGTCTCCGGGTCGACGCCCACCGCGGTGGCGAAGCGCGAGATGTTCTCCTTGATCGAGCCGGCGAACAGGCTGGGGACCTGGGGCAGGTAGCCGATCCAGCGCGCCAGTTCGTCGCCCTCGCGGGCGTCGTAGTCGGCGCCGTCGAGACGCACCGCGCCGACCTGGGGCTTGAGCGCGCCGGCCAGCACCCGTGCGAGGGTGGTCTTGCCCGAGCCGCTGGCCCCGACGATGCCGAGCGTCTGCCCGGGCTTGAGGGTGAAGCCGACCCCGCGCAGCTGCGGGTTCTCGGTCCCGGGGAACTTCACCGAAACCCCCTCGACCTGCAGGCGGCCGCGGGGATCGGGCAGGGCGGTGCGCTCGCGATCGACGGCGGCGGTGCCCGCGAACAGGTCGGTCAGGGTCTTCCAGCTGGTCCGGGCCTGGACCAGGCTGGGCCAGACGCCGACCAGCAGTTCGATCGGGGCGACGGCGCGGCTCAGCAGCACCGAGGCGGCGATGATGGCGCCGGGCGAAATCTCGCTGCGCACCGCAAGCAGGGCGGCGACGCCGAGCGCCGCCGACTGCATGGTCAGGCGCAGGAATTTGATCGCGCCGCTGTAGCGGCCGCCGGCCAGCTGGGCGTCGGCCTGGGCGGCGGTGGCCTGGCGGCGCTCCTCGACCTGCCGGGCGATGGAGGCCTGGCGCATGCCCAGCGCCCGGACCACCTCGGCCTGGGCGGCGACGCCTTCCTGTGAGGCGTAGGCGTGGTTCTGCGACTGGATGGCCTTGTTGAGGCGGGGACGGGTGTCGCGCTCGTTCAGCCAGGCGAGGGTGAACAGCACGATGCCGCCGACCAGGGTCAGCAGGCCCAGCGCGGGGTGCAGCAGGAAACAGCAGATCAGGTAGATCGGCGTCCACGGCGCGTCGAACAGGGCCAGCATGCCCTGGCCGCCGATGGCCGAGCGGACGTGGTCGAACTCGCGCAGGGCCTGGGTGTTCGGGGCCTTGGCCTGCAGGTCGACGACCCGGGCCAGCACCTTGCCGGACAGCATGCGGTCCAGACGCAGGCCGGCGCGCAGCATCAGACGGCCGCGCAGCCAGTCCAGCGCCGCGAGGGCGGCCAGCGCGAACAGGGCGACCATGGAGACCAGCACCAGGGTCATCAGGCCGCCGGTCGGCACCACCCGGTCGTAGACCTGCATCATGTACAGGGTGGGGGTCAGGTAGAGCAGGTTGACCGCCGCGGAGAAGATCGCCGCCCACAGGAAGTGCACCCGGCAGGCGCGCAGCGCCTCGGCCAGGGGTTCGGTCCCGGGTTTGCTGGGAAGCAGGTGTTTCAGCACGGGCGCGGTCGGCTCCTGGTCGATCGGGTCCCAGCCTAACGTGTGGACGTGATTAGACATAGTGCCGGTTTCTCCCGGCGGGAATACGGCGCCCTCCCTCCCGCCGGCGGCGAACCTGACCCATGTTTAACTTGCGACCCCCGGACCCGGGCGACAGGGTAGGGCGAGCACCAAGGGGGATGCGCATGCTGACGATCGAGAACCTGACCCACGTCTACGGCAACGGAACGCGGGCGCTGGACGACGTCAGCCTCGAGATTCCGAAGGGCATGTTCGGCCTGCTGGGCCCCAACGGGGCGGGCAAGTCGACGCTGATGCGCTCGATCGCCACCCTGCAGACGCCGACCTCGGGCGCGATCCGCTTCGGCGACATCGACGTGGTCAGGGAGCCGGAGAAGCTGCGCCGCGTGCTCGGCTACCTGCCGCAGGATTTCGGCGTCTACCCTCGCGTCTCGGCGTGGGACATGCTGGATCACATGGCCGTGCTGAAGGGCATCGCCAACGGCCGGGAGCGCAAGGAGACGGTCACCGCCCTGCTGCACCAGGTGAACCTGTGGCCGGTGCGCGGCAAGGCGCTGGCCGGCTTCTCCGGCGGCATGCGCCAGCGCTTCGGCATCGCCCAGGCCCTGATCGGCAACCCCGAACTGATCATCGTCGACGAGCCCACGGCCGGCCTCGACCCCGAGGAGCGCAACCGCTTCCTCAACCTGCTGGCCGAGGTCGGCGAGAACGTCGTGGTGATCCTGTCGACCCACATCGTCGAGGACGTCACCGACCTGTGCCCGCGCATGGCGGTGCTGGCCGGCGGCAAGATCCAGCTGGAGGGCGCGCCGGCCGACCTGATGCACAGCCTCGAGGGCAAGGTCTGGCGGCGCACCATCGACAAGGCCGAACTGGCCGACTTCCAGAAACGCCACAACGTCATCTCGACGCGCCTGCTCGGCGGCCGGACGGTCGTGCACGTGCTGTCCGAGGAGCATCCGGGCGACGGCTTCGAACGCGCGCCGGGCGGGCTGGGGGACGTCTACCTCGCCACCGTCGCCGCCTCGCGCCGCGCGGCCTGAGGGCGCGACCATGTTCGGCAAGATCGCGAGCTTCGAATTCCGCTACCAGCTGCGCCAGCCGGCCTTCTGGGTCATCGCCATCGTCTTCGGCCTGCTGGCCTTCGGCGCCGTGGCCAGCCCGAACGTCTCGCTCGGCGCCGCCGGCAACGTGCACAAGAACGCGCCCTACGCCCTGTCGGTCGCGCACATCGTCTTCAATGTCTTCTTCATGCTGGCGACGACGGCCATCGTCGCCAACGTCATCGCCCGCGACAGCCAGACGGGCTTCGGGCCGCTGATCCTGTCGACCCGGATCACCAAGGCGTCCTACCTCTACGGGCGGTTTCTCGGCGCCTTCGCCGCCGTGGCCCTTTGCTATCTCAGCATCGCCCTCGGCACCCTGATCGGGACCTTCATGCCGTGGGTCGACCCCGAGACGCTCGGGCCGCTGCGGTTGGGCGATTACGCCTGGGCCTACCTGGTGTTCGGCCTGACCGGCCTGTTCCTCACCTCGGCCCTGTTCTTCACCCTGGCCACCGTGACCCGGTCGATGATGGCCACCTACATCGGGGTCGTGGCGGTGCTGATCGCCTACCTGGCCAGCACGGGCGTTCTGGGCAACCGGCCCGAGTTCGAGACCGCCATGGCCTGGGCCGAGCCGTTCGGCAGCGGGGCCTACGCCCTGGTCACCAAATACTGGACGGCCGCCGAGCGAAACACGCTGAACCCGCCCCTCGAAGGGGTGCTGCTGTGGAACCGGGTCATCTGGACGGCCGTCGGGGTCGCCCTGCTCGCCGCCGCCTACGCCCTGTACCGGCCGTCGCCCAAGGGCGCGAAGCTGCGCAAGCAGGAGCGACTGAAGGCGCTGGTCGAGAAGGAGGCGCCGCCGGCGACGCCGGTCGGGGACCTGCCGCGTCCGTCCTACGGCTTCCGCAGCGGCCTGACGCAGCTCCTGTCCCGGACCCGCTTCGAGACGGCCCTGGTGTTCAAGAGCCCGGCCTATGTGGTGCTGGTGCTGCTGGCCTTCGCCTTCGCCGTGGCGACGCTGTTCTTCACCGGCGAGATCTACGGCGCGCCGATCCTGCTGGTCACCCGGGTGGTGATCACGGCGCTGACAGGGACCTTCGGCCTGATCTCGATGGTCATCGCCATCTACTACTCGGGCGAGCTGGTCTGGCGCGATCGCGACCGGCGCACGCACGAGATCGTCGACGCCACGCCGACGCCGGACTGGACCTTCCTCGTTCCCAAGACGCTGGCGCTGGCGCTGGTGCTGATCTCGACGCTGCTGATCGGCGTGCTCGCCGGCGTGGCGACGCAGACCATCAAGGGCCACACCGACTACGAGCTGGAGAAGTACCTGCTGTGGTACGTGCTCCCGCAGGGCGTCAGCTTCGCCCTGCTGGCCGTGCTGGCGATCTTCATCCAGGCCCTGTCGCCGAACAAGTTCGTCGGCTGGGCGATCATGGTCGTCTATCTGATCTCGACCATCGTGGCGGTGAACCTCGGCTTCGACCACATCCTCTACCGCTACGGCGCGGACACCGGCATGCCGTTGTCGGACATGAACGGGGCGGGCGACTTCGCGGGCTTCGTGACCATCCAGACCGCCTACTGGACCGCCTTCGCCATCGTGCTGCTGGTCATCGCCTACGGCCTGTGGCGGCGCGGCACGGAGACCCGCCTGTGGCCGCGGCTGAAGCGCTTCCCGCGCCGCATGGCCGGCCCGGCCGGCCTGATCGGCGGCGCCGCCCTGGCGACCTTCGTCGGCCTCGGCGCCTTCATCTACGTCAACACCAACGTCTGGAACGACTACCGCTCCCGCGACGCCCGCGAGGCCGAGCAGGCCGCCTACGAGAAGGCGCTGCTGCGCTACGAGAACACGCCGCAGCCGGCCGTCGCCCACATGCAGCTGGCCATGGACCTGCGTCCGCACCAGCCGAAGCTGACCACCCGCGGGACCTATGTGCTGGAGAACCGCACCGACGCCCCGCTCGCCGAGGTCCACCTGCGCTGGACCGAGGACCTCGACATGACGCGGCTCGAGGTCGAGGGCGCCTCGGTGGCGCGCGAGTGGCCGGAGTTCGAGTACCGCATCTACCGCTTCGCCACGCCGATGCAGCCGGGCGAGCGGCGCACGGTGTCCTTCGAGACGGTGCTGGAGCAGCGCGGCTTCCGCGCCGGCGGCAACACCACCCGGCTGGTCGACAACGGCACCTTCGTCAACAACATGGAGTTCGCCCCGATGATCGGCATGAGCCGGCAGGGGCTGCTCGACGACCGCAGCAAGCGGCGCAAGCTGGGCCTGCCGGCCGAGCTGCGCCCGGCCCGGCTGGAGGATGAATCCGCCCGCCGCACCAACTACATCGGCGCCGACTGGACCACGGCCGACATCACCGTCACCACCGACGCCGACCAGACGGTGGTGGCGCCCGGCCGCATGGTCTCGGACGTGGTCGAGGGCGACCGCCGCACCTCGCGCTTCGTCACGGAATCGCCGGTGCTGAACTTCTTCTCGGTGCAGTCCGCCGTCTACGAGCGCACGGCGCGGATGCACGACGGGGTCGAGATGGTGGTCTTCCACGACCCCGACCACAACCGCAACGTGCCGCGCATGCTGGACGCCCTGGCCGCCTCGCTGGACTATTTCCAGGCCGAGTTCAGCCCCTACCAGTTCCGGCAGGCGCGGATCGTGGAGTTCCCGGACTACGCCAGCTTCGCCCAGTCGTATCCGAACACCTTCGCCTGGTCGGAAGGCCTCGGCTTCATCGCCGATCTCTCGGACGAGACGAAGATCGATTACGTCACCTACGTCGCGGCCCACGAGTTCGCTCACCAGTGGTGGGCCCACCAGGTCGTCGGCTCGGACCAGCAGGGGGCCACCGCCCTGTCCGAGACCCTGGCCCAGTATTCGGCCCTGATGGTCATGGAGAAGATGTACGGCCGCGAGCAGATCCGCCGCTTCCTGAAGCGGGAGCTGGACGGCTACCTCACCGCCCGCGGCATGGAGCGGCTGGAGGAGCTGCCCCTCATGCGGGTCGAGAACCAGCAGTACATCCACTACCAGAAGGGCGGCCTGGTCATGTACCTGCTGCGCGACCAGATCGGCGAGGACGCGGTCAACCGCGCCCTGCGCCGGGTGCTGGCGCAGTACGCCTTCAAGGGCGCGCCGTGGCCGCGGTCGCTGGATTTGGTGGCGGCGCTGCGGGCCGAGGCTCCGGCCGACAAGCAGGCCCTGATCACGGACCTGTTCGAGCGGATCACCCTCTACGACGTGAAGACGACGGGGGCGACGGCGACCCGCCGCGCCGACGGCCGCTGGGACGTGACGGTGACGGTGGAGGCCCGCAAGCTCTACGCCGACGGCCAGGGCGAGGAGACCGAGGCCCCGCTGAACGAGACCTTCGACATCGGCCTGTTCACCGCCGAGCCGGGCAAGGGGGTGTCCGACGACGAAGACGTGATCCTCGTCGAGCGTCGCCCGATCCGCAGCGGGACCCAGACCCTGCGCTTCACCGTCGACCGGGAGCCGAAGTTCGCCGGCGCCGATCCGTTCAACAAGTGGATCGATCGAGACTCGAACGACAACGTCCGGGCGGTGGACTGACGCTTCGCGCGAAGGTCGTGCGGGCGGCGGGCTCCCGCTTAACGCGGGATTCACCGGTGCGGGCGTCTGTTCCGTGTGGTGGAGGCCCGCATGGCGCAGGGGTGGATCGGCTTCGATGAAGCCCTTGACGGGACCGCCGCCGAGACCCGGGGCCAGGCGAAGGCGCGCGCGGCGATCGGGGTCATGTGCCTCCTCGTCGGGTCCACGGCCCTTCCGCTGCCGGGACTCCTGGCCTGGGCCGCTCTGTACGTCGTCGGCGACACGACCCTGTGGATCGCAACCGACCCGGCCAACCAGCGGCGGCGGCCGCTGCTGTTCCGCTCGTTGAGGCTGGCCGCGACCTGCCTGTCGACCTGCGCGTGGATGGCGCTCGGGGTGCTGTGGTGGTTCACGCCCGAACCTCATGGGAAGGCGGTCGGCGTCGGCCTGATCGCCGGGGTGCTGCTCTATGTGGTGCGTGGCTGCCACCGGTCGATGGCGCAGATGCTGGTCTCCGGCGTGCCGCCGGTGCTGACTCTCCTGGTCCTGCCGTTCACCGTTCCGGGCCTCGACGCCCGGATCGGCCTGTTCGGTTCGCTGGCCCTGCTGGTCGCCTATGCGGTCAGCTCCGGCATCGCCGCGTGGCGGGCGCACCGGCGCCTGCAGACGACCACAGCCGCCCTCGTCCAGAAGCAGGAGGAGGCCGAGGCGGCCAGCGTGGCCAAGAGCGAGTTCCTCGCCAACATGAGCCATGAGATCCGCACGCCTCTGAACGGCGTGCTGGCCATGGCCCACCTTCTCGACAAGGCCGACCTGCCGCCCCGCGAGAAGGCGGCCGCCGCGGTGGTGTGTGCTTCGGGCGAGGTGCTGGAGCGCCTGCTGTCGGACATCCTCGACCTCGCCAAGGTCGAGGCGGGCCAGATGACCCTGGAGGAGGCGCCGTTCGACGTCGCCGACCTAGTGCGCAGCGTGGCCGCTCTCTCGCGGCTCCGCGCCGACGAGAAGGGAGTCCGGCTGGTGGAGCGGATCGATCCCGCCGTCGAGGGCCTGTACGTCGGCGACGCCGTGCGACTCCGGCAGGTGCTCGGCAACCTGCTCTCCAACGCCGTCAAGTTCACCGCCGCCGGCGAGGTGCGCATCGAGCTGCGGCGCGAGCCGGACGGAGCCCTGCGTTTCCTGGTTTCGGATTCCGGCGTGGGCTTCGACCCGGCGATGAAGTCCCGCCTGTTCGACCGCTTCGAGCAGGCCGACGGCTCGATCACCCGCCGCTTCGGCGGCAGCGGCCTCGGACTGCCGATCTCGCGTCGTCTGGTCGAGATGATGGGCGGCGAGCTGGACTGCACGAGCGAACCCGGGCGCGGCGCCCGGTTCTGGTTCAGCCTGGCCCTGCCCGAGGCGATCGGCGGCGCGGCCGGGGCAATCCCCGCGGAGCCGGGGGAGGCGACCGGCGCCGGGGCGAGGGGCGCGCCGCTGCGGGTCCTCGTGGCCGACGATCACCCGACCAATCTGAAGGTGGTGCAGCTCATCCTCGCGCAGGGCGACGCCGCGGTGACGGCGGTCACCGACGGGCTTCAGGCGGTCGAGGCCCATGCCGCCGGCGTCTTCGACATCATCCTGATGGACATGCAGATGCCGGTGATGGACGGCCTGACCGCCGTGGCCCGCATCCGCGCCGCGGAGGCGGCGTCCGGGCGGCCGCGCACGCCCATCCTGATGCTAACCGCCAACGCGCTCGCCGAACACATCGCCGCTGGCCGCGCGGCGGGGGCCGACGGCCACCTGGCCAAGCCGATCTCGCCGGCCGGCCTGCTTCAGGCCATCGCCGCGGCGACGGCGGCCCCGGACTCCGTGGCCTGCGTGGCCGCCTGATTCAACCCCGACAGGTCGGCAGGCCTCACCGGGTCCCGAACAGCCGGTCGCCGGCGTCGCCGAGGCCGGGGACGATGTAGCCGTGGTCGTTGAGGCGCTCGTCGACGGCGGCGGTCCAGACCGGCACGTCCGGGTGCCAGCCGCGGAGCCGCTCAAGCCCTTCCGGCGAGGCCACGAGGCAGACGAAGCGCAGGTCGGTGACGCCGCGCTCCTTGAGGCGTTCGAGGGCGGCCACGGCGGTGTTGGCGGTGGCCAGCATCGGGTCGACCACGATGCACAGGCGGTCGGCGACGTCCTCCGGCGCGCGGAAATAATATTCGACGGCGTCCAGCGTCTCGGGCTCGCGATACAGGCCGACGTGGCCGACGCGGGCCGAGGGGACGAGGTCCAGCATGCCTTCGACCAGCCCCAGACCGGCGCGAAGGATGGGAATGAAGACGAGCTTCTTGCCTTCTATCTTCGCACCCTTCGCTCGCGCGACGGGCGTTTCGATCACGCAGTCGGCCAGCGGCAGGTCGCGGGTGACCTCGTAGCAGAGCAGGGTGGAGATCTCGCGCAGCAGGCGGCGGAACTGGGCGGTCGAGGTGTCCTTCGACCGCATGATCGTCAGCTTGTGGCGGACCAGCGGGTGATCGACGACGGTCACGCCGTCCATGCGGAAGTCTGACATCAGAACACGGTCCCGTCGGAGAGGATGGTCAGGGGCGGTCCGCCGCTCGGGCGGCGTTCGGCGGCGAGGCGGCGCCCGGCGGCCCAGGTGCCGCCCTCCAGGACGCTGGCCAGCGGCATGGCGGCGGCGTCGACCCCGAGCTCGGTGCGGACCAGCGGCGCGATGCGGTCGAGCAGGGCCACGGTCATGGCGCGCCAGCCGACCACCAGAGGGTCCGAGACGGGCCACGGCCGGTCCGCCTGGGCGGGGTCGGCGAGGCCCAGCACGCCCGCGTCCATGAACAGACCGCCGTTGCGGTACTCGGCCAGACCGGTCAGGCCGTCGAGGTCTGCGATCGTCAGGCCGGCGCCCTGCAGCGGCTCGACCAGCGAATAGCTCAGCCATTGCGACAGCTTGTGGATCGGCACGAGGCCGTCCGTGGCGTCGTCGCGACGCAGCGCCGGGTGGCGCCAGCAGTCGCCCAGATCGACGCCGCCCAGCGTCAGGCGATCCTGCCAGATCGGCCCGAACGCCTCGAGCAGGAGGTCGAGAATGGCCGGAGCCGGCAGGCGTCCCCGGTCGGCCCGGGCGAGGAGGACGTCGGCGAGGCCGCCGGGGCGCGGCGTGTCGCGCGTGGCGAACAGGTCTCCGCGAGCGAGGCACTGCCGGCCCAGCCGTTGCAGCAGGGCGGCGCGTCCCTCGAGGCCGACGAGGGGATTGGCGTCGGAGACCTGGAAGCCCTTGGCGAGATCGGCGGCGGTCAGGTCCGCCAGGGCGGCCGCGTCCACGCGCCAGGGATCGCCGGGCGTCGCCGAGAAGGCCCCGGCCTCGAACATGCGCAGCGAGGCGATGGCGAGGCCTTCCGACCGGGCCAGCGTCCGCCCGGTGCGCGCGTCCCTGTAGACCCAGCCGGGGCCCGAACCGGCGTCGAGCAGCACCGAGACGATGGCGAAGTCGAACTCCGTCCGCGCCCGCGTGGCCGCGTCCGGCCAGGCCCGCGCCTCGGCGACCGGTCCCCACAGGTCGACGCCGTCGACAGCGAAATGCCGCCAGCGGGCGTGGAAGGGCACGGCCAGATCCGGATATCGCTCGCGCACCACGGCGGCGACGATGCGCGCCGCCTCCGGCAGCCGGTCGAGATCGACGCGCCAGCCGTCGAGACCGCCGGCGATCCCGATCCCGAGCATCTCGCGGGCCCGCTCGCGCACCGCGGCGGCGTTCAGCAGGCTCCGGGCCTGCGCCGTCTCAGAACTGCTCAAGATCGCGGCCCAGCACGCGGGTCAGCTCGTCGGCGGACTTCGGTCCCTCCGGGGTGAAATAGCCGGCCGCCTTCTTGGCCTCCATCTCGACCGAGGCGTCGGGCGGGACAAGGTCGTCAGGGATCGGCACGCGCTCGCCGATCTCGATGCCGGAACCCACGAGGGCGTCGTGCTTCATGTTGGACATGGAGACGAAGCGGTCGATGCGGGTCACGCCCAGCCAGTGCAGGACATCCGGCATCAGCTGCTGGAAGCGGGCGTCCTGCACGCCGGCGACGCATTCGGTGCGCTCGAAATAGGTCGCCGCCTGGTCGCCGCCGGGCTGGCGCTTGCGGGCGTTGTAGACGAGGAATTTGGTCACCTCGCCGAGCGCGCGGCCTTCCTTGCGGTTGTAGACGATCAGGCCCGCGCCGCCGGCCTGGGCCCCGCGCACGCACTCCTCGATGCCGTGGGTCAGGTAGGGACGGCAGGTGCAGATGTCGGAGCCGAACACGTCGGAGCCGTTGCACTCGTCGTGCACCCGGCAGGTCAGGGTCCGCGCGGGGTCCGCGATCGCCGCCGGGTCGCCGAAGATATAGAGGGTGATGCCGCCGATCGGGGGCAGGAAGACCTTGATGTCCGGCCGGGTGACGAGGTCGCCGTACATTCCGCCGGTCTGTTCGAACAGGGTGCGGCGCAGCGCCGTCTCGGTGACGCCGAAACGCTCGGCGATGCCGGGCAGCCACCAGACCGGATCGATGGCCGCCTTGGTCACCGCCACGTCGCCGCTGGCGTGGACGATCTGGCCGTCGGCCTTCAGCCGGCCGGCCGCGAGCGCCTCGCCGATCTCGCCCAGCTGCAGGCGGGCCCGGGTCACGGCGATGGTCGGGCGGATGTCGAGGCCGTCGGCGATCTCGGCCGCGAAGTCCTCGGCCACGCGCGCGCCCCACGGGTCCAGCGAGACGATCCGGGCGGGGTCGCTCCACTGCACGAACGGTCCCATGGGCGTGGTCGGCGCGGTGTTGGTCAGGTCGGGCCGGTTGTTGGCCGCCATCGCCCCGGACGATACCGCCAGGGCGCGATAGACCGAATAGGCGCCGCCGTGGGCGCCGATGGCGTTGCGGTCCGCCCCGGCGTTGACCGTGCCGATGACCGGGCCGCGCTCGCGGGCGGTCGGCGCGCCCCAGTGGATCGGGAAACGGGACGCCGCCCCCGCGCCGGGGTGCGAGTTGAGCCGGATGTGGCTCGGACGATTGGACATGTTCCCTCGCTCGATCCGGCCTGTCGTTGTTATGGCGCCGGACTCGTCAGGACACACCCGGAACACGGGTCTGTCCAGAGGGCGACCGCGGCTGAACGAGTCGGCGGGCGCGGCGTTGACTCGGCCGAACAAGGAGAGTGCGTCATGGCCGCCCGACCCACCTGGCAGGGGCATCTGAAGCTGTCGCTCGTGACCTGTCCCGTCGCCATGTACACGGCGACCTCGGCGAAGAGCCACGTCAGCTTCCACCTGATCAACCCCGAGACCAACAACCGCATCCGCATGGTGCCGACCGACCCGGACACGGGCCCGGTGGAGCGCTCGGACCTGGTCAAGGGCTACGAGGTGTCGAAGGACGAGTACGTGCTGTTCGACGACGAGGACTTCGACAAGGTCAAGCTGGAGAGCACCCGCACCATCTCGATCGACGAGTTCGTCGACGAGGACGACATCGACCGGCTGTACTGGGACGACCCCTTCTATGTGGTGCCGGAGAAGGGCGTGGGGACCGACGCCTTCGCCGTCATCCGCGAGGCCATGCGCTCGGCCGGCAAGATCGCCCTGGGCTGCCTGGTGCTGCGCGGCCGCGAGCGGCAGATCGCGCTGGAGGTTCGCGGCAAGGGCATGGTCGCCTACAGCCTGCGCGCCCACGAGGAGGTGCGCGAGGCCGCCGACTTCTTCGACGACATCCCCGACGTGAAGGCCGATCCGGACATGGTCGACATCGCCGAGCGGCTGATCGCCCAGAAGGAGGCCGACTTCGACCCGACCCAGTTCAAGGACCGCTACGACGAGGCCCTGCGAGAGATGGTCAAGGCCAAGCAGAAGGGCGGCAAGGGCCTGGTCGAGGCGCCCGAGCCCGAGGACACCAACGTCATCGACCTCATGGCCGCGCTGCGCAACAGCCTGAAGGGCTCGGCCTCGGGCGGGGGCGGGGGCAAGGCCCCGGCGAGAAAAGCCGCGCCGAAGAAGGCGGCCGCGAAGAAGCCGGCGGCGAAGAAGGCGACGGCGAAAAAGGGTCCGACGCGAAAGAAGGCGGCCTGAGGCTCAGGGCGCCTTCGAGACCTTGATCTCGGCCATGTTTCCGGCGGCGGACGCGTCCGTCACGTAGAGTGTCCAGGGGCCCGCGCCCGCCGACGCGAGGTTCACGTTGACCTCGAAGCGCATGGCGTTTCCGTTGATCGGCGTCGGCGTCAGGGTGACGCCGGCCGGCAATGGCAGATGGCCGTACGGAGGGACGCCATTGCGGACGACGAAGAAGCCCTTGCCGGCGCCGTCGAGGACAGTCTCGGTCGGAGTGGCGAGGAGTGCGGGGAGCTGGGAAGGGTTGAAGGCGCAGTTGATCGTGACCGGACCCGCCGCCTGGGCATAGTCGGCTGCGGCGAGATCGAAGGTCTCGGCCGAGGCGTTGGCCCGTTCGATCAGTTCATTGATCCGGGCAAGCGCTGCGAGCCTCAAGGTCGCCGCCTGGCCACCCAGCAGCGCCTGCAAAGACCCGCCCAGGTCGCCCGAAAGGGCCCGGGCCTTGTCCGCAGGGCTGAGCTGACTGAACATGGCCGCAGCGTTCGTATCGGGCGCCGACGGATTTGCCTGGTCTGTTGTCGGCGTACCGCCCGACGGGAGTGTGCGGGTCTGGGCGACGCTGGCTGCGATGGTCTGCGTGTCGGGCAGGCGATCCCGAATGGCGCGGACGACAGCTGCGTCGATTTCGTCTGAGCGGCGTAGCAGGCTCGTGCCGATGTCCCCATCAAGTCGGTTCAGAGCCGCCCGCGCCGAACCCAGCTGAACCTGGAGTTCGGCGTCTCGCCGACGGATTTCGGCATCGCTCAGACCGGCCGCCCGGCCCGTGGTCGCCAGCGCCTCGCGCGCGTTGACGACGTCGACTTGGAGTAGGTTGAAAGCCGCCTCGACGGCCTCCTTTCCTGCGGAGTTCCATTCCGCCACCGCTCCCAACAGGCAACGATAGGCGTCTGTCGCCAACTCGTAGACTTCGGCCTGGCTGGGTCTCGCATAGGCGCCAGTATGGGCGAGAGCCGCCGTGCTCACCCCCGATGACAAGGGAACGAAATCGCTTCGATCGCCTGCCGCCGAGAGGCCGAGGCCCGTGATGCCCAGCGGAATGGACAGCTGTCCGACGTAGCCCGCCTGCTGGCGGATCGCCCGTCCCCGATTGTCCCAAGCCTGCCCACGCGACCGCAGGCAGGTGAGGACGCTCGTCGACGAGCCGGGGTTCTCGATGGCGCCCTGGCAGCCGTCGCCGCGACCGGAATCCGCCGGGGCCATCCGGGGTCCGGAGGCGTCCGGAAAGGCCGCCGGATAGGGCGTGGCGTAGGCGCACGCGCCCAGGCCGAGGATCGCCGCCCCCGCGACGACTTTGGAAAGAAGTCCGCCCATCTTCGCCCCCCAGTTGAACCACCGTAGTCACCGAACAGCGTTCGGGTCAACGCGTCTTGACTCGTCCGCACACTTCGCGTCATACACTGTATGTCACACACTATGTGGCGGACAGGTGAGCGGGCATGGCGGTCGATCCGGACCTTTTCGAGAGCTTGAAGCTGGAGCTGCGGCGCGGGTCGCTGGTGCTGGCGGTGCTCGCCTGCCTGCGGACCGAGCGCTACGGCTACACCCTGCGCCAGGCCCTGGCGGCGGACGGGCTGGAGATGGAGGAATCCACCCTCTACCCCCTGCTCCGCCGGCTCGAGAGCCAGGGCCTGCTCGATAGCGAATGGCGCGAGGAGGAGAAGCGGCGGAAGCGCTTCTACCGCCTGTCGCCCGCCGGGATGGCCATGCTCGCCGCCCTGACCCACGAATGGCGCGGCATCAACGCCTCGCTCGACAAGCTTCTCTGAGGGGGAACCGTCCGATGGACATGATCGACCGCTACCTGAACGCCGTCGCGGCCCAGCTGCCGCAGGACGAGCGCGCCGACATCGTCGCCGAGCTGCGCGACCTGATCCTGAGCCGGTTCGAGGCGAAGGAAGAGGAGCTCGGCCGGCCGCTGACCGAGGACGAGCAGGAGGCCATCCTGCGCGAGATCGGCCACCCGCTGGTGGTCGCGGCCCGCTACCGCAAGGGGCCGGATTCGCTGGTCGGGCCGGAGCTGTTTCCCTACTGGCTGTTCGCGGTGAAGGCCGGACTGCTGCTGGTGGCGGCGGTGCAGGTCCTCGTCATGGTCATTCATCTGGTCAGCGGCCCCGCCGACGCCGGACAGGCCGTGTCGCAGGCGATCCACGGCTTCATCGGCGGCGGGCTGACGCTCATCGGTCTGGCGACGGCCATCGCCGCGGGGCTGGAGCACTACAACATCCGCCCGCGCTGGATGACTCACTGGCGGGTGAAGGACCTGCACGCCTTCGGCCTGTCGGACCCGGCGGCCTGGGGCGCGGCGGCGGCCGGCAAGCCCGAGGCCCGCGCCGTCTGGACGCCGAAGCCGGCCGGGACGAGCTGGCCCGGCGGCGAGCATCTGTTCTCCCTGCTGGCCACGGGCGTGTTCGTCCTGTGGTGGACGGGCGCGCTCGACGTGCCGGGGCTGATGGGCGTCGAGCTGCGCGGCGCTGACGCCGTGGTGCGCGGCGCGCCGGTGTGGGCCAGCCTTTACGGCTTCATCCTCGTCTACGCCCTCGCCCAGATGGCGCTGGACCTCGTGGGTCTGTTCCGACCGGCGGCCGTGCGCCTGCGCGGCCTCGGCCGGGCGGGGCTGGCCGTCGCCGGCCTGTGCCTGACCTGGGCCGTCTTCGAGGCGGGCCACTGGTTCACGCTCGAGCGCGGCGGCGAGACGGCCCGCGTCGCCGGCGACGCCTCGATGCTGAACCTCGAGACCCTGCGCGCGCTGGGCGACAGCGGGCGCAGCCTGACGGGCGTGGCGGAGAACCTGTCGATCGTCGCGGTCTGGGTGCTGGCCATGATCGCGGTCAGCCTGGTGTTCCAGCTGCTCGGCGGCCTGTGGCGGCTGACGCGGGGCTGACCCCAAGCGTTGCAGCGAATCCCGCCGGCCCGCGTTAACGCCCGGCGGCGATCCGGCCGCCGGGGCAGGAAACGGTGACGCTGCAGCAGGGACTGGCGTTCGGCCTGGTCGGACTGACCATCGCCGGCTTCGTCTGGGGCCGGTTCCGCTAC
>JAEYTA010000196.1 GCA_023434265.1 Pseudomonadota bacterium
CCGGCCACGATGTTGCGGCACACCACCTCCAGCGGGATGATCTCGCACTCGCGGATCAGCTGCTCGCGCAGGTTCAGGCGCTTGATGAAGTGGTTGGTCACGCCGATGCCGTTCAGGCGCGACATGACGAACTCGCTGATCTGGTTGTTGATGACGCCCTTGCCCTCGAGCGTGGCCTTCTTCTGGGCGTTGAAGGCGGTGGCGTCGTCCTTGAAGTACTGGATCAGCGTGCCGGGCTCGGGTCCCTCGTAGAGGATCTTGGCCTTGCCCTCGTAGAGCTTCTTGCGCTTGACGTTCATGTGTCTGGTCCGGGCGGGGCCGCGCCGGAAACGAAAATCGCGCGGCCGGCGCGGGGTCCGGGCGGCGCGATCCTGAATCGGGCGGGCGGGAGAATTTCGGTCGCGCCTCCCTTAGCGGAACCCGGTTCCGGACACAAACGGCGGGCCCTCCGGACACGGTCGGAGACAGACCGCCGCAACCCTGACGGTTCCGATTGCGTTCGGCCCCCGGGGGGCTATAGAGCACCCCGTCGCGGCCACGATTCCGGCCGCCCATCGGAGCCTGCGAAAACCCCATGACCACCTTCGACGATCGGGAAAAGGGCTTCGAGTCCAAGTACGCGCTCGATCAGGAACAGGAATTCAAGGCGGTCGCCCGGCGGAACAAGCTGCTGGGACTGTGGGCCGCCGAGAAGATGGGCCTTTCCGCCGACAGCGCCGACCAGTACGCCTCGGCCGTTGTCCGCGCCGACTTCGAACAGCCGGGCGAGGAAGACGTCTTCCGCAAGGTCGCCCAGGACTTCGAGGGCGCCGGCCTGACCGTCTCTGAAGGCGAAATTCGCCGCAAGATGGACGAGCTGGCATCGATCGCCCGCGAGCAGATTCGCGCCGGCGAATAGAGCCGCGTCGAAGGCCTGAACGGCAGAAAGGCCGCCCTCCCGGGCGGCCTTTCGCGTATCGGAGGCGGGCCTCCGGTCAGTTCGGCATCACCACGCTGTCGATGGCGTGGATCAGGCCGTTGGAGGCGGCCACGTCGGCCTGGACGACGGTCGCCGTCGCTCCGGTCTCGTCGGTCAGCGTCACCGAGCCGTCGGCGCCGACGCGGGCGGTCAGCGTGCCGCCCTCGACGGTGGTCAGGGCGGCGCTGCCGCCGCCGGCCTCGATCTGCTGCGTCAGGGTGGCGGCGTCCACCCGGCCGGCGACCACGTGATAGGTCAGGATCTTGGTCAGGTCGGCCTTGCCGGCTGGGGCGAGCAGGGCTTCGCGGGTGGCGGCGGGCACCTTGCCGAAGGCGGCGTCCGTCGGGGCGAAGACCGTGAACGGGCCGGGGCCGTTGAGGGTCTCGACCAGACCGGCGGCCTGCACAGCCGTCACCAGGGTCGAGAAGTCGCCCGCGCCCTGGGCCACGGCGATGATCGTCCCCGTCGCCATGGGATCGGCGGCGGCGGTCTCCGCCGGCGCAGCCTCCTCGGCCGGGGCGGGGGTTTCAGCGGCGTTGCTGCAGCCGGCGATCAGCAGGGTCGAGGTCAGCGCGGCGATGGCGATGGCGACGGCGCCGTGACGGGGGGTCTTCATGAAGCTTTCCTTCCTGGGATGACGCCCGGGGATCGGCGTCTGGAAGGCTTACGGCGTCTCCGGACGCGCGGATCGCCGCCTGCGTCAGGACGCCGCGTCCCCGGCCAGCCAGGCGGCCAGCCCGGCCCATCGGGCGGCCTTCTCGGCGAACGCGAGGGTGTAGGCCGGGCTTGAGGAGGGCAGGTCGACGAGAACCGGCCCCGCCCCGCCCGCCAGCGACCGACGTCCGATCCTTGCCGCCGTCCCGCCGTTGAACGCCACTGCCCGCAGCCGCGGCAGCTCGGCGACCAGCCGGCGCAGGTCCGCCGCCTCGGCCTCGCGGATCGCCCCGTCGAGGCTCCCCGGGCGGCGGGCGCTGGCGAGCACGTCCCACAGTCCCACGCCCGCCTCGCGCAGCGCAGCCAGCCGGTCAGGATAGGAAAGGCTGACGAGGTCACGCGCGACCACGGGCGACAGCAATCGCCAGAAACCGTTGCGCGGATGCCCGTAGTACTGGCCGGCCTTCAGCGAGGCGTCGCCCGGCAGACTGCCGAGGATCAGCAGCCGCGTGTCCGCGTCGACGACCGGCGCGAACGCCGCCTTGCGCATTCAGTCCCCGAACACCCGGGCGAACACGGTGTCGACGTGCTTGGTGTGGTAGCCGAGGTCGAACAGGGCCTCGAGCTCCGCGTCCGGCAGGGTGACGCGCGGGTCGGCCTTCAGGAAGTCGAGGAAGCGCCCCTCGCCGCGCCACACCTTCATGGCGTTCTCCTGCACCGCCGCATAGGCGTCCTCGCGCGACATCCCGGCCTGGGTCAGCGCCAGCATGACCCGCTGCGAGAACACCAGGCCCCCGAGGCGGTCGAGGTTCTTCTGCATGTTCTCGGGGTAGACGTTCAGTCGCTCGATCACCCCGGCCAGCCGGTGCAGGGCGAAGTCGAGGTGGATCGAGGCGTCGGGCCCGATGCCGCGCTCGACCGACGAATGGCTGATGTCGCGCTCGTGCCAGAGCGCCACGTTCTCCATCGCGGGAACCACCGCCGAGCGCACCAGCCGGGCGAGGCCGGTCAGGTTCTCGGTCAGGATCGGGTTGCGCTTGTGGGGCATGGCCGACGAGCCCTTCTGGCCCTTGTCGAAGAACTCCTCCGCCTCCAGCACCTCGGTGCGCTGCAGGTGGCGGATCTCGGTCGCCAGCCGCTCGATCGACGAGGCGACCACGCCCAGCGCCGCGAACCAGGCGGCATGGCGGTCGCGCGGGATCACCTGGGTCGAAACCGGCTCCACCTGCAGGCCCATCTTCTCGGCCACATAGGCTTCGACCGCCGGATCGACGTTGGCGAAGGTGCCGACCGCGCCCGAGATGGCGCAGGTGGCGATCTCCTCGCGCGCCGCGACCAGCCGGCGACGCGCCCGCTGGAACTCCGCGTGATAGCCGGCCAGCTTGAGGCCGAAGGTCACCGGCTCGGCGTGGATGCCGTGCGAGCGGCCGACGCAGACCGTGTCCTTGTGCTCCTTCGCCCGCGTCTCCAGCGCCGCCAGCACCCGGTCGACGCCGGCCAGCAGCAGGTCGGTAGAGCGCGCCAACTGCACGGCGAAACAGGTGTCGAGCACGTCGGAGCTGGTCATGCCCTGGTGCAGGAAGCGGGCCTCGTCGCCGACGATCTCGGCCACGTGGGTCAGGAAGGCGATGACGTCGTGCTTGGTGGTGCGCTCGATCTCGTCGATGCGGTCGGCGTCGAAGACGGCGTCCTTGCCCTTGGCCCAGATCGCCTCGGCGGCCTCCGCCGGGATCACCCCCAGCTCGGCCATCCTGGTGGCGGCGTGGGCCTCGATCTCGAACCAGATCCGGTACTTGGTCTCCTGCGACCAGATGGCGACGGCTTCGGGGCGGGAATAGCGCGTGATCATGCGCGCGGGGTGTCGGTCCCGGGCCCCCGCGAGTCAAGCGCCGCTTGTGGCGAGGCCCGGCGAACTCGGGCTCGCCGGCATGGCCTCCGACCCCGGCGCGCCGTATCCATGCCCCGAACGGAGGGACTCATGGAACTGATAATCGGACCGCGCCTCTATTCGACCTGGTCGCTGCGCCCGTGGCTGGTGCTCAAGCGCTGCGGCGCCGAGTTCACCGTGCGCGAAATCGACATCTACTCGCCCGCGGGGCAGGTCGAACTGGAGCGCATCTCGCCCTCCCGGCTCGTGCCCCTGCTGAAGGTCGATGGCGAGACCATCTGGGATTCCATGGCCATCTCGGTCTGGTGCGCCGAACGCTACCCCCACGTCCCGCTCTGGCCGGCGGACGCGCACGCGCGCTGGCTGGCGCGCTCGGCGGCCTGCGAGATGCATGGCGGGTTCACGGCCCTGCGCACCCACTGCGGCATGGGGCCGGACCATACGATGGTGGGGCCTGACCGCTGTCCGCCCCCGACCGGCGAAGGCCTGGAGCGCGATCTGCGCCGCATCGTGGCGCTGTGGAGGGAGATGCGCACGCGGTTCGGCGCGGGCGGTCCGTACCTGTTCGGCGAATGGTCGATCCCCGACGCCTTCTTCACCCCGGTGGCGACGCGTTTCCGGCATTTCCAGATCGACCTCGCCGACTACGGCGACGACGGGACGGCGGCGGCCTATCGGGACGCCCTGCTGGCCCAGCCGGACTTCCTCGAATGGACCGCGGAAGCTTTGCGTTAACCGCGCCGCCGAACGCCGCCTTAAGACAACGGCGCTATTTCAGGAGCCTCGCGCTCAGGAGAGCGTTCAGGGTCAGCCATGTCGATGCCCGCCCACCAGCCGCAAGCCCGCCGCCCCAGCCTGATGGTCTATGGCCTGATGATCGTGGTCGCCTGCTGCCTGCCGGCCCTGTTGCTGGCCGGCCTCTAGCCGCCGGTCGCCGGAAGCGCCGCCACCTCGACCGGCGGCGCCGGCGTCGGAGACGGGGGCACATAGTCGAGAGCCAGCGGTATGCGCGTCGCGCCCGAGGCCACGGCTTCCAGCGTGTTCAACGGACGGCCGGTGAGGCGCTGGTACACCCAGTAGGCGGCGACCACCTTCTCCACGTAGTCCCGCGCTTGCGGCACATCGATCGTCTCGATCAGCAACAGGGGATCGGCGTCCGGTCCCAGCTTGCGCACGGCGGCGACCATCGGGCCGGGTCCGGCGTTGTAGGACGCCGCCGCCCGCAGCAGGTCGCCGTCGATGGCCGGCATGGCCAGCAGGCGCTGGATATAGGCCTGGCCCAGACGGGCGTTGACGTTGGGGTCGTACAAGCGCTCGGGATCGCTGACGAAACCCCTGTCCCCCGACAACTCCGCCGCGGTGGTCGGCATCACCTGCATCAGGCCGTAGGCCCCGACCGCCGAGCGGGCGCGGGCGTTGAAGTCGGTCTCCTTGCGGGCGATGGCGTAGACCAGCGACCGCTCGACGGTGAAGCCGCCTTCCGGTTCGATCACCGGCTGCGGATACCGATCCGCGTCGATGCGCCGGGCCTCGTTGTCGGACCCCGTGACGCGCGGGCCGAGCGCGCGCCCGAGCGCGGCCCACAGCTCCCGGGCGCGGTCGTTCAGGGCGGAGCGAAAACCGGTGCGCAGCGCGTCGCGCGCGTCCTGGCGTCGTCCGACCTCGTAGTAGGCGACGGTCCGCCGGGCCTCGGGATTGCTTCGCACGAACTCGTTCAGCGCCTCGGCGTCCACACCGAGCGGTTCGTTCGGCGTGTAGACGGCGCGCTGCAGTTCGGGAGCGCCGTACGGGCGGGGGCCCAGATTGTCGATCGCCGGCGTCTCGCCCAGCTGAGCCAGCGCGATCTGGCCGTAGAAGCTGGCCGGCCAGGCGGCGGCGCGGCGTAGCAGCGGCTGGACGCGATCCTGCTGGCTCGACCGGGCGGCGGAGCGGGCGGCCCAGAAGGCCGCGCCGGCGCGCACCCAGCCGTCCTCGGTGGGATCGTCCAGGACGCGCTCGAAAGCCGTTGCGGCGCGGGCGAAGTCGCCGAGGCGATACTGCGCCAGGCCGACCGTCCACCAGTCGCCGATCTGCTCGCCCAGAGTCACCGCGCCGGCCAGGTCGTCATGATTCAGCGCCACGCGGGCGGCGCGGGTCGGATCGCCCTCGACATTGCCGCCGGCGGCGGCCACGCCGGCCCAGCTGCGGCCGAAGAAGCGGGCGGGACGGCGCGGTTCCGGCGCCCCGTCCGGACGCCGCCGAAGCGCGAGGTTGTAGGCGCGGTCGGCGCACGGCAGGTCGGCGTATTCCTCCAGCCACGCCGCCAGTTCGTCGTAGGTGGCGGTGTAGTCGGGGTGGAACAGACGCTCGAACTCGACCTGACCCAGCAGGATGCGGTCCTGGGCCTGGCGAGCCGAGGCGCGGGCGGCCTCGAGGTCGCCCCGGCGCAGGGCGTCGAAGGCGGTGGTGTAGCTCAGGCGGTCGGCCGGGCTCAGGGCGGAGACGCGGTTGTCGACGCGCTCGGCGGCGCCGGCGCCGTCTTCGGCCGCGATGGCATGCGCGCCTCCCGCCATGGCGAGCGCGATCGCCAGCGTCGGCGCGATCAGGGCGCGGCGAAATTGAACACGCACTTGGCGGCCCCCCTTGGAGCGGCGGCGGAATCGTCTCGATTCGATCCGGCCGCGCGCCTTACGTTCGGTCGTCAGGCCAGAAAGGCGCCACGGCCCCGGCCAGTGTCAAGTTCTGACGCCATTTTGGGGCGCATTTGAGTCCGTCGGTGAACGCTCAGGACAACTGGTCCAGCCGCGCCGCCATCTCGAGCAGGTCGCGCCAGACCGCCTTCTTGGCCATCGGCGTGCGCAACAGGAAGGCGGGATGCAGGGTCGGCATGACCGGGGCGGCGACGGCGCCTTCCGCCAACCGCCATTCCTTCCACTGGCCGCGCAGCTTCATGATGCCCTCGTCCACGCCCAGCACCGACTTCGACGCCGCGGCGCCCAGCAGCAGCACGACCCTGGGCTTCAGCAGGGCGAACGCCCGCTCGAGGAAGGGCGCGCACGCCGCCTGTTCCGCCGGGGTCGGCGTGCGGTTGCCCGGCGGCCGCCAGAACACCGTGTTGGTGATGAACACCCTGCCTTCCAGACCCGCCTCGGCCAGCATCCGGTCCAGCAACTGCCCGGCCTTGCCGACGAACGGCTGGCCGCGCGCGTCCTCTTCGGCGCCGGGCCCTTCCCCGATCACCATCACCGGCGCTTCGGGATTTCCGCGGCAGAACACCGCCTGCCGCGCCCCCATGCCGCGCAGGGGACAGCCCTCGAAGGCGGCGATGGCCTCGCCCAGCGCTTCCAGCGTCGCCGCTCCGGCCGCCAGCCGGCGCGCCTCGGCGATGGCGTCGCCGGCCATCGGCGCGGCGACCACCGAGGCCGTCGCCTTGGCCACAGCCTTCACCGCCGGCGGCGGCGCCACATGGGTGCGGTCGACCGGGGCGTCCTCGAAGCAGGCGTCGACCCCCGCGTCGCGCCAGAAGGCGAGCAGACTTTCGGCGGCGGCGCTGTCGAGAGGGGCGGGGCTCATGGCGTCCGCTCTGGATAGTCCTTGACCGCCCTCGCGTCACCTTCCGATAAGGCGCATACATCCGACCACACCGACCGCGAGGGAATTCAGGGGCATGGCCGAGGAAGCGATCGAGGGCGGCGCGGCGAACGCGTGGCAGGAAGCCGTCATCGACAAGCTGCCTCTCGCCGAGGCCCTGACCGGCGTCGAACGCGAGGTCATGGAGTACGACGTGGTCGTCGTCGGCGGCGGCCCGGCCGGACTCGCCGCCGCCATCCGCCTCAAGCAGCGCGCGGCGAAGGACGGCAAGGACATCTCCGTCGCCGTGCTGGAGAAGTCGGCCGAGATCGGCGGTCACATCCTGTCCGGCGCCGTCATCGACCCCCGGGCCCTGACCGAACTTTTCCCCGACTGGAAGGACCGCGGCGCGCCGCTGGAGACGCCGGTGACGAAGGATCGCTTCCTCGTCCTCGGCCCGCAGGGCGAGGCGTCTCTGCCGATGTTCCTGCTCCCGCCGCTGATGCACAACGACGGCTGCTACATCGCCTCCCTGGGCAACCTGTGCCGCTGGCTGGCGGAACAGGCCGAGGCCCTCGGCGTCGAGGTCTATCCCGGCATGGCCGCCAGCCACGTCGTCTGGGACGAGCCGACCGGCCGGGTGAAGGGCGTCGTCGCCGGCGTCTTCGGCATCGACCGCGAGGGCAGGCCGACCGGTGAGTTCCAGCCCGGCATCGAGCTGCACGGCAAATACGTCTTCATCGCCGAGGGCGTGCGCGGCTCGCTGGCCAAGACCATCATGGCCCGCCACAACCTCTGCGACGACTCGGAGCCGCAGAAGTTCGGCATCGGCATCAAGGAGCTGTGGCAGGTCCCGGCCGACAGGCACCAGCCGGGTCTGGCCCAGCACACCACCGGCTGGCCGCTGGACGAGAACACCGGCGGCGGCAGCTTCATGTACCATTTCGGCGACCGCTACGTGGCCATCGGCTACGTGGTGCACCTGAACTACCGCAACCCGTTCCTGTCGCCGTTCGACGAGTTCCAGCGCTTCAAGCACCACCCGTCGATCGCCGAACACCTCGAGGGCGGCACGCGCATCTCCTACGGCGCCCGCGCCATCACCGAGGGGGGCTTCCAGTCGGTGCCGAAGCTGGCTTTCCCCGGCGGCGCCCTGATCGGCTGCTCGGCCGGCTTCGTGAACGTGCCCCGCATCAAGGGCAGCCACAACGCCATGAAGACCGGCATGCTGGCCGCCGACGCCGCCTACGAGGCGGTCGCCGCGGGTCGGGCCGGAGACGAACTTGTCGAGTACCAGGCCGCCTACGAGAACAGCTGGGTCCACGCCGAACTGAAGCGGGTCCGCAACGCCAAGCCCCTGCTGTCGAAACTCGGCACCACCCTCGGCGGCGCGCTGGGTCTGTTCGACATGTGGTTCCAGACCCTGTTCGGCGGCTTCTCCCTGTTCGGCACGCTGAAGCACGGCAAGACCGACGCCGCCTCGACCGAGCCGGCGGCGAAGCACCGGCCGATCGCCTACCCGAAGCCGGACGGCAAGCTGTCCTTCGACAAGCTGTCCTCGGTCTTCATCTCCAACACCAACCACGCCGAGGACCAGCCGGCCCACCTGAAGCTGCTCGATCCCTCGATCCCGATCCAGGTCAACCTGCCGAAGTACGGCGAACCGGCGCGCCTCTACTGCCCGGCCGGCGTCTACGAGGTGGTCTACGGCGACGAGGCGGCGAAGACCGATCCGCGCTTCGTCATCAACGCCCAGAACTGCGTCCACTGCAAAACCTGCGACATCAAGGATCCGTCGCAGAACATCGTCTGGACCACCCCTGAGGGCGGCGGCGGCCCCAACTACCCGAATATGTGACGCCGGGTCGGCGAGAGGCCTTGTCGCCGCCGCATAATCCGGGAAGGTTCGGGTTCATGCGCCGTTCCGTCCTTCGCCTGCTTCTGACCGGTTGCGCCGCCCTGGCGCTCGCTCCCGCCGCCGTGGCCCAGGACGCGCCGATCGTCGTCGATCCCTCGCCGGCCTCGCCCGCCGCCGAGCCGACGCCGCCCGGTGCGCCGGCAATTGTCCCGGACGCGCCCGTCGCCCCCCCGGCCGAGCCTGCCGCCCCGCCGATCCCGGCCACCTGGGCGCCGGTCCCCGTCGACGCGGCGGGGCGCTCCGCCTATGGCCTCTACCTCTCCGGCCGGGTGGCCGGCATCCGCGGCGACCGCGCCGATTCCGCCGAGTTCCTCGCCCTCAGCCACGCCCTCGCGCCCGAGCAGCCGGCGGTCGGCGAGGAGGCCTTCCGCACCGGCCTGTTCACCGGCGATCTTGAGACCGTGGTCCGGTTGACGCCCTGGGTCGCCGATACGCCGCTGCTGGCCGAGGCCGGGCGATTGTTCGGCATCGTCCTGTCGCTCGACCGCAACGACGGCCGGGCCGCCCTCGCGGCCCTGGACGATCGGCCCTTCTCTGCGCCCTACGCCTCGGCCGCGCGCTACCTGCGCCCCGTCGTCGCGGCCGCCGCCGGCGACTGGGAGGCGGCCCTCCGGCCCGTGGACGCTCCGGCGGAGGACCCGGGCGGCCTGATCCTTCGGCTGCAGCGCGCCCAGTTGCTCGAGCACCGGCGGCGCTTCGACGAGGCCGATGCGGAATATCAGGCCCTTGTCGCCCTTCCCAACGGCGGGCGGCTGTTCGGCGTCGAGTACGGGCAGTTCCTCGAACGCCGCGGACAGGCCGAACCGGCGGTGGAACGCTACCGCGCCTCGCTGGCGGGCCCGACCCCCGACCCGGCGGCCCTGGCCGGTCTCGAACGGCTGTCCGCCGGCGTCCGGCCGCCGGCCGCGCCGACGCCTGCCGATATCGCCGCCCGGGCGCTCGATTTCGCGGCGCTGGAGGTCACCGAATACGAGCTCCATGAACTGGCCGCGATCTATCTGCGTCTTTCGGAAGCGCTGAAGCCCGACGACATGACCGCCCTGCGGCTTGGCCTCGCCCTCGCCGCCGCCGAGCAGGAGACCCCGGCGCGGGCCGCCTTCCAGCGTGTCGGCCCGGCCAACCCCATCCTCTATGCGGGCGCCCAGTACAATCTCGGTCTCGGCTTCCGCCGCGAGGAGCGGCAAGCCGAGGCGCTGGAGGCCTTCCGTCGCGCCGACGCCGCGGCCCCCGGCCAGATCCGCATCGCCCTCGAACTGGCCGGACAGCTGATGGCCATGGACCAGGCCGCCGAGGCCCTGGCCATTCTCGATCGGCCGTCGATCGATACGGCGGGCCAATCGGCTGCCACCCGGTTCCTGCGCGGCAGCGCCCTGCAGGCGCTGGGTCGCATCGAGGAAGCCGAGGCTGAACTGTGGACCGCGCTGCAGGCCCAGCCGGACGACGCGATGATGCTTAACCATCTCGGCTATCTGTGGGTCGACAGCGGTCGCCGGGTGGAGCAGGGGGCCGAGATGATCGCCCGCGCGCACGCCGCCGAGCCCGACAACGGCAACATCCAGGACTCGCTCGGCTGGGCGCAGTATCGCCAGGGTCTCTACGAGGCGGCTGTCGAGACTCTGGAGGGCGCCGTCGACAAGGAGCCGGCCAACGCCGAGATCAACGACCACCTCGGCGACGCCTACTGGCAGGTCGGCCGCCGTCGCGAGGCGGAATGGCAGTGGAACCGGGTGCTGACCCTCGAGCCCGATGACGGCCGCCGGGCCGAGGTGGAGCGCAAGCTGGTCCAGGGCCTGGAGGCCGCCCCGTCCGTCGCCGCCGACGAAGCCGCCCGATCCTCGTGAGCCCCCGGTCCGCGCTCGCTCCGGCCAAGGTCAACCTGTTCCTGCACGTCGGCCCGGTCGACGCCGACGGCTATCATCCGCTCGCCAGCCTCGTGGCTTTCGCCGACATCGGTGACCGGCTTGAGGTCGTCTCCGCTCCGAAGCCGTCGCTGTCCATCGAGGGGCCGTTCGCCGCGGAGCTGGCCGGCGGGTCCGACAACCTGATCCTGCGCGCCCTGCGCCGTCTGGGCGAGGCCGCCGGCGTCGGCGAGCCGGCGTTGGCGGTGAGGTTGGACAAGCGCCTGCCCGTGGCGGCCGGGCTGGGCGGCGGCTCGGCCGACGCCGGCGCGGCGCTGAAACTGGCCCGCGACGTCCTGGCCCTTGATCTCGACGACGCCGCCCTGGCCGAAATCGCCGCGGCGGTGGGCGCCGACGGGCCCATGTGCCTGCATGCACGCGCGGCCTGGGTTGGCGGGCGGGGCGAGCGGCTGACCTTCGAGCCCTCCCTGCCGCCGCTGCCGGCGCTACTGGTCAATCCCGGCGTTCCGTCGCCGACCGGCGCCGTCTACCGCGGCTATGACGAGGGTCCGCCGACCGCCCCGGACTGCCCCCCGCCGCCGGTCGCCTGGACGCCCGCCGCTGTCATCGGCTGGCTCGGCGAGCAGCGCAACGACCTGGAGGCTCCCGCCATAGCGCTCCAGCCGGCGATCGGCGCGGCCCTCGCCGAGGTCGCGGACCTGCCCGACGTCCGCCTGACCCGCATGTCCGGCTCAGGCGCGACCGTTTTCGCCCTGTTCGACGCACCCGGGGCGGCCCGCGCCGCGGCGCAGATCATGAGGGCCCGGCGGCCGTCGTGGTGGATCGAGCCCGCGATCTTGTCCTGATCCGGACGCGGAAGGCGACCGGTCAGGGAACCGGGTTCGACGTTGCGGGCTTTCAACGGGACCATTCGCGCAATCACGGCCGCGTCCGTTCTCCCCTTCGCGGCCCGCGCCAAATGAAGGGATACCGCCATGCCTCGCACCCGGCTCCTGACTGCGGTCGCCGCCGCCGCCCTCTTCGCCGCCCCGGCCGTTGTGGCCCAGACGCCGCCGCCGCAGACCCGGCCGGCCCAACCGGCCGTGCCGGCCACGCCGGCCAACCCGGCGACAGTTCCGGGCATGCCCGCGACGCCCGCCGTCCCTGCGATGCCTGCCGCCCCGGCGGCCGTGGAACAGGCCACGGTCATCGACGTCCTGCGCGCCCGCGGCGACTTCACCATCCTGCTGGGCGCCCTCGACCGCGCCGGCCTGACCCAGACCCTGGCCTCGCGTCCCGCCGTTTCGATCTTCGCCCCGACCGACGCCGCCTTCGCCGCCCTGCCGGAGGACGAGCGCGAACGACTGCTCGACCCGGAGAACACCGCCGAACTGCGCGAGCGGTTGCTCTACCATGTGATCGTCGCCGACGTGTCGTCGGCCCAGATCGAGGGAACCCGCGGCGGCGTCCAGACCGCCTCGCGCGCCGAGGTCCAGCTCGACGGCACGGGCGACGCCATCCGCGTCGACGGGGCCACGGTGCTTCAGGCCGACCTGGACGCGGCCAACGGCTCCGTCTTCGCCATCGACCAGGTTCTCGACCCGGCCCGCTCGATGGCCGCCATGGGCGACTCCGAAGCGACGACCGCCGAGGACGCCGCCGACGACGAGGACATGGCGGACACCCCGGCCGAGGCCCCGGCGGACGAGGCCGCCGCGGAAGAGGCTCCGGCGCCGACTCCGCCGACCCTGCCGCCGGAGGCGTCCGCTCCGGCCGCCGCTCCCACTCCGGCCCCGTCGCCGGCCACGGCAAACCCCGCCCCGGCCGCCCCCACGGCTCCGGATACGACCCCGACGCCCGGCGCCGCGCCGGCCCCGGCGCCGACCGGCGTCACCGCCACCACCGCGCCGGCCACCGGCCAGACCGCGCCCAACGGCCAGCCCGCAGCTACGGTGACGACGGTTCAGTCGCCGCCGGTGCAGAATCCCACCGACGGCCAGGTGGACGACGAGGAGGACCCGCTCAACCCGGCTCCCACGCCGGACGACGAGTGATCCTCCCGTCAGGATGAAACCGGGCGGCGGGCTCCGGTCCGCCGCCTTTCGTTCGCTGCTTAACCGTTGGCGAACCGCCGTTGCGTAGACTGGCGGCATGAACGTCCTGACCCCAGCCCAGATCGCCACCTTCGAGGCCGTCCTCGGCCGGGTGACCGCCGAGGATCGGGCCCGTCTCCATACCCTCAAGGACGAGGCCGCCGCCGCCGCCGAGGCGTCGGCCCCGCACTGGGACTTCGACCAGCCCGCCCATCGCGCCGAGGAGGGTCTGCAGGCCGCCTTCGGCCCGGCCCTGACCGACGACCACCGCCGCGCCCTCGTCGCCCTGTGGGCGCTGGAGATGCCGGCCCGCGTGCCGGCCGCCGACCTGCCGGCGGCGGTGCTGGAGCTCTATCCGGAGTGGATCCAGCGGCTGGCCGACTTCCTGACCACCGCCGCCGACCCCTACGACCGCGACTTCTGGGCGAAGGACGTACGCATTTCTCTGGTGCTCAGCGTGCCGGGCGCCCGCACCCAGATGATCGACCTGTCATCCCCCATGGGCCCGGGCCAGGTGCTGCGCCACGCCCGCGAGGGCTGGGGCTGGTCCGTCGTTCCTGCCTACGCCGCCGCCCAGGCCTGGAAGCCGTGGCTGGAGGTGCACACCGAGAGCCGCGAACTGTCCGACTTCAACGAGGCCGGCTGGGACCGCGCGTGGGCGACCGCCGCCGAAATTCTGAAGCGCCGCCCGCACATGGCCGGCATGCTGGGCTCCAGCTGGTTCTACGACCCGCCGCTGGAGCAGATCAGTCCGCGCCTCGCCTACCTGCGGGTCAACCCGCTGAAGCACGGCGCCTTCATGGTCCACCAGGGCCCCGGCGAGATCCACACTCAGCGCGCCGCCACCTCTTCGCCGACCCGCAAGGCGCTGATCGAGGAGGGCAAGTACACGGCCCGTTCGTGGATTGTCGCCTGGCCGAGGGCGGCGCTGATCCGCTGGGCGGAAGGGCGGAAGGTGGAACTCGCGCGGGCTGCCTAGGCCCGCACCCGTTCCCACGCCGCCGCCACCGGCAGCACCTCCAGCCCCGCCGCCTTCGCCAGTCGCAGCACGCGGTCAAGGTCGTCGGGCGTGCAGCCATAGTCGGTCGGCCGGTCCGATACGTCGTGCCCATAGGCGGTCAGCCAGCCGCGCGTCTCCGCCGCCTCCGCCATCAGGGCCTCGAGGTCGTAGCAGGGCAGCCTTCGGCTTTCCAGGCCGATCGATTTGATCAGCCCGCGGTCCTCGCGCCCCGCGTTGACGCCGTCGCGGACCCCCCGCGCCAGATCGAACCGACCCCGCACATAGCGCTTGGCTTCGAACGAACAGTCGCCGAAGGGCCAAGCGAAGGTGGTCATGCGGTGGCCATCCAGCCGCTCGGCCACCCAGGCGGCGTTGGCGTCGAGGCTCAGGCGCAGGGCCTCGCGGCTCATGCGCAGGGCGCTGGTGTGGCCGAAGGTGTGGCAGCCGACCTCGTGCCCGGCGGCGTATAGCGCCTGCAGATGCTCCAGCCGGTACTGGTCCCGCTCCATGTTGCGGCCGCCGCAGAGGCCGCCGCTGACGTAGTAGGTGGCCTTCACCCCGTGCCCGGCGAGGATCGGCCCGGCCTCCGTCCAGGCGCTGGCGGGGAAGTCGTCGAAGCTTAGCGAGAAGACGCCCTTCGCGGGAGCGATCTGCACCGCCTCCACGTCGAGAAGTCGCGCCGCCCTCCGGCGCATCTGGTCGATCAGCTGCATGCCGGGATTTCTAGGCGGCCGCGCTTAAGGAAGCGTATGGCCTCGCCTTGCCGCGAAACGGCCGCCCGTCTAGGGTCCGCCGCCTTCTCCCCCGGACGAAATAGCCTGCCGTGACGACCCAGCCGCTCGCCTTCCAGGACCTCATCCTGACGCTCCACAAATACTGGGGCGACCAGGGCTGCGCCATCCTGCAGCCCTACGACATCGAGGTCGGCGCCGGCACACTGCACCCGGCCACCGTGCTTCGCGCGCTCGGGCCGCGCCCGTGGAAGGCGGCCTACGTCCAGCCCAGCCGCCGCCCCGGCGATGGCCGCTACGGCGAAAATCCCAATAGATTACAGCACTATTACCAGTATCAGGTGATCCTGAAGCCGAACCCGGACAACCTGCAGGAGCTCTATCTCGGCTCGCTGAAGGCGATCGGCATCGATCCGAAGCTGCACGACATCCGCTTCGTCGAGGACGACTGGGAGAACCCGACGGTCGGGGCCTGGGGTCTCGGCTGGGAGGTGTGGTGCGACGGCATGGAGGTGACCCAGTTCACCTACTTCCAGGGCGTCGGCGGCATCGAGGTCGACGTCGTCTCGGGCGAGCTGACCTACGGGCTGGAGCGGCTGGCCATGTACGTCCAGGGCGTCGACAACGTCTACGACCTGAAATTCACCAGGGAGGGGACCACCTACGGCGAGGTCTTCCTCGAGAACGAGCGTCAGCAGTCGGAGGCGAACTTCCACGGCTACGACGTCGACGGTCTGAAGCGCCGCTTCGAGGACATGGTCGCCGAGGTGTCGCGCCTGCTGGCCATGACCGGCCCGCAGGGCCAGGCGCTGGTGCTGCCGGCCTACGACCAGGTGCTGAAGGCCTCGCACTTGTTCAACCTGATGGACGCCCGCGGCGCCATCGCCGTCGCCGAACGCCAGAGCTACATCGGCCGCATCCGCGACCTGTGTAAGGCCTGCGCCATGGCCTACGTCGAACAAGAGCGGAAAACCGCCTGATGCCCCAGCTCCTCCTCGAACTGTTCTCCGAAGAAATCCCCGCCCGCATGCAGGCCGGCGCCGCGCGCGACCTCGAGCGGATGGCCGGCGAGCGGCTGAAGGCCGCCGGTCTGACCTATGAGGCCCTGACCACCTTCGCCGGCCCGCGCCGCCTGACGCTCGTCGTCGAAGGCCTGCCCGCCGCCACGCCGGACCGGGAGGAGGAACTCAAGGGCCCCAAGACCTCGGCGCCCGAGCAGGCGCTGGAGGGCTTCCTCCGCAAGACCGGCCTGACCCGCGAGCAGCTGGTCGAGCGGGACGGCGTCTTCTTCGCCGTCATCAGCTCGAAGGGCCAGCGCACCGCCGAGCTGATCCCCGCCATGGTCGATCAGATCGTGCGCGGCTTCCCGTGGCCGAAGTCGATGCGCTGGGGGACCGGGACGCTGCGCTGGGTGCGGCCGCTGAAGCGCATCGTCGCCCTGTTCGACGGGGCGGTGGTCCCGTTCGAGATCGAGGGGATCGAGAGCGGCGACGTGACCGAGGGTCACCGCTTCCTCGGCTCCGGCAAGCCGTTCGCGGTCAAGGACTTCGCCGACTACCGCAGGAAGCTGGAGGCCGAGCACGTCCTGCTCGACGCCGCCGACCGCCGGCTGCGCATCCTCGAGGCGGCGCAGAAGGCCTGTTCCGATCGGGGCCTCGCCCTCGTCGACGACGACGGCCTGCTGGACGAGGTCGCCGGCCTGGCGGAATGGCCGACGCCTATCCTCGGCGACATGGACCCGCAGTTCCTCGACCTGCCGCCCGAGGTGGTGCAGCTGTCGATGAAGGTGCACCAGAAATATTTCGCCGTCCGCGACCCGGCCACGCACAGGCTGGCCCCGCACTTCGTGGTCGTCGCCAATGTCGAGGCGACCGACGGCGGCAAGGCCCTGGCCGCCGGCAACAGCCGCGTCCTCTCCGCCCGCCTGAACGACGCCCGCTTCTTCTGGGACGAGGACCGCAAGCCGGGGAATTTCGACGCCTGGCTGAAGAAGCTGGAGGGCGTCACCTTCCATGCGAAGCTGGGGACCATGGCCGAGCGCGTCGAGCGCATCGCCGCCCTGGCCCGTGAGATCGCCCCGCTGGTCGGCGCCGATGCGGACCAGGCCGAAGCCGCCGCCCGGCTGGCCAAGGCCGACCTCGCCTCAGGCATGGTCGGCGAATTCCCCGAGCTGCAGGGGATCATCGGCGGCTACTACGCCCGCGCCGACCACGGCGACGCCGTCGCCGACGCCGTGCGCGACCACTACCGCCCGCAGGGCCCCGCCGACGCCGTGCCGACCGCGCCGCTGACGGTGGCCGTGGCGCTGGCCGACAAGCTCGACACCCTCGTCGGCTTCTTCGCCATCGACGAGAAGCCGACCGGCTCCAAGGACCCCTTCGCCCTGCGTCGCGCGGCGCTGGGGGTGATCCGGCTGGTTCTGGAGAACGGGCGGCCGTTGGCGCTTCAGCGCGTCCTCGGGTCCGCTTTCGCAGAGCTCTACGCGAAAGCGTGGGGCAGAGACGTCGCTCGCCTCGTCGATCTGGAAATCGACGAGGAAGACGGAATGATCACAGCTGCAAGGGCTGTCGAACTCGCAGGACTCCGCGCCGCGAACACCGGAAACAAGGATCCGGAAGGCCAATCGGTCGAGGATGATGTTCGAAACATTGGCGCGCTTCTCGCCTTCTTCGCCGACCGCCTGAAGGTCCTCCTCCGCGACCAGGGCAAGCGTCATGATCTCGTCGACGCCGTCTTCGCCCTCGGCGACGACGACCTCGTCCGCATCGTGCGGCGGGTCGAGGCGCTCGACGCCTTCCTCGCCACCGACGACGGGGCCGAGCTGCTGGCCGGCTACAAGCGCGCGTCCAACATCCTCAAGGCGGAGGCGAAGAAGGGCGAGCTGCCGACCGGCATGGTCCAGACCGGCCTGCCCGGCCAGCCCGAGGCCGAGGTCGCCCTGGCCTTCGCCGTCGGCGCCGCCCGCACGGCGGTGGACGCGGCGCTGGAGCGCGAGGACTTCGCCGCCGCCATGACCGCCCTGGCCGCCCTGCGCGCGCCCGTGGACGCCTTCTTCGAGCAGGTGCTGGTCAACTCCGACGTGCCGGCCGAGCGGAAAAACCGGCTCAAGCTTCTTGGTCAGGTTCGCGACGTCATGGGCCGGGTCGCCGACTTCGGGAAGATCGCCGGCTAAGCGAGCCCTCTCGACGGCGGGCGCGCCGCCTGCTCAGGTTATCGCCGTTCAGCGAATCGCCCGGGGAGGGGCGAAGTCCATGACGATGCTCGTCTATCTGGTGGGTCTGGCGGTCGTCGCCCTGATCTGGTTCCTGCACCTGCGCACGGCGAAGAAGGCCGAGGCCGCCGCCGGCTGGCCGACCGCGACCGGCACGGTCGAGTCCTCCGCGGTGAGCGAGCGGGAGGAGCGGGATTCCGAGGGCGACAGCGAGACGGCCTACTACCCGGAGGTCGCCTACGCCTGGACGGTCAACGGCCAGTCCTACACCGGCCGCCGCATCCAGTTCGGCGAGACGCCGCGCTTCGCCCGCCAGACGGCGGCCCAGGCGGTGTGCGACCGCTACCGTCCGGGGGCCTCCGTTGCCGTCCGCTACGACCCGGCCAACCCGGCCGAGGCGGTGCTGGAGACGAAGAAGCCCTCGCCGTTCAAGGCCATCGTCTTCACCGTGGTGGTGCTGATCCTCACCGTAGTCATCGGCTCCGTCTTCGGGAGCATCTAGGCCGGAAGGGGCGAGAGTCCCGGCTCTGCGAAAAATGGGCGAAAAGCTGTCTTGTGGAGACATTGTCTCGCCCGCGAGCGGCGGTGGGCGGTCTCCGGAAAGGCAGCCGGAGCCCGCCCTGGACGTGCACGCAGGGACTGAACGCGTCCTCGGCGGACGCGGTGGGACTGGAATGTCAAAGACCCTCGGGTAGCGATGACATTGCAGCACGCCGCCACGTCAGGATCGGACGCAGGCGGCCTGGAGCGCCTTTGATCCGCGGGGGCGGGAGTCCCGCTCCGGGGGCGTGATGTCCCGCAAGGGAACGTCCCCGGAGTCCCGCTTTTGTCAGGCCCCGAGGATCCAGCCTTCTTCCTGCTCGACCCGGGCGATCAAGGCCTCGTCGGCGGCCTTCGGCGGGGCGAAGGCCTTCGCCAGATCGCCGGCCTCGTCCATCTTCGCCAGCGCCTCGGCGGTGGCCCGCACCTGGGCCTGGTCCTTGAACTCGCCCGGCTCCGGCTTGACCGGGAACATCGACGGCCAGACCTCGACGACCAGCGCCGACAGCGGCTCCACGTCGGCCGTGTCCAGCGCCCGCCAGCCGGTCCCGAACGGCCATACCGCGCCGGAGGGCCCGAGGCTCTCCAGCAGCCGGCGCACCATCGGAAGGCCAACCAGCGTCTGGCCGCCGACCGCGCCGGCGCCGTGCATCTGCCACACCGACTTGGGCTGCAGCCGGCCCTTTCGCGCCGCGTCCTCGGTGGCGCGGAACTCGGGGATGTCGGCCCCGGCCCCGGCCGGCGGCTTGGTGGTGGTCAGCCAGCGCTGCGCCTGCTTGGCCGGCGCGCCCCAGAACGGCCAGGCCTCGTCGGTCATCAGCCGGTTCATCTTGGCCGCCACCTGGTAGCGGTTGTTGGTGTTGTCGGCCTTGTCGACGATGTTCGAGGCGAGGAATTTCCACATCGCCGACCACGGCGTCCCCGGCAGCTTCAGCCGCTCCGCCGTCCCCGCCGGGAAGCCGAAGTTGAAGTCGAAGCCGACCAGCAGCCGGTCGCCGCGCTTGCGATGCTCGGAGATCAGCTTGTTGAGCAGCGCCTCGCCCTCGGCCCGCGTCGCCACATTGTGGGTCTCGGTGTAGAGGCGAAAGCGCACGTCCCGCTTGGCCACGCCGATCCACACCGACTGGTCGCCCAGCTTCTTGCCCTCGGCGGCGGTCCAGTCGGCGATGATGACGGCGTCGAACAGGCGGGCCACGGGGGCGCTCCTCGGATACTCGAAAAACAGGATGCGGGCTTCCTAGTCTCCTCCCCGTTGCGCAGCAATGGGGAGGGTTGTGCGGCCGCTTCACCCCTCCACCGCTTCGCGGTCCCCCTCCCATCGCCCGGCGACGGGGAGGAGACGGGCGGTCAGCCCTTCAGCAGCGCTTCCAGATGCGACAGCCAGCGGCGGCCCAGCCGGAGCGCCTCGCCCGGGGAGCCCGTCTGCACCGGCAGGGCGGCGTCCCACAGGGCCAGTTCGAACTCGGGATGGCGTGCGTCGGCGAACATCAGCCGCAGCACCACCTGCTCGGCGTCCGGCGCCATGACGTCCAGCGACTTGCGCGTCTCGCCCCGCCGGACGCGCGCCACCACGTGCCCGTCCACGATCACCTCGCCGCCCTCGATCTCCTCGAAGGCGTAGACCAGCCCGGTGGCTCCACGGTTCCACAGCACGGCGATCTGGGCGCCGTCGAAGTCGAGCCCGGCGGCGCGGCCCTCGGCCGGCGACAACGCCTCCGCCTCGGGAACCGCGCCCAGCGAGCGGAGCAGCGCGCGCTTCATGCGCCGGACCGGCTCCATCCACCAGGCCAGCAGCAGCGCCCCGGTGGTCAGCGCCGCCGCGGCCAGGGCCGCCAGCAGGATGAGCCGGAACGCCTCGGCCAAGGCTCAGTCCTCCAGTTCGACCACCACCGGCACGTGGTCCGACGGCTTGTCCATGTCGCGGGCGTCGCGGTGGGTTTCGACGTCGCGGAAGCGATCCGCGGCCTGGGGCGACAGCAGATGGAAGTCGATGCGGATGCCGTGGTCCCGCTGCCAGGCCCCGGCCTGGTAGTCCCAGAAGGTGAAGGTCCCCGGCGGCTGCTTGCCGAGCTCGCCGGCGTCATAGAGCCCGAGATGACGCAGCGCGCGGAAGGCGGCCTGGCTCTCCGGCTGGAACAGGGCGTCATTGGTCCATGCGGCGGGGTTGCGGGCGTCCTCCGGCGTCGGGATGACGTTGTAGTCGCCGCACAGGGTGAAGGCCTCCTCCTGCGCCAGCAGGGTGCGGGCGTGGGCGTGCAGTCGCTCCATCCACGCCAGCTTGTAGTCGAACTTCGCCGTGCCGAGCGGATTGCCGTTGGGCAGATACAGGCAGCCGACCCGCACCGGCCGCGGCGCCTCGATCAGGGCCTCGATGTAGCGGGACTGCTCGCCCTCCGCCTCGATGCCCGTCGGGTCGACGCCGGGCAGGCCGCGATGCACGTCGGACATCGGATGCTTCGAGAGCAGGGCGACGCCGTTGTAGCTCTTCTGGCCGTGAATCTCGACGTTGTAGCCGAGGTCCTCGAAGGCCTCGCGCGGGAATTTCTCGTCCAGGCATTTGATCTCCTGGAAGCCGACCACGTCAGGCCGGGCGGCCTCCAGCCACGCCAGCACGGTCGGCAGGCGGGCGTTGACCGAGTTCACGTTCCAGGTGGCGATGCGCATGGGCCATGCCTACGCCGCGTCGGGCGGGTCTGTGAAGCGCCGATCACCCAAACGAAGACGCCCCGGAGTCTTCTCCGGGGCGTCGCCGTCGATCTCGCGGATACCTTACTGCTCGGTCGCCGGGGCGGCGGCCGGAGCCGGCGTCAGGGTGCAGCCCCCGCCGATCCGCTGGGCGGTGGCGCAGGGGTAGATCTGCTGGGTCACGTCGTCCTTGATGCGGGCGATGAAGCCTTCGCCCTCGGCGGCGCACTTGACCTCGTAGAACCGGCCGTTGGCGTTGGAGCCCATCACGCGCACCTGCTGCACGCCGCAGTCAGCCGCCTCGGTGCCGGCCAGCCTGGCCTGCAAGGTGGCGTTCTGCTCCTCGGCGGTGGTGAAGCGGCAGGATCCGCCGGCCGAGACGATCTGCAGGCAGTCCTGCAGGCTCCACTGGCCGTTGGCCTTCTCCAGACGATAGCCGTCGACGCCGGCGCAGCCGACTTCGTAGACCACGTTGTTGGCCTCGCTCTTGCCGACCGCGAGGGCCTCGTCGACGGTGCAGGTCACGCCCGCCTCGCGGGCCCAGCCGCCGATCACGGCGAGGCCGTTCTGGTTGGCCGGCATGACGCACTGCTGACCGACGTCGGCCGCCGGGTCGTTCAGGCGGGCGAGGTAGGCGGTGCCCGCCAGCTCCAGGCAGTTGAAGGCCTGCGGGGGGGTGGAGGCGATCAGGATGTAGCCCGGGCCGGAGGCGCAGGCGGCCTCGTAGACCTGGGCCTCGCCGATCAGCCCGGGGTTGGTGGCTTCCGTCACCTGGCAGTCGACGCCGGCGGCGGCGACCTGGGCCTGGGCGGAGGCGAGAATTTGCTCGGCGGTCGGGGCGGCCGGGGCCTCTTCCTGCTGCCGGCGCGGCTGGCCGCGCGGCGCGCCGCGGCCCTGACGGCGGTCGCCGATTCGGCCCGGCAGGACCCGCTCGCCGCGGACCGCGCCGCTGGCGCGGTCGGAATCCTCGGTGTCGCGGGAGTCGCTGGGCGCGGTCTGCGCGAGGACAGGCTGGGCGGCGCCGAGGGCGAGCGCCAGGGCGGCGATCACGCCGAGCGTCTTTCTGGTGAACACGAAACAGACTCCGGGATGGGGAAGGTCGTCGGCGAACCCTTGGCGGTCCGGTGTGGCGGGGTCAAGGCGCGAAGCGGGCGGCCACGGACGCTGGGCGCGCAGGAAAACGGCCCGGGGCGAACCCCGGGCCGGCGCCATCGTCTCGTTGGCGATCGATCAGTTGCGGGATGGCCGCGTAAACAGGCAGCGTTCCCCGGCCTCGGCGATGGCCGCGCAGTCCTGCAGCGACCAGCCAGCGGCCGTCCGTTCCAGCCAGTAACCCTGCTGGCCGCCGCAACCCACTTCATAGATCAGGTTGTCGTCCACGCTTCGTCCCACGGCGGCGGCCTGGTCGACCTGGCAGGCGACTCCGGCTTCGCGCGCCCAGCCCCCGATCACGGCCGGGGCGTTCTGGTTGGCCGGCAGTTCGCACTGCATGCCCTCCGCATCCGGATCGTCGAGGCGCGCGGCGAGGACCGCGCCGGCCAGCTCGAAGCAGTTGTACGAGCGCGGCGGCGTCGAGGCGATCAGGACATAGCCCGGGCCGCCGGCGCAGGCGGCTTCGTAGATCGGAGCCTCCTGCGGGGTGACGCCCGGATGAGCGACCTCGGTCATCTGGCAGTCCAGGCCGGCCGCCGCGGCGACTTCGCCGGCGAGGCGACGCACCCTCGCGGGATCGGCGTTGATCGGCGCCAAGGCTTCGCCGCGCTCCGCGCGCCGGCGGCGCTCCGCCATGCGGCTTTCCTCCTCCCGCTGACGATTCAGGCGCGAGCCGCTCATGTTGTCGCGCGTGATGGCCGCTCCGGCGGGCGGATCGACGAGGCTGCCGGGGGGCACATTGGGCGCCCAGGTGCCTCCCGGGGCCCCGGCGCCCGGACCGGGCACGCCCTTCTGGGCGAACGCCGGTTCGGCGACGAGGAAGAAGGCGCAGGCGCCGACAAGCACGGCAAGCATCTTGTGGTTGAACACCGGTCCACTCCCCAGATGGAAATTCCCTGTTCTTCACCCTTGGCCTTCCCCGCCCCGGGGTCAAGCCCGAACAACCCGAGGCTGGACGCGCGCCCGGGCTTGGGCGTATCACCTTGATGGGTTGCAATTGGAGACGGACTTGGCCGACGGCGGCGTGGCGACAGAGGCGGAGACGGGCGCACGCGGCCTGACCTATCCGTTCGCCGGGCCGCCGGGGACGGGCGATGCGGTCGAGGTCGCGCGCGGCGTCCTGTGGATGCGGCTGGCCATGCCGATCGCGCTGGATCACATCAACGTCTACGCCGTGCGGGACGGCGAAGGCTGGGCGCTGGTCGACACGGGCCTGAACCTGCCGGCGAGCCGTGCGGCGTGGGACGCACTGCTCGCGGGTCCGCTGGAGGGGCGGCCGGTGACCCGGGTGATCTGCACCCACATGCACCCCGACCATATCGGCCTGGCCGGCTGGCTGTGCGAGCGGTTCGCCGCCCCGCTGCTGATGACGCGGCTGGAGTATGTCACCGCCCGCATGCTGCTGGCCGACACCGGGCAGCCGGCGCCGGAGGCCGGCGCGACCTTCTATCGCGCGGCGGGCTGGGACGAGGACCAGATCGAACGCTACCGCCGCGAGTTCGGCCAGTTCGGTCGCGCCGTGGCGGCGATGCCGGCCGGCTACGTGCGCCTGCGGGAGGGCGACCGCCTGTCGATTGGCGGCGAGGACTGGCGGGTGGTGGTCGGCGAGGGCCACAGTCCGGAGCACGCCTGCCTGTGGCGCGAGGCCGACGGGGTGGTGCTGGGCGGCGATCAGATCCTGCCGAAGATTTCCTCCAACGTCTCGGTCTGGCCGACGGAGCCGGATGCGGACCCGCTGGGCGACTGGCTGGTCTCGCTGGAGCGGATGAAGTCGGTGTTCCCCGAGGAGGTGCTGGTGCTGCCCTCGCACGGCGAGCCGTTCCAGGGCGTGCACAGCCGGCTCGACGCTCTGCTGCGCGGCCACCGCACGGCGCTGCGCCGGCTGGAGCGGTCGCTGAAGACGCCGAAGCGGGCGGTGGACGTGTTTCCGGCCCTGTTCGCCCGCCCCGTCGGCGACGGCGTGCGCGGCATGGCCACCGGCGAGAGCCTGGCCCATCTCAACCATCTGCTCCGCCAGGGACGGGTCGAACGCGTCCGCGACGCCGACGGCGTCGACTGGTGGAGCCTGACGTCGCAAGGGGAGGCGGCATGACCGACCACATCGGGACCGAGCTGAAGGACGGCGTGCTCACCGTCACGCTGAACCGGCCGGAGAAGAAGAACGCGATCACCCAGGCGATGTACGCGGCGATGTCGGAGGCGACCGAGCGGGCGCGGACCGACGACGCCGTGCGGGTGCTGCTGTTCCGGGCCGAGGGCGACAGCTTCTCGGCCGGCAACGACATCGGCGACTTCATCGCCATCGGCTCGCAGACCGACCAGCCGTTCGACATGGCCGTGTTTCGCTTCCTCAAGGCCCTCGCCGACCTCGACAAGCCGGCGGTGGCGGCGGTGCGCGGCCGGGCCGTGGGCATCGGCCTGACCCTGCTGCTCCACTGCGACATGGTGGTGGTGGCCGAGGACGCCCTGCTTTCGGCCCCCTTCATCAACCTGGCCCTCGCCCCGGAGGCGGCGTCGTCGCTGCTGCTGCCTCAGGTGGTGGGGCACCAGCGGGCGTTCGAGATCTTTGCGCTGGGCGAGCCGATCGACGGCCGCACCGCTGTGGCGTGGGGCCTCGCCAACCGCGCCGTCGCGGCCGACGAGGTCGAGGCGACAGCGGCCGATCTGGCGGCCCGGCTGGCGGCCCGGGCGCCCAACTCCATCCGCAAGACCAAGCGTCTGATGCGCGACGCGGAGGCCTTGTGGGCGCGCATGCAGGTCGAGGGCGAGGCCTTCGGCAGCCAGATGAACAGTCCCGAGGCCATGGAGGCCTTCATGGCCTTCACCCAGAAGCGCGCCCCGGACTTCACGAAAGCCGGTTGATTCCCGGGGCCGCGGGCCTTAGGTGCGCGCGCCCCATGTCCCACGCCCCCCTTTCCCCTTCCGATGCAGCCGCCGCCTGGCGCGTCGAGCCCGAAGCCGCCGGCGACGCCGCGGCGGTCGACGCCCTGGTGCTGGCCGCCTTCGGTCCCGGCCGCTTCGCCAAGACCGCCGAACGCCTGCGCGAGCCGGCGCGCCCCGTCTTCGGCTTCGTCATCCGCAGCGAGGGGCGGACCATCGGCTCGGTGCGGCTGTGGCCGATTCGCGTCGGCGAGAGCGCGGCCCTGTTCCTCGGCCCCATCGCGGTCGAGGCGGAAAGCCGTCGCGAAGGCATGGGCGCCGCCCTGGTCCGCGCCTGCCTCGAAGCCGCCGGCGAGACGGGTGTGCTGCTGGTCGGCGACCCGCCCTACTTCGGGCGCTTCGGCTTCCGGCATGCGCCGGGGCCGCGCCTGCCGGGCCCGGTCGACCCGCGGCGGGTGATGTGGGCCGGCCCTGGCGAACCCGAAGGCGTCGTCCGCCCCGCCTGACCGCTTTGCGCCTGGCGCGGCGCGCCCTAAGTCTGCGTCATGGCCGAGCATGGGGACCCGAAGACCGGACTGGCGGGCGTGACCGAGGCGGCGCGTCAGGCCCCCGGCCGCGGCCTGCCGCCGGTGCACCTGTGGAACCCGGCCCGCTGCGGCGACATCGACATCCTCATCCGCCGCGACGGCGTGTGGCTGCACGAGGGTTCGCCGATAGGCCGGCCCGAACTGGTGCGGCTGTTCTCCACGGTGCTGCGCAAGGACCCGGACGGCTACTGCCTCGTCACGCCGGTGGAGAAGCTGTCCATCCGGGTCGAGGACCTGCCGTTCCGCGCCGTCTCCGTCGACCGGCGCGGCGACGCCCTGGTCTTCGTCACCGAGGTCGGCGACGAGGTCGCGGCCGGACCGGAGTTCCCGATCGAGGTCGAGACCGACCCCGTCACCGGCGAGCCGTCCCCGCGCGTCAGGGTCCGGGCCGAGCTGTGGGCCCGCATCGCCCGCCCGGTGTTCTACCAGCTCGTCGACATGGCCGAGGTCGTGGAGGACCGGCTGACGGTGCGCTCCAGCGGCGCCGCCTTCGCCCTCGGCCCCGCGGGAGCGGGCGTGACATGAGCCTGACCACCCTCCGCGCGCGCCTTCTGGATCGCCTGTCGCCGCCGGCCTCATGGTCGCCGGACGCCGGGGCGGTGCGCTCCGACTTCGACCTCAACCCCGACGCCGAACGGCCGCTGCGCCGGTTGCGCCCCGCCGCCGTGCTGGTGCCCGTCATCGCCCGGCCCGAGGGGGCGGCCGTGCTGATGACGCGCCGCTCCGACAGCCTGGCCAGCCACACCGGCCAGATCGCCTTCCCGGGCGGCCGCCTCGACGCGGGCGAGACGGCGGCGCAGGCCGCCCTGCGCGAGGCGTGGGAGGAGGTCGCCCTCGATCCCGCGGGGGTCGAGGTGCTCGGCCTCGGCGACGCCTACGAGACCGGCACCGGCTTCCTCGTCACTCCGGTGGTGGGCTGGCTGGCCGAGAGCCCGGACACCCGCCCGTCGCCGGACGAGGTGGCCGAGGTGTTTGAGGTCCCGTGGGACTTCCTCATGGATCCCGCCAACCATCGCCGCGACTCCTGGCAGCGCGAGGGCGAGCCGCGCCGCTGGTTCTGGGCCATGCCGTGGGAGGAGCGCTACATCTGGGGCGTCACCGCCGGCATCGTGCGGGCCCTGCGCTCGCGCCTTTATGGCGACGAGCCGGCGCCGGCCGTCGCGGTCGGGGAGGACGCGGCATGATCCTGACCGGCCAGCCCTGGCTCGAGGCCCCCGCGACCCGGCGGGTGATGGCGGCGCTGGAGGCGGCCGGCGGTCCCGGCTGCGCCCGCTTCGTCGGCGGCTGCGTGCGCAACGCCCTGATCGGCCAGCCGGTCGACGACGTCGACATCGCCACCACCCTGCGCCCCGAGCAAACCGAGCAGGCCATCCGCGCCGCCGGTCTGAAGGCCGTCCCCACCGGAGTCGCCCACGGCACCGTCACGGCGGTGGCCGAGCGTCGGCCGTTCGAGATCACCACCCTGCGCCGGGACGTCTCCACCGACGGCCGCAACGCCACCGTCGCCTTCACCGACGACTGGGCCGAGGACGCCGCCCGCCGCGACTTCCGTCTCAACGCCCTCTACGCCGATGTCGACGGCCGGGTCCTCGATCCGACCGGGGAGGGCGTCGCCGACGCCCTCGCGCGCCGCATCGTCTTCGTCGGGGATCCGGAGACCCGCATCCGCGAGGACTATCTGCGCATCCTGCGCTTCTTCCGCTTCTTCGCCTGGTACGGCCGCGGCGCGCCTGACCCGCTCGGCCTCGCCGCCTGCGCCGCCCTCGCCCCCGGCATGGGGCGGCTATCGGCCGAGCGGGTGTCGAAGGAGCTGATGAAGCTGCTCGCCGCCCCCGACCCGCGCGCGGCCGTGGCGGCCATGGTCGGGGCCGGGGTGCTGGCCCGCATCCTGCCCGAGGCCGAAATCTCCCCGACCTTTGAATCCATGGTCGGGATCAGCGACGATCCCGTCGTGCGGCTCATGACGCTGGTTCGGCCGCAGGAAGCGGTGGCGGTGGAGATCAGCCGCCGCCTGCGTCTGCCCAACGCGACGCGCGACCGTCTGGCGGCGGCGGCCCGGGCCCTGCCGGAAACCGATCTGTCGATGAGCGAGGCCGCCGCCCGCGCGGTGGTCTACCGCCACGGCGGCGCCGCCGCGGCCGACGCCCTCCGCCTGCGGCTGGCCGACGAGCCTGCCCGCGCGGCCGACGCCGGTCCCTTGCTGGCCGTGGCCGAAGGCTGGACCCCGCCGAGGCTGCCGGTCGGCGGTCGCGATCTCGCCCGGCTCGGCGTGCAGGCGGGTCCCGAGACCGGCCGTCTGCTCAGGGCGTTCGAGGCGGCCTGGGTGGCGGAGGACTTCCCCGCGACGGGTCACGCCGAGCGGCTGGCGAAGCTGGCGGGCGCGCGGCCCGGGTGAATTCCACCAGCACGGGCCGGTGGTCCGAGCCGACCGGGGCGAGCACCCGGCGGCGGAGCAGGGCCAGGTCGGGCGAGCGCCAGACCTGGTCGATGGTCACCGCCAGCGGCGAGGGCAGGGCGGCCGGCCAGGTGCCGGGGAATCCCGGAGCCGGCACGAGCCCCGTCTGCGCCTTGATCTGCCGGCCGATGCGAGCGTCGGAGACGCTATTGAAATCGCCGGCCACGATGACGGGCCCGTCCAGTCGCCGCAAACGCGCCGCCAGGGCGCTCGCCTGGGTGATCTGGCCCTCGGCCGGCATGAACGGCCACGGCCGCGTCAGGTGCACGCCGACCACATTGACCGGCCCGAGCGGCGTGTCGACGCGCGCGCCCCCGGCGTTCAGGCCGTCGCCGCCGCCGGGCAGCGGGGTCAGGGGATAGCGCGACGCGATCACCGAGCGGGCGGTGCGGTTCGGCCGCTCCAGGGCGGGCCGGCCGAGCCGGTACGGAAAGCTCTCGAGCGCCGCCAGCATCCGCTGGTCCGCCACGGTCCCGATCTCGACGAGCACGACGATGTCCGGGTCGGCCCGCCGGATCGAGGCCGCGACCGCCGCCGCGTCGGTGTTGCCGGTCCAGACGTTGGCCGAATACAGGCGAACGGTCGGGGCGCCCGCCTCCGGCCGGCCCACGGGGGGGAACCATTCGGGCCATACCGCCGTCAGCAACAGCGCCGCCGCGACGCTGGCCGCAATCGCCCACCGCCGTCGCCGCAGCGCCAGAAACCCGGCCGCCAGGGCCAGGGCCGCCATCAGGGCCGGGGCGGTGAATTGCGCGAAGATGTCGACCCATCGGTGTTCGATTCCGCTCAGCGCCGCGACGGCGAAGGCCAGAGGCGCGCCGACCGCCGCGAGGGCCGCGAGATGGAACAGGATGAGGCCTGCCGGAACCCGGCGCTTGCCTTCATGGTGAACGCCGGTCGTCATGGCGCGTTACGGTCCCGCTTCGGAGGATGGGAATGGCCAGACGGACCATCGGCGATATCGAGAAAATCTGGTCGAATGTCGAGGGCGTGAAGAAGCTGTCCGACCGCGTCGTCGGCCTCGGTCCCTTCGGAATCGGTCTGGACGGCCTGCTGACGTGGATTCCCGTGGTCGGCACGGCCTACAGCGTGGGCACGGCGGGCTGGTTGCTGTGGCAGGCGGTGCTGGTGAAGGCCCGGCCGGGAACCGTCATCCGCATGCTGGGCTACCTCGGCCTCGACAGCGTCACCACGGCGATCGGCGAGGTCCCCTTCCTCGACTTCGTGCCCAACGTCGCCGACATGCTGCTGCGCGGACACCTGATGGCGGCCAAGGCGCTCCAGAAGGACATCGAGAGCACGCACTGGGTGGAGGCCAGCGAACGGGAGGCGCGGGCGGCCGGCGACCACGACCGCCATCTCGCGACCGTCAGGAACGACCCGAGACTGCGGCGGGTCGTCTACCTTCACGATTGAAACGGCGCCGGGAGTTAATGTTTGGACTTCGCAATTTCTGAAGCTCCCGGATTGATATGAAACGGAATTCAGGGGGAGGCAGCGTCCTGAGCCCCCCTGAGATAGCGGCGCGCGCAGACTGATCTCCGACAACCCTCCCGGAGATCATCCCCATGAGCGAAGACCAGTCCGCCCGCCTCGGCCTGCCCTATCTGGCGGCCGGCCAGATGCAGAAGCACGTCACCCTGAACGAGGCCCTGACGCGGCTCGACGCCCTCGTCCAGCTCCGCGTCGAAAGCCTCGCCTCGGCCGAGCCGCCCGCGGATCCCGCGGATGGCTCGCTATACATCGTGCCGACAGAGGGCGGCGCCGGCGCCTGGTCGGTCTTCGCCGCGGACGACCTGATGCGGGTCGAGGGCGGAGCCTGGAGCCGCATCGAGGTTCCCGATGGCGCCCTGGCCTGGGTCCACGATGAAGCCCGCGTCATCGTCCGCGAGGGCGGCGGCTGGAGCCCCCTCGGCGATCGCCTCGGCGAGATCCGCGACCTCGATCGCCTCGGCCTGAACGCCACGCCCGACGCGGCCAACCCCTTCCTGGCGCGGCTGAACAACGCCCTGTGGGCGGCGCGCGAGGCGGCCGACGGCGGCGACGGCGACCTGCGCCTGACCCTGAACAAGGAGACGTCCGCCGATGTCCTGTCGCTGCTGTTCCAGTCGGGCTGGAGCGGTCGGGCCGAACTCGGGCTCGTCGGCGACGATGACCTGGTCCTGAAAGTCAGCGAGGACGGCGTGGCCTGGCGCGAGGCCTTTCGCGTGGATCGCGCCACCGGCCGGATGGCTTTTCCGGCCGGGGCCGCGCGACGCGAGGCGACGGTCCTGACCGATGACGGCGACTGGCAGCCGCCGGCCTGGGCGCGGACGGTCGAGGCGGTGCTGGTCGGCGGCGGAGGCGGGGGAGGGGCGGGCGCCTTCGGTC
>JAEYTA010000059.1 GCA_023434265.1 Pseudomonadota bacterium
ACGTTGGACGTCGTCGCCGGCGCCGGCCTGCGCGTCGAGGCGGCGGGACGCCTGAACGCGGCGCGGGGGGCCTGGCCCCTGTTCGGGCCGGCCGGGCGCGACGACCCGCCCGACCTGGCGGCGATGAAGCAGGCGCTGGCGAGTTTCGCCGTCGAGGTCCCGGCCTTCCGGCTGTCGACGGGGTCCTCGGGAACCCGCTTGGTCCTCGGCCCTCCGGCGCGCATCCGCCCCGCCAACGGCGGCGTGCTGACCCTGTCGCCGGCGTCGGGGCCGCTCTTCGCCGCGGCGCGCGGCGAAGCGGGGGGCGGCGCCCTGTCGCTGGCGACGACGCGCGGACGGGGCCTGCCGGAGGCCGCCTTCGACATCCCGCGCTGGCGGCTGACCCCCGGCGGCTTCACCGCCACGCTGGACGGCCGCGCCGCCCTCGACTTCGATCTCGGCCGCGGCATCGCCCTGACGACGCGCGGCGAGCTGGCCTCGGAGAACGGCCGCGTCACCTACCGCGCCGCCGGCTGTTCGCCGGTCTCGATCGAGCGGCTGGAGCTGGGCGAGAACGACATCACCGACCTGTCCGGCGCCCTGTGCCCGGCCGACCGCCCGCTGCTGGCGGTGGCGGACGGGGCGTGGCGCTCCGACTCCCGGCTGCAGGGGGTCGACGGCGACGCGCCCTTCCTCGCCGTCGGGGTGCGCGACGCGGACGGCGCCCTCGTCGCCACCGGCGGGCCGCGCGGCATCGGGCTCGATATCCGCGCCGACGCCGCGGGCCTGGTCGACCTCACCACCCCGGCCCGCTTCAATCCGCTGACCGCGCGCGGCTCGACCCGGCTGGCCGGCGAGCAGTGGAGCGGCGCTTTCGATCTCGTGCGCGACGGAACCGTCCTCGGCCGCCTCGACCTCGCCCACGACGGGCGGGCGGGCGCCGGCGGAGTGGCCATCGACGCGCCGTCGATCGTCTTCGCCGAGGGCGGCCTGCAGCCCGCCGACCTCAGCCCCCTTGCCGGCGATTTCGTCGGCTCCCCGGCGACCGGCTCGGTCGCCTTCGAGGGGCGTGTGGACTGGGTGGAGGGCGCCGAAGGCTCCAGTGGCGGCCGCCTGACCGTCCCCGGCCTGGATTTCGTCAGCCCGGTCGGGCCGGTGAAGGGCCTGCGCGGAACCATCGACTTCACCAGCCTCGCGCCGCTCGTCGCCGCCCCGGGCCAGCGGCTCACCGCCGACCGGCTGGAGTCGGTCACGCCGCTGACCGACGTCGAACTGGTCTTCGGCCTCGACAAGGCGGCGGTGACCATCCAGGGCGGCGACCTGACCGCCGCCGGCGGGACGATCCGCGTCGAGCCGTTCTCGGTGCCGCTGGACCGCGCCCAGCCCTTCGGCGGCGTGCTGGTGCTGGAGAATGTTCAGCTGGGCGAGGTGATCGCCGGCTCGGGCTTCGCCGACAAGGTGCAGCTGGACGCCGTGGTCTCCGGCCGCCTGCCGTTCACATACGACCCCGTCGCCGGGGTGCGCGTCACCGGCGGCACGCTGGCCGCGGTCCAGCCGGGCCGGTTGTCGATCCAGCGGGAGGCGCTGAGCGGGCTCGAGGCCGGCGGCGGCGGCGAGGCCGTGCCGCCCAACACCGTGCAGGATCTGGCCTACCAGGCCATGGAGAACCTGTCGTTCGACATCCTCTCGGCCGAGGTGAACAGCCTCGACGAGGGTCGGCTGAGCGTCCTGTTCCGCATCCGCGGCCGCCACGATCCGCCGCAGCGGCAGGAGCTGCACATCCCGATCGACGAATTCATCAGCCGCGAATTCCTCAACCACGAACTGCCGTTGCCCTCTGGCACGCAGATCGACCTGACGCTCGACACCACCCTCAACGCCAACCAGCTGGTCAGCGACCTGCTGGAGCTGAACCGGGCCCGCAACGGCGAGCCCGACACGACGCCGTGATCCGGCCACCTTCGCCGTTCAGAACCCGTTCACCACGGATGGCGTTTAGATGCCGGCGATCCCGCATGGAGCCTCGATCATGACCCGGCAGAAGACGCGCAGAACCGTCGCCCTCCTCGGCTTCGTCGCCCTGGGCGCCGCCGCCTGCACGCCCACGGTCCGGCTGCAGGTCGACCCCATCCAGATCTACGCCAAGCTGGACGCCGACGTGCGCGTCCGCCTCGACCAGGAGCTCCAAGAGCTGCTGCGCGAGAACCCGAACCTGTTCTGATGCGAAAGGCCTCAGCCATGACTCTCCGCAAGCTCTTCGTCGTGACGGCCGCCATCGCCGCCCTCGGCGTGGCCGCGGGCGCGGCCTTCGCCCAGACCGCCCAGCAGAAGTCGCTCGTCGACGCCGCCAAGGCGCGCGGCGAGGTCGGCGAACTGGCCACCGGCTACCTCGCCTTCCGCACAGCGAGCTCCGACGCCGCCCTCACCGCCGCGGTCGAGGCGGTCAACGACGGCCGCCGCCAGGCCTACGCCCGCGCGGCGCAGGAGACCGGCGTGTCGGTCGACGTCGCCGCCGCCCGCGCCTTCGAAACCATCGTCCTGCCGCGCATCAGCTCGGGCCAGTGGTACCGCAACGCCCAGGGCCAGTGGGTGCAGCGCTAGGCCGGTTGCGGTAAGGCGGCGGCATGCCTCCCCTCGCCCGCCTGCTGCGCAATCTTCTCCTCGCCGTCGCCATCGCCGCTGCCTCGACCTGGGGACTGGCCGCGCTGTGGCGCGGCATCGGCGGCGGGGAACTCAATCTCCACGGCTGGATCGCCCTTTCGCTGGGCGTCCTCGGCACGGTCGCCCTGGCCTGGGTGCTGATGGGGCTCGCCTTCAAGTCGGATCGCGAAGGGTGGGACGACCGGGTCGACAACACCTTCGATCCGGCCCGCCGCGACGGCGAGGAGTCTTGAGCCCCGACGCGGCCCGCGCGATAGGTCGGCCATGACCGAACCGGCCGCCCCCTCCGACATCACCTATTCCGGCTATCTGGCGCTCGACGACCTCCTCGCCGCCCAGCATCCGCTGTCGGACCAGCACGACGAGATGCTGTTCGTCGTCATCCACCAGACCAAGGAACTGTGGCTCAAGCAGATCCTGCACGAGGTGGCGCTGGCGCAGTCGCTGGTCCGGGCCGGCGACCTGGTCCCCGCCTACAAGAGCCTGGCCCGGGTCAGCCGCATCCAGGCCGTGATGACCATGAGCTGGGACATCCTGGCCACCATGACCCCGGCCGACTATCTGCGCTTCCGCGGCGGCCTCGGAACCTCCTCCGGCTTCCAGAGCGACCAGTTCCGGCGCTTCGAGTTCATGCTGGGCCTGAAGGACGCCCGCTTCCTGCGCTTCCACGAGGGGCGGCCGGCTGCCCATGCCGCGCTGAAGGCGGCGCTGGCGGCCCCCAGCCTCTACGACGACGCCCTGTCCCAGCTCGCGGTCGCCGGCCTGCCGGTTCCGTTGGAAGTGCTGAACCGCGACGTCAGCCAGCCCTACGAGCCTTCCGAGGCCGTCGAGGCGGCATGGCTGGAGGTCTATCGCGACACCACCCGCTGGTGGCCGCTCTACCAGCTCGCGGAAAAGCTGGTCGACCTCGACGACGCCCTGCTGACGTGGCGACACAAGCATGTGGTCACGGTCGAGCGCATCATAGGCCGCCGGCCGGGCACCGGCGGCACGGCCGGCGTCGCCTATCTGGCCGAAACCCTGCAGCGCCGCTGCTTCCCCGAACTCTGGTCGCTCCGCACCAAGCTCTGAGGAGAATCCCGATGCGTCAGGCCGCCGCCCTCGCCGCCCTGCTGTTCGCCCTCGCGGCTTGCGGGCGGGAAGACCCTCCGCAGCCCGCCGAACCCGCCCCCGCTTCTCCTTCTGAGCCTGCGCTGCCGAAGGCGTCGGAGACGCCCGCGCCGCCGGCGACGGCCGAGCGGCTCGCCTTCGTGGACGCCGGCGGCACGCCGCGTCTGCTGCTCGACTGCCTCGCGACGCCACGGCCGATGCTTCAGGCCACCGTCGCCGGGTTCGAGAAGATCGGCAGCGAGGACCGGCTGACCGTCGGGGCGGGGAACGAGGCCTTCGCCCTCGTCGCCGACCTGTCGGCCCCGGGGCCCGGCGTCGTGGCGTCCGGCGCCGTGGACCGCGACCTGCTGCGCCGCATCGCCGATGGGCAGCCGGTGCGTGCCGTGTATGGCGCCCAGTCGGTGGGGCCGCTCCAGCCCGCCGATGGCATCGCCCCGGGCGGCTTCGTGGTGCGTTGCCGCGAGCTGGCGGGCGACTGAAGCGCAACCATACGCTCCGGGGCGACGTTTCAGCAGCGACCCTTTTCGGGGAGCCGCGCCATGCCCAACGCCAACCGCCACGACGTGCATGTCCTCAACGGCCTGATCGGCGTCACGCTCGACAGCGCCGAGGGCTACCGGGACGCCGCCGAGGGCACCGCCGACCCCGGCCACCGCGAGCTGTTCGAGCGTCGCGCCTTCGAGCGCCGCCGACTCGCCGAGGAACTGGGCTTCACGGTCCGCCAGATGGGCGGCGAGCCCCACGTCGACGGCTCCATCCTCGCCAAGGCCCAGCGCGCCTTCACCGACGTGAAACACGCCCTGCTGCGCGACGAGCTGACCGTGGTCGGCGCGGTCGAGAGCGCCGAGGATTCCGTCAAGGCCCGCTTCGAGAGGGCGCTGGACGACTCCGACATCTCCGCCACCACCCGCGAAACCATCCGCCGCGCCTGGGACAAGGTGCGCGAGGGCCACGACCAGATGCGCGACCTGAAGCACAGCCTGCAGGGACAGCGCGACGCCAGCAGCCGGCTGTTCCCGCAGTAACCTTGCTCCACGCATGAAAAAGGCCCCGGCGTTCTCCGCCGGGGCCTTCGTCATTCATGCGACCGAAGCGGATCAGGCCTCGGTGTTGTCCGCGGCGGGGGTCTCGGCGACGCCGGTTTCCGGCACGGCGACCTCGCCCTTGGCGGCGCGCTGGGTCTGGCGCTCGGCGATGCGGGCCGACTTGCCGCGGCGATCGCGCAGATAATACAGCTTGGCGCGACGGACGACGCCGCGACGCTTGACCTCGATCGACTCGATGTTCGGCGACAGGATCGGGAAGACGCGCTCGACGCCCTCGCCGAAGGAAATCTTGCGGACGGTGAAGTTCTCGTTCACCCCGCCGCCGGCGCGGGCGATGCAGA
>JAEYTA010000080.1 GCA_023434265.1 Pseudomonadota bacterium
CCGGCGCCGTGGCCGTGCCGCCGCCGTTGGCGGTCGAGCCCGGCTGGACGCCTGCCGCCGCCTCGACCCGCCCGGTCGGTCTCGGCCTGCCGGGCGGCGCCGCCCTCGCCGAGGGCGTCGACTTCGCCGGCGGGCTGGAGCTGGTCGCCGACGCCGACTCGCCGCTGCACAGCCTGTCCGACCTCAAGCTGCTCGACGACGGGAACTTCCTGTCGGTGGTCGACAACGGCCTGCTGGCGCGCGGCCGGCTCCGGCTCGACCGCGACGGCGACCTCGCCGGCCTCGAGGCGCTGGCGGTGCGGCCGCTGACCCGGCTCGACGGCCAGCCGGTGGTCGAGCGCACCGAGCGCGACGCCGAGAGCCTCGCCATTCTCGCCGACGGGACCCTGCTGGTGGGCTTCGAGCGCGACCACCGCCTGTGGAGCTACGGCCCGGCGCGGCGTCCCGCCGACCGGCCGACCCTGCTGACCTCGCCGGACTTCGCCTTCGCCCTCAACGACGGCATGGAGGGCGTGGCCGCCCGCGCCGACGGCGGCTGGCGCGTGGCCGGCGAGTCCGGCGGCGTGTGGGATTGCCGTCCGGCCGCCTGCACCGTGCTCGTCCCCTTCCCGGAAACCCCGCTGCCGGACAGCGACTACCGCATCACCGGCATGGACCGCGACCCGGCCGGCGACGGCTTCTTCGTGGTCCAGCGCTCCTACAGCCCGCCGATCGACGCCCGCGCCCGCGTGCGCCGCATGGCCGCCGACGGCGCCCTCGGGCCAGTGCTCGTCGAGCTCAAGCTGCCCGGCACCACCGACAATTTCGAGGGGATCGCGGCCGTCCGCCACGGCGACGCGGTGCGCCTCTACATCCTGTCGGACGACAACAACGAACCGGCCCAGCGCACCCTGCTGCTGGCCTTCGATGTCAGACCCGTTCGCTGATCTTGATCGCCGCCCGGCATCCCGCCTTGATGACGGCGCTGAGCAGGCGATAGCCCGGCGCCTCGCGGCTGCCGTGGGCGACGGCGTGGTCGTGATGGGCCAGCTCCTCGTCGCGGAACCGGGTCAGTTCCGCCGCCAGCTCCGGATCGCGCTCGCGCACCTCGGCGATCTGGTCGGCGTAGTGTTCCTCGATGACGCTCTCCACCGCCTCGGTGCAGGCGTGCGCCGCCTTCTCGCCGAGCAGGGCCGTGCCGGCTCCGAGGCCCAACGCCGCCAGCCGCCACACCGGCGTCATCGCCGTCGGCCGGACCTTCTCGGCGGTCAGCAGGGCGTTGAAGCGGTCGAGGTGGACCTGCTCCTGGGCCCGCATCTCCGCCATGTCGGCGGCGATGACCTCCTTGCCCGGCCGTCCCGCGAACACCGCCTGCTGGGCGCGGTAGATCTGCACCGCCGCGTACTCGCCGGCGTGGTCGACGCGCAGGATCTCGTCGCGCCGACGCTTGCTCGCGCCCCGTCCGGGACGGGCCAGCGGCACGCGGCCGTGGGTCGGGTCAGATGCGTGGGGCGCGGGCATCCTTGGGCCTCTTGGCGGCGAGCAGGCTGAACACGGCCAATGCGGCCGAGATCAGGGCGTTCCACCCTGCCATGGACAGGCCGAGGAAGCTCCACACCACGGCGTCGCACATCGCCGGCCGGGCCACCGGTCCGGTGCCCAGCGCCAGTGCCGTCAGGCTCTCGAGGTCGACCTCGCCCCCGCCGGCGCAGGCGGCCGGCAGCGACCACCAGTCCAGCTCCCCGCCCATGTGGAACACGGCGGTGACGGCCCCGGTGGCGAAGGTCACCGCCAGCAGGAAGGCGGCGATGCGCGGCGTGCCCCGGCTGCCGCGGCTGACCACGTGCCACAGGGTGGCGGTCAGGGCGATGGCCACGGCGCCCCAGTAGACCTCGCGCTGCTTGAGGCAGAGGTTGCACGGGGCGAGGTCGCCGAACCGCTCGAAGGCGTGCGCCGCCGCCAGCATGGCCAGCGAGGCCGCCAGGGCGAAGGCGGTCCACCACCGCGTCAGAAGTCGGTACAGGCCTCTCATCGGACGACGTTCATAGCCGGGCCGTGCGCCGCCGTCGATGCGGCTCGCCCGGTCAGAGAAGCTTGACCGCGAGGATGGCGCCGACCAGCACCACGATGCCGATGATGCTCCACATGGCCAGCCGCTTCTCGACCATCTCCAGCATGGCCGGGCCCCAGCGCCGCAGGATCCAGGCCTCGAGGAAGAAACGCCCCCCGCGGGTCACCACCGAGGCGGCGAGGAAGGCCGGGAAGCTGAACTGCGCCAGACCGGCGGCGATGGTCACCAGCTTGTACGGCACCGGCGTCAGCCCCTTGATCAGGATCACCGCCAGGCCCCAGCGCTCGAACCAGTGCTGAAACTCCTCCAGCCCCTCCGAGTGGCCCAGCAGGCTGAGTAGGGCCATGCCGACGTCGGTCAGGAAATAGCCGATGCAGTAGCCGAGGATGCCGCCCAGCACGGAGGCGACCGTGCACACCGCCGCGTAGAAATAGGCCCGGTCCGGCCGCGCCAGGATCATCGGGCACAGCATCACGTCAGGCGGCACGGGGAAGACCGAGCTTTCAGCGAAGGAGACCACCGCCAGCGCCGGCGTGGCGTGCCGGCTGCGCGCCAGCGAGAAGACCCAGTCGTAAAGCTTGCGGAACATGCATCCCCCGGCGACGGCCGAAACCCGCGTCTAGCAGGGCCCGCAGGCGGGCGCACCTCCGAAACCGCCTGTGAGTCGCCCTCGCGGCCATCCGCCGCTATAAGGCGCTCCTCCCCCCGAGCCGACCGACCTCCATGCGTTATCTGCACACCATGGTCCGCGTGACGGACCTCGAAGCTTCCCTGCGCTTCTATTGCGACCTCCTGGGTCTCGAGGAGGTGCGCCGCATGGAGAACGAGGCCGGCCGCTACACCCTCGTCTTCCTCGCCGCCCCCAACGACCGGGCGCGGTCGGAGGCGGAGCGCTCGCCGGAACTCGAGCTGACGTACAACTGGGATCCCGAGACCTACGCCGGCGGCCGCAACTTCGGCCACCTGGCCTACAAGGTCGACGACATCTACGCCGCCTGCCGGCGACTCATGGACGGCGGGGTGACCGTCAACCGCCCGCCGCGCGACGGCCGCATGGCCTTCGTGCGCTCGCCCGACGGCATCTCCGTCGAACTGCTGCAGGAAGGCGAGCCGCTCGCCCCCGCGGAACCCTGGGCTTCCATGCCCAACACCGGGAGCTGGTGATCTTGAAGCGTTTCGCCGTCCTGTCGCTGGCCCTGCTGGGGCTCGCCGCCTGCGCCTCCACCTCCGAGACCTATCCGTCGCGCACCGCCACCGAGCAGTTGCTCGTCGCCCGCGCCGCCGACCGCGCCGTCGAGGGCCTGACCCTGCCGATCCCCGGCGGCTCGCGCGTCTACGTCGACGACGCCTATTTCCGCGCCGAGTCCGCGCCCTACGCGATCAGCGCCATCCGCTCGGCCCTGTCCGAGGCCGGCTACGCCCTCGCCCCGTCCAAGAACGACGCCGACGCCGTGCTCGAGGTCCGCGCCGGGACCCTGTCGCTGGAGCAGATGCGGCGCGTCTTCGGCGTGCCCGAGATGCGGGTGCCGATCAACGACAGCTTCAACGTCGTCTCCATCCCCGAGCTGTCGGTCTACAGCCGGCGCGACCGGGTCGGCGTGGCCGAGTTCTCGGGCTTCCTCTACGAACCCCGCACCGGCGCCCCGCTCGGCGCCATCCTGCCCATGACCGGCGAGTTCCGCATCCGCAGCCACAAGCTGCTGATGATCGTCGCCTGGGGCCAGCAGAGCGTCGCCCCCGGCGAGCGCGACCCCGGCGACAGCTGGACGGAGTTCTGACGACCGCTTGCGTCCGGCCGTGCGACCGGGGAAGGTCGCGCCCTCAGTGTTCCGGGAGGGTCCCATGCGTCGTCTGCTCGTCTCCACCGTCGCCGCCGCTGCGGTTCTGACCCTTCCGCCCGCCGCTCTGGCCCAAGCCGGCCACGCCGATCACGCCGCACACCAGGCCGCGGCGCCGTCCGAGAGCGAGGACGCGCGGCTGGCGGCCTTCTTCGAGCAGGCCTTCCAGGAGCGCATCGCCCTGTCGCCGCAGACCATGACCTCGCTGGGGATCAAGCGCGACTACGGCCGGCTCGACGACGCCACCGACGCCGCGGCCGAGCGCGGGCTGGCGCTGGCGGAGGCCCAGCTGGCGCGGATGAAGGCCGAGTTCGACCCCGCGACCCTCAGCGCCGACAGCCGCATGTCGATGCGGCTGTTCGAATACGGCGTCGAGCAGGCCCGCCTGTCCAACCGCTGGCGCGACTGGGGCTTCCAGTTCGCGGCCAACGGCAACCCCACCACCGGCCTGCCGGTGTTCATGATCAACCAGCACCGGGTCGACAGCGTCGAGGACGCCGAGGCCTATGTCTCGCGCCTGCGCGACGCCGAGCGGGTGATGCAGGAGATCGCCGCCGAACTGCGCCAGCGCGCCGGCGCCGGCGTGATCTCGCCGAACTTCGTGTTCGAACCGTCGATCGAGAACACCCGCAACATCATCACCGGCGCCCCCTTCGACGACGGCGCGGACAATCCGGTATGGGCCGACTTCCAGCGCAAGGTCGGCGCGCTGGAGGCCGACGGGGCGACGAAGGCGCGGCTGCTGGCCGAGGGGCGCGCGGCCCTGATCGGCGAGTGGAGGCGCGGCTACGAACACGTGCTCACGGCGCTGGCTGAGGTGCAGGCGCTGGCGGCGGCCATGCCCGACCGCGACGCGGGCGTCTGGCGGCTGCCGGACGGCGAGGCCTACTACAACGCCCGACTTCGCCTCTCGACCACCACCGACCTGACCGCCGACCAGATCCACCAGATCGGCCTCGCCGAGGTCGAGCGTCTGCACGGCGAGATGCAGGCGATCATGGACCGGGTCGGGTTCGAGGGCTCCCTGCAGGAGATGTTCGCCCTGCTGAAGACCGACCCGCGCTTCCAGTATCCGAACACGCCCGAGGGCAAGGAACAGTACCTGGCCGACAGCCGGGCCTTCATCGCCCAGGTGATGGAGGCGGCGCCGCAGTGGTTCTCGGACCTGCCGGAGGCGGCGCTGGAGGTGCGCGCGGTGGAGCCGTGGCGCGAGGCGACCGCCTCGATCGCCTTCTACAACGCCCCGGCGCCGGACGGCTCGCGGCCCGGCATCTACTACGTCAACCTGTCCGACATGACCCAGGTGCTGAAGCCCCAGATCGAGGGCATCAGCTACCACGAGGGCGCGCCCGGCCACCACTTCCAGATCGCCTACGCCCAGGAGATGGAGGGGCTGCCGTCGTTCCGCCGCTTCGGCGGCTACGGCGCCTACGCCGAGGGCTGGGGACTCTATGCCGAGCGCCTGGGCAAGGAGATGGGCTTCTACGAGGACCCCTACTCCGACTTCGGCCGCCTCTCGACCGAGCTGTGGCGGGCGGTGCGGCTGGTGACGGACACGGGGCTGCACGCCAAGCGATGGAGCCGCGAGCAGGCCATCGACTACTTCCGCCAGAACTCGCTGCTGTCGGAGCGCGACATCGTCAAGGAGGTCGAGCGCTACATCACCAATCCGGGCCAGGCGACCAGCTACAAGATCGGCGAACTGAAGATCATGGAGCTACGCCAGCGGGCGCAGGCGGCGCTGGGCGACCGTTTCGACATCCGCGACTTCCACGCCGTGGTGCTGGGGTCCGGCTCGGTGCCGCTGGACGTGCTGGAGGACCAGGTCGACGCGTGGATCGCGGCGGGCGGCGGGTCGCCCGCCGCCTGACCGCCGGTCAGTGCGAGGAGGCGTCCCGCGCGGCGGGGCTGTGATACTCGCTCTCGGCCTTGCGCTTCTTGCCCAGCACGAAGCGGCGGTCGCAGTAGCCGCACTCGACGAAATCGTCCGCGCCCATGTCCATGTAGACCAGCGGGTGGCCGAGCGCCCCGCCGCCGCCGTCGCAGGCCACCCGCTTGGACGTCACCACGATCTCTTCCGGCGGGGGGATGATCGCTGTGGTCGGGCGCGGGGGCATTCGGCGAGCTCTGGCTTGGCTATCGGGGCGGGCGCACATAGGTATGCGCCGCCGCTCCTTAGCGTCAAACCGGGCGGCCCGGAACACCCGAAAGCGCGCGAATGACCGAGACCGAAGCCCTGCCCGCCAACGCCATCGAGGTGCGGGGGCTGGAGAAGACCTACGCCGGCTCGAAGAAGGCCCCGCCCAAGACGGCGCTGCGCGGCGTCGATCTGGTCATTCCGCGCGGCTCGATGTTCGGCCTGCTCGGGCCGAACGGGGCTGGCAAGTCGACGCTGATCAACATCCTCGCTGGCGTGGTCAACAAGACCGGCGGCACGGCGGCGATCTGGGGCCGCGACATCGACCGGGAGCCGCGCGACGCCCGCGCGGCCCTGGGGGTGGTGGCCCAGGAGATCGTTGCCGACGTCTTCTTCACCCCACGCGAGGCGCTGGAGGTGCAGGCCGGCTTCTACGGCGTGCCGGCGAAGAACCGGCGCTCCGATGAACTGCTCGCCGCGCTGGGGCTGTCGGACAAGGCCCACGCCTACGTCCGCGCCCTGTCCGGCGGCATGAAGCGGCGCCTGATGGTCGCCAAGGCGCTGGTGCACAATCCGCCGATCCTGATCCTCGACGAGCCGACCGCCGGGGTGGACGTCGAGCTGCGCCGCCAGCTGTGGGATTACGTCCGCCGGCTGAACGCCGAGGGCGTCACCATCCTGCTGACCACCCACTATCTCGAGGAAGCCCAGGAGCTCTGCGACACCATCGCCATCATGAACCGCGGCGAGGTGGTCGCCTGCGAGCCGACGCCGCAACTGCTGCGCCGACTGGACACCCGTCACGTCGTGGTCAGCCCCGAGGGCGATCTGGCCGCCCCGCCCGAGTTGCCCGGATTCCAGGTCACGAGCCGCCCGAACGGCGCCTTCGCCGTCTCCTACCGCAAGGGTCAGTCCTCGGTGGAACAGGTGCTCGCCGCCGTCCGCGCCGCCGGGGTCGTCATCGCTGACATCGCCACCGAGGATCCCGACCTCGAGGACGTCTTCCTGGCGCTGACCTACGGGGATGCGTCGCGGGTGAACCCGACGAAGGACTAGGTCTCAGACGACCATCACCGTCCCGATCAGCAGACGGGCGCCTCGCCGACCGAGGGTGCGGTCCGTGGCCGCCTGCAACGTCGCAACCAGCCGTTCGACGTCGGGTGGGTGGCCGGGCAGCAGGGCGTTCGCGGAGGTCTGCACCACTGCGGCGTAGGCGGCGCGCAGGCGCGGGGCGGATTCGCGAACGCGTGTCCGCAAAGCCGCGTCGGGCGCGTCGACGCCGGTCTCAACCGTCATCACGCCGCGCCGCCCGTCGGTCCGCCGCACGTTGGCCGTTATGGTGGGCAGACGCATGTAGCTGGGCTGCGGCGCGCCCCCGCCCCCGCCCGAGGCGGCGGCCGGCGTGGGCGTCGCGGCGGCGACGGCGGCGAGTCCGAGAAGGGCGCGGCGATCCATGCCGCGATGCTGGCGCCGGGCGCTTAACATTGTCCTGCCCGAAGGCCCGGCCTTCACGGCAATCGTGACTCGACGGCTTGGGCGGCGGCGGCCACTGTCCCGCTTTCCGACGAGGGAGGCCGACGATGACGACGCTGATCCGCCCCGAAGGTCCGCAGGCCGACGACCTCCGCTTCAGCCGCCGCACGCTCGCCGGCGGCGCCCTCGGCGGCCTGTTCTTCGCCGGCTACGCCCCCGCCGCCCTCGCCGCCCAGGCCAGCCCGGTGACCACCGACGCGACCGGCCTCGCCGTGGAGGATGTGACCTACCCGGCCCCGGACAGATTCGACCTGCCGGCCTACGTGGCCCGACCCGCCGGGGACGGGCCCTTCCCGGTGGTCATCGTCGTCTCGGAGATCTTCGGGGTCCACGCGTACATCCGCGACGTCTGCCGCCGTCTGGCCAAGGCAGGCTATGCCGCCATCGCGCCGGCCTTCTTCGTCCGCGCGGCCGATCCCGCCCCGCTGTCGGACATGCAGGAGATTCAACGGATCGTGGCGGCGGCCGGTTACGAGCAGGTCATGGGCGACGTCTCCGCGACGCTCGACTGGGCCAGCCAGCAGCTCTGGGCGCACGGCGACCGCGCCGCCATCACCGGCTTCTGTTGGGGCGGCAAGGTGGTGTGGCAGGCCTGCGCCCGCTTCGCCGTCCTCGACGCCGGCGTCGCCTGGTACGGGCGCCTCGCCCCGGCCGGCGACGCGACCCCGGAACAGGCCGAAGGCGGCCGCCCCTGGCCGGTGGACCTGGCGGACGACCTGAAATGCCCCGTGCTCGGCCTCTACGGCGAGAACGACCGCGGCATCCCGCTGGACTCGGTCGAGGCCATGCGTCGGGCGCTGGCCCGCGCCGGGCAGACCGGGAGCGAGATCGTCGTCTATCCCGGCGCGCCGCACGGCTTCCACGCCGACTATCGCGCCAGCTACACGCCCGAGGCCGCGGCCGACGGCTGGCGCCGGCTGCTGGCCTTCATCGAGCCGCGGCTGAAGGGCTGAGCCGTCAGCTCTTGCCGGCTGCGGCGGCATAGGCCGCGGCGCCGGCGGCCGCATCGGCCGGAGTGGCCTTCGCGCCCGACCCCTTGGCGGCGACCACCACCATGGCGGCCCGCACGGTGCGGCCGAACAGGGCGTAGCCGGGCTGGAGCGTCTGAATCACCTTGCCGCCCTCCACCGTGTCGGACGGCTGCTCCATCATCGCCTGGTGCAGGTGCGGGTCGAAGGCCTCGCCCGGCTCGGGCGCGACGCGCTTGAGGTTGTTCGCCTCGAAGGCCTGCAGCAGCGACTTGTGGGTCAGCTCCAGTCCCTTGACGAGATTGGCGACCGCCGGATCGTCGCTGCCGGTCAGATCGGCGGCCAGCGCGCGCTCCAGCGTGTCGGCCACGCCCAGCAGGTCACGGGCGAAGCTCTGGATGGCGTAGGCGCGGGCATCGTTGTTCTGTTGCTCGGCGCGCCGCTTGGTGTTCTCGGCCTCGGCCACGGCCCGCAGGGCGCGATCCTTCCACTGGTCGCGCTCGGCGATCAGGGCGTCGATCGGATCCAGGGCGTCCTCCGGGCTCTCCCCGGTCTCGGCCTCGCCGATGTCGGCGTCGAGTTCGGTCTCTTGGTCGTGCTCAGGCGTCTCGTTCACGTCTCTTGTCCGTCCAGCATCCGGCCCAGCACCCGGGCGGTGTAGTCCACCAACGGGATGACTCGGGCATAGTTCAGTCGCGCGGGCCCGATGACGCCGATGGCGCCCAGCACCCGCTGCCGGCCGCTCATATAGGGCGCCGCGATCACGGCGGAACCCGAAAGCGAAAACAGCCGCGTCTCGGCGCCGATGAAGATGCGCACGCCCTGGGCGCTCGTCACCCCGTCCAGCAGGCCGAGCAGCTGCTCCTTCTGCTCCAGGTCGTCGAACAGGACCCGCACCCGCTCGAGGTCCTCGATCGCCTCGCGATCCTGCAGCAGGTTGGCGCGGCCGCGCACGATCAGGGCGCGCTCCCGCTCCGCCCCGCCGGACCAGGCGGCGAGGCCGTCCTCGACCAGACGGGCCGCCGCGGCGTCCAGCTCGCGCCGCGCCGCGTCCAGCTCGGTGCGCATCTCGGTGCGCGCCTCGTGCAGCGGACGTCCCTTCAGCCGCGCGTTGAGGAAGTTCGACGCTTCCTGCAGGGTCGAGGGGGTCACCCCCGCCTTCAGCGGCATCAGCCGGTTCTCCACGGTGCCGTCGTCGGCGACCAGCACCGCCAGCGCCTGTTCGTGGCCCAGGGCCACGAACTCGACGTGCTTGACCCCGGCGTCGCGCACCGGGCTGGCCACGATGCTGGCCCCGCCCGCCAGACCGGACAGCAGGGTGGACGCCTCCTCCAGCGCCTCCTCGAAGCTGCGGCCTCGTCCGGCCAGGCGGGCGTCGATCTCGCGCCGCTCCTCGCGACTGATGTCGCCGATCTCCAGCAGGCCGTCGACGAACAGGCGCAGGCCCGCGTGCGTCGGGATCCGCCCCGCCGAGGTGTGCGGCGAGGCCAGCAGGCCGGCAAGCGTCAGATCCTGCATGGTGTTGCGGATCGAGGCCGGCGACAGCGAAACCCCGGTCAGCGACAGGGTCCGCGAGCCCATCGGCTCGCCGGTCTGCAGATAGGCCTCGACGATGCGCCGGAAGATGTCGCGGGCGCGCTGGTCAAGGCCGACCAGACCGGCGCCGTCCATCGAGGTGGAGGTCAGGAGGGGCGATTTCACGCGGGCCGCGCCTCCCAATCCGCCCGCGACAGCCGATGCACCAGGCAGTCGTCGTCGCCGAACATCCGGCGGCCTTCCGGCGTGAAGCCCAGCCGCTGATAGAACCGGTGCGCGTCGGTGTTGGACGTCAGCGGGTCGATGACGATGCCTTGCACCTCCGGATCGGCGAAGCAGGCGTCGATGGCCTGCCGCATCATCTCCGTGCCCCAGCCCCGGCCCAGGGCGTCCCTGGGCCCGATCCAGATGTCCAGCGCCCGCAGGCCCGGCTCGATCTCGCCCCAGTAATGCGTCGGCTCCCGATGCGGATCGCAGACCTGCATCACCCCGATCGGCCGCCAGCGGCCGTCCCTACCGACCTCGGCGATGCGGTAGAAGCTGACCTCCGACTGCTCCGCCAGCTCCTCGCGCCATTCGATGCCGCCGAAGGCGACCTCCGCCTCCGGATCGTCCGTCGAACAGGCGATGACGTGCGGCTCCCGGTCCCACGCCGCCAGCAGATCGGCGTCGTCGAGGGTCGCCGGCCGCAGCCGGAGCGTTTCGATGGACGCGGCGGGGGGATACAGGCTCACGGTTTCAGGATAAGCAGCGCCGCCATCGCTTCAAGGAATTCCCATGCGCCCCTCCGAACGCCGCCCCGACCAGCTCCGCCCGGTGACGCTCGAGGTCGGCGTCAACCGCTACGCCGAGGGCTCCTGCCTCGTCTCCTTCGGCCACACCCGGGTGCTGGTCACCGCCACGGTCGAGGAGAACGTGCCGGGCTGGATGCGCAACAAGGGTTCGGGCTGGGTGACCGCCGAATACGGCATGCTGCCCCGCGCCACACACACCCGGGGCCGCCGCGAGGCCGCCGCCGGCAAGCAGTCGGGCCGCACCCAGGAGATCCAGCGCCTGATCGGCCGCTCGCTCCGCGCCGTGGTCGACCTCAAGGCCCTGGGCGAGCGCCAGGTGGTGCTGGACTGCGACGTCATCCAGGCCGATGGCGGCACCCGCACCGCCGCCATCACCGGCGCCTGGGTGGCCATGGCCTCGGCGCTCGACCACCTGCGCGCCGAGGGCGTGCTGAAGACCGACCCCATCCTCGATCAGGTCGCGGCCGTGTCCTGCGGCGTGTGCGCCGACCAGCCGGTGCTGGACCTCGACTACGAGGAGGACTCCACGGCCGAGGCCGACAGCAACTTCGTCCTGACCGGGGGCGGCGGCATCGTCGAGATCCAGGCCACCGGCGAGAAGCGCGGCTTCACCCGCGCCGAGTTCGACCGCCTGTTCCAGCTGGCCGACGGCGGCTGCGCCGAGCTGTTCGCCCTGCAGCGGGCCGCGCTGGGGCGCTGAGCCTTCCGCTCTGTCCGCAACCGTGCCTAAGGTGGCGCTTCCCGCGCCCGACCGGAGGCCCGCCATGCGCTGCACCGCCCTCACCCTTGCGGCCGCCGTCCTGCTCGCGAGCTGCCAGCCGCCGGAGAACCGGCCGGAGGCCGCGGCCGACGCCGTCGCCGACACGCCTGCGCCGGAAATGCCGATGGACGCTCCGCCGCAGGAAGAGGTCGACGATCTCGTCCCGCCGCCGGACGGGGGCCGTCCGGACCCGGCCTCGTGCCGCGCCGAAATCGGCGATGTCGCCGCCGCCCGGCTGGTCGAGCGCTGCATCGCCGTCAGCCCGGCCACCCACCCGCCGTGCAACGCCGCCAACCCCTGCCAGATGATCCGCGACGAGATCGACCGCGCCTGCGCCATGTACGGCGCCGACGAGGCCCGACCGGCGGAGTGCGCCGCTTAACGAATCCTGCAGGCTGACGGCGTAGCCTTGGTGGCATGACGCCCGTCGCCACCCCGCCCGACCTGCGCGCGCTGACCACGCTGCGTTTCCTCGCAGCCGCCTGGGTGGTGCTGTACACAGCGTGGCCGCATCTCGACGTGGGGTTCGTTCCGGTCGCCGTGACCAAGGGCTACCTGGGGGTGGAGGTCTTCTTCGTCCTGTCGGGCTTCATCCTCAGCCACGTCTATCTGGAACAGGCGGGCGACAAGCGCTTCTCCTACGGGGGTTTTCTGTGGGCCCGGATCGCCAGAGTCTATCCGCTGCACCTCGTCACCCTGTTCGGCATGGTCGGCCTCGGCGTGGCCGCCACCCTCGCGGGCGTCGCGGTCGACGCCAGCCTGACCGACTGGCGCGCCCTGCCGGCCCATCTCAGCATGACCCACGCCTGGGGCCTGGCCCCGCTGGCCGCCTTCAACCACCCCTCGTGGTCGATCTCCGCCGAGTGGTTCGCCTATCTGACCTTCCCGGCCTTCGCCTTCGTGGCCTGGCGCCTGCGCGACTGGCCCTGGGCCGCCGTGGCGCTGACCGCCGTCGCCGCCCTCGCTGTCTACGCCCTCTTCGAGCGCCTGGCCGGCTTCCCGTTGACCGAGGCGACCTTCCGCTGGGGCGCGCTGCGCATCGTGCCCTGCTTCGCCCTCGGCTGCGCCCTCTACCTCGTCTATCGCCGCGCCCCGGTTCAGCGCGCCGGGGCGGTCGTGCTGGCCTGCGCCGCCGGCCTGCTGGCCAGCGCCTCGCTGGCGCTGTGGGACCCGGTCACGGTCCTGTTCGCCGGCGGTCTGATCCTCGGCCTCGGCTCCCTCGCCAACGAACGGGCCGGGCCGCTGGCGGCGAAGGGCGGCGTCTATCTCGGCGAGATCAGCTATTCGATCTACATGGTCTGCGCCCCGGTCCTGCTGGTCACGACCAACCTTGCGGCGCGCCTCACGGGGGCCGACGACAAGCGCTTTCACATAATTGTGTGGCTGGCGATCCTGGCCGCCATCCCGGTCGTCGCCATGGCGACCTACCACCTGGTCGAACGCCCGGCGCGCAAGGCCCTGCGCGGCCTGGCGACTCGCAACGGCTCAGGTCAAGCGACTTCCTCCGGCGCGGCGGATTCGCCTGAAAGGGTTCTTCAACCCTCGAAAACTATCGTCTAAGGCTGATTCCGAGGCAGGTCGGGAAGCACGCCAGCATGATGAAACGGCTCCAAGCCGCCGCGGTTGCGGCGATCCTCGGGATTTTCGCGCTGGGCGTCAGCGCGCCATCCGCGAGCGCGGGGCCCTACTGGCAGTGCGTGACCTTCGCCCGGATGTTCTCCGGCATCGACATCTACGGCGACGCCCATACCTGGTGGTCGCAGGCCCAGGGTCGGTTCGCCACCGGCCACAGGCCACAGACCGGCGCCGTGCTCGCCTTCCGGTCCAGCGGCCGCATGAGCCGGGGTCACGTGGCCGTGGTCTCCGAGATCCTCACCGACCGGGTCATCCGGGTGACCCACGCCAACTGGGGCGGCAGCCGCGGCCAGGTCGAGGAGAACGTCACCGTGGTCGATGTATCCGACGCCGGCGACTGGTCCGCGGTCAAGGTCTGGTACAACCCGATCAACGACCTGGGCACGACCGTCTACCCGACCAGCGGCTTCATCTACAAATCCCCGGCCGCGCCCTCGAGCGAGTTGCTGATGGCCTCGGTTTCCCCCAGCCTCGGCCAACCCTGACGGCTTGACCCGGCTGCCCCGGCGGCGCTTGTTGCGGCGACCTGTCCGTGGAGCCCCCCATGCGCCCCTTCCTTCTCGCTGTCGCCGTTCTCGCCGTCGCCGCCTGCTCCAGCGAGCCTGAAACTCCGACGGAGCCGGCCCCGGCTCCCGAGCCCGCACCCGTCCTCGGCGGCGTCGACCTGTCCCGCCCCGTTCGCCTGCTCGGCACCGAGCCGTTCTGGGGCATCGACCTGACCGGGACCGAGATCGTCTACGCCGGCGCCGACCGGCCCGAGCAGCGCGGGCCGCAGCCGAAGCCGACGGTCCAGGGCACGGTGGCGACGCTGGAGACGACCACCACCGCCGGCACGGACATCGCCATCACCCTGACCGCCACGGAATGCTCGGACGGCATGAGCGACCGCACCTATCCCCTGACCGCCCTCGTGCAGGTCGGCGAGGAGACCCTGATGGGCTGCGCCGCCTCGACCTCGGCGATCATGAGCGTCGGCGAAAGCGGACCCGTGGTCGACGCTCCGGCGGCTCAGCCCGCCGGCTGATCCCTCAGGCTGCGCATCGCGCCCAGCCGGGCGAAGGCGAGGGTAAGGGCCTTGCGGCGCGCCGGCGCCAACGGGATCAGCGGCGCGTCGCGCACCACCGCCCCGCCGAAGCCGTCGGCGACGATCAGCCCTGGCTCGTCGGGCAGCACGCCCTCGGGGAATTCGGGGGCCACAGCGAAGTAGAAGGCGTCGCAGTAGGGTCCGTATTCGCCCCACTTGCGGTCGACGCGGTAGTCCTCGATCCCCGACTTCACCTCGCAGATGACGATGTCGCCCTTCGGCCCCAGGGCCATGACGTCGGCGCGCCGGCCGTTGGGCAGGCACACTTCCAGCAGGGGCGCATAGCCCATGTCGACCAGCAGGCGCGCCGCCCCGCGGGTCACCGACTGGGTGGTCTCCGGCCGGCTGAAGACCAGCTCGATGTGCAGGGCGGCGGCGGCGGGCATGCAGACCTTATGTTCCGCATCCGTTCCGGTTTCAACCGCCGCTACAGGATGAACCGGCTGAGGTCCGCGTTCCTCGCGAGGTCACCGACCCGTTCCCGCACCCTTTCGCCGTCGAAGACAATGGTCTGGCCGGCGAGGTCGGAGGCCTTGAAGCTGGTTTCCTCCAGCACCCGCTCTAGCACCGTCTGCAGGCGACGGGCGCCGATGTTCTCGACCGCGGAATTGGCCGCCACGGCCGCGTCGGCCAGGGCCTCGACCGCGTCGTCGGTGAACTCCAGCGTCACGTCCTCGGTGGCCAGCAGGGCCTGATTCTGACGGATCAGGTTGGCCTCGGGCTCGGTCAGGATGCGCTTGAAGTCGTCGCGGGTCAGGGCCTTCAGTTCCACCCGGATGGGCAGCCGCCCCTGCAACTCCGGCAGCAGGTCCGAGGGCTTGGCCACGTAGAAGGCGCCCGAGGCGATGAACAGCACGTGGTCGGACTTCACCGGCCCGTACTTCGTCGACACCGTGGTGCCCTCGATCAGCGGCAGCAGGTCGCGCTGGACGCCCTCGCGGCTGACGTCGGCGCCGCGCGCCTCGGAACGCGCCGCGACCTTGTCGATCTCGTCGAGGAAGACGATGCCCTCGTTCTCGGCCAGCAGCAGGGCTTCCTTGGTCAGGCTCTCCTGGTCCAGAAGCTTGTCGGACTCCTCGGTGACCAGCGGCCCCAGGGCGTCGCGGACCGGCAGCTTGACGCTCTTGGTGCGCCCCCCGCCGAGCTTCCCCAGCATCTCGGACAGATTGATCATGCCGACGTTGCCGCCGCCGGGCAGGTCGAGACCCTGGATCGGCGAGGCCGTGTCGGCCAGCTGGATCTCGATCTCCTTGTCGTCCAGCTCGCCGGCGCGCAGGCGCTTGCGGAAGGCTTCGCGCGTGGCGGGCTGCGAGCCCGGCCCGACGAGGGCGTCGAGGATGCGCTCCTCCGCCTGTCCCTCGGCCCGCGCCTTGACCCCGCCCCGGCGCTTGTCGCGCACCATGACCAGCGCCGCCTCGACGAGGTCGCGCATGATCTGGTCGACGTCGCGACCGACGTAGCCGACCTCGGTGAACTTGGTGGCTTCCACCTTCAGGAAGGGCGAGCCGGCGAGCTTCGCCAGCCGCCGGGCGATCTCGGTCTTGCCCACGCCGGTCGGGCCGATCATCAGGATGTTCTTCGGCGTCACCTCGTCGCGGAGGTCCTCGGGCACGCGCTTGCGCCGCCAGCGGTTGCGGAGCGCCACGGCGACGGCGCGCTTGGCGTCGTCCTGGCCGACGATAAAGCGGTCGAGTTCGGAGACGATTTCGCGGGGAGAGAGGTCGGTCATACCGCCGAGATAGGACGCCTCAGCCGCCGGCGGGAGGGGGCGCGGCGATCGGCGCCGGCAACAGCTGCGCCATGACGATGCGCCAGCCCTCCGGCCGCTTCTGCCACAGCCGCATGTAGTGGCCGCGCCGGCGGGCCCCGTCGCGCATCCAGGCCGCGGGGCCGTAGGTCCAGACCAGGTCCCCGGCGTCCGAGGCGCCGCCGCCTTCGGTCGCGCCGAACTCGAAGCGGGCCGGCCAGGCGTCCAGCGCGGCGGCGAAGGCCTCGCGGCCGTCAGCCGGCGGCAACGGCGAGACGTAGAGGCGACCGTCGTCGGCCATGGCCGCCAGGTGGGCGGCCTTCTGGTCGGCGGCAGCGACCTCCGCCAGCGCCGCCTCGGCAGCCCGGACCTCGGCGAAGGCGGCCTCGGGCGAGGCGGATCCCACCGTCGCGGGCGGCAGCAGGCGCGGCTCCGCGTCCGGCCCCGGCTGGCCGTTGGGGCTGGCGTTGGTGCCGCCGTCGTAGACCCATTTCCACGAGCCGTCGGCCTGTCGCCGCCAGATGGTGAAGTAGTGGCCGTAGGGCTCCTGGTCCCGCGCCGCGGGGCCGGTGGTGAAGCCCATCTCCCCCGACAGGGCGACGCCGGCGAACACCGGCCACCACTCGATCAGCGGTTCGCCCGGCTGGCGCGTGCGCGGCGTGTCGCGGAACAGCGCCTCCACCGTACGCGCCTGCCCTTCGGCGATGATGATCGCCTCGGGCACGCTCCACTTCGTGAAGCTCCCGGCGAGGCCCAGCGCCGGGAAGTCGGCGGCGAAGGCCCGCTCGGCCGCGACGATCGGGGCCGCGTCGGGCTGCTGGGCGGCCGCGGGCGCGGCCATGGCCGCCACGGCGGCGAAGACGAGGGTGCGCATGAGAAGTCCTCCCGCCGCGATGGGACCGCAGGCGGAGACGGTTGTCCCGTTAATTCGCCGAAAGGCCGGAGGCCGCGCCTACCCCAGCGTCTCCACCGTCAGGTTGCCGTTGGTGTAGACGCAGATGTCGGCGGCGATGGCCATCGCCTTCCGGGCGATCTCCTCGGCGCCCATGTCCGAATGGTCGAGCAACGCCCGCGCCGCGGCCAGGGCGAAGTTGCCGCCCGAGCCGACGGCGGCCACGCCGTGCTCCGGCTCCAGCACGTCGCCGACGCCGGTGACGGTGAAGATCGACTGGTGGTCGGCGACCAGCAGCATGGCCTCGAGACGGCGCAGGTAGCGGTCGGTGCGCCAGTCCTTGGCCAGGTCGACGCAGGCGCGCGCCAGCTGGTCGGGATACTGCTCCAGCTTTGCCTCGAGTCGTTCGATGAGGGTGAAGGCGTCGGCGGTGGCTCCCGCGAAGCCCGCCAGCACCTTGCCGCCGGCGAGGGTGCGCACCTTGCGCGCCGCGCCCTTGACGATGGTCGGCCCCATCGAGACCTGGCCGTCGCCGGCGATCACCGTGCGGCCGTCCTTGCGCACCGCCAGGATGGTGGTGCCGTGCCAGTCGGGGAAGTTCGGATTCATCATCCGTTTCAGATGGCGTCGGAAATGCGGCCAAGCAAGCCGAAACCGCTGAATTCCCACAGCCCCGCTTGGTCATATTATCGCCAGTGTAAGCCGTTACATCGACAAACTCTGCCCCATTTTGAGCCATACGAGGCAAAAGCTTTGCTATATCGCGTAATCTTCGCCAGCGAAGCTGCCGGTTCGACCGGACTGTCGACCCTGGCCGTCGCGGAAATCCTCGGCGCGTCGGTGGCCAACAACCGTCGCGACCACATCACCGGCTGCATGATGTTCCACCGCGGCCATATCCTGCAGGTCGTGGAAGGCGCCCGCAGCGACCTCGATCGCCTCCTGCGCCGACTGGAGAGCGACCCGCGCCACGTCGGCCTGCGCATCCTCAGCGACACGCCGATCCCCGCCCGCGGCATCGAGCAGCCGATGACGGTGTGCGCCGACGCGGGCGTTCTGCTGCGCCGCGTCGGCCTGCCCTGCCTGTCGCTCGCCACCGCCAACGACGCTGAGGTGATGCTCGAGCTGCGCAGCGCCGCGTGAGAGCGTGACCTGCGCTCCATCGCGGCCTAACTGTCGCCGGTGAGTTTTTCCGAAGACGAGATCGAGCGCTATGCGCGTCACCTGGTGCTGGCCGAGATCGGCGGGCCGGGTCAGCAGCGCCTCAAGGCCGCCCGTGTCGGGATCATGGGCGTGGGCGGCGTCGGCGCGCCAGCGGCCCTCTACCTCGCCGCCGCCGGGGTGGGGACGCTGCGCCTGATCGACGACGACGCGGTCGCCCTCTCCAACCTGCAGCGCCAGATCCTCTTCGACGGCGCCGACGTCGGCCGCGCCAAGGTCGCGGCGGGCGCCGAGGCCCTCGCCGCCCTCAATCCCCACGTCCGGCTCGAGCCTCGCGCCGTCCGGCTGGAGTCCGAAAGAGCAGTCGAGCTCCTCGACGGCTGCGACCTGATGATCGACGGCACGGACGACTTCACCACCCGCTTCGCCGTCAACGACGCCTGCCTCGCATTGGGCGTGCCGCTGGTCTCGGGCGCGCTCGGTCGCTGGAGCGGGCAGGTCGGCGTGTTCACGGGCCGCCCCTGCTACCGGTGCCTTGTTCCGGACGCGCCGCCCGACGCAGAGACCTGCGCCCGGGTCGGCGTCGTCGGCGCCCTGGCCGGGATCGTCGGCGCCATGGCGGCGCTGGAAGCGATCAAGCTCCTCGCCGGCGCCGGCGAACCCCTGGCCGGGCGCCTGCTGATCTACGACGGACTGGCCGGCGCGGCGCGGACCGTGCGGATTGCCCCCGAACCGGCCTGTCCGGCCTGCGCTCAGCGCCCCGCCGGCTGAGCTTCCGCCGCTTCGCTCCCCGCCGCCGCGACGGCCGCCGTGGCCGGCAGATGCTGCTGCAGGAAGGCCTCCATCTCGGTCAGGACGGTGGTTTCCGCGCCGGAGGACCAGCCGTTGTGACCGGCGTCCTCCAATTCGACCAGCCGCACCGGCTTCCCGGCCCGCCGCAGGGCGCGCTCCATGTCGCGGGACTGGTTGAACGGCACCACCTCGTCGTCCTCGCCATGGATCAGAAGCAGGGGGATGCGCCAGTCGGCCGCCCGCCGCACCGGCGAGGCCGCCTCGATCGCCGCGCGATCGGCCCCCGGGTCGCCAATGGATTGCACCCAGTACTCGTACCGGTCCGAATCCGCGCCGCCCTCGGAGCGCTCGTGGCGCAGCATGGCCATCAGGTCGCTCGGTCCCGCTATCGAGATGGCGCAGACGTAGAGGTCCGGCTGGGCGCTCCCGCCCTGCAGCGCGGCGTAGCCGCCATAGCTGGCGCCCACGATACAGGCCCGCCCGCGCTCGGCGACACCGGACTGGATAAGGTGCTCGACCCCGTCGGTGATGTCGTCCTGCATGCGCAGACCCCACTGCCGGTAGCCGGCGCGGGCGAAGTCGCGGCCGAGGCCGGAGGAGCCGCGGAAGTTCGGCTGGAAGACCTGGTAGCCGCGGCTCGCGAGGAACTGCACCCACATGTCGTAGGCCAGGACGTCGCGCAGCTCGGGCCCGCCGTGCGGCAGCACGACCAGCGGCAGGGCGGCGTCCGGCTCGGCCCCCGCCGGCCGGGTCAGATAGCCGAACAGCGCCTGGCCGTCGGACGCCGTGTAATCGACCCGCCGCATCGTCCCCAGCGACGGTTCCGGCAGGCGCGGATAGATCGCGCCGACGAAATCCATGCGCCGCTCGGCCACGTTGAAGATGTAGTATTCGCCCGGATTGTTCGGCGCGCTGGCGTGCACCAGCCAGCGCGAGCCGTCCCGCGCCTGGGACACCACCACGACGCTCCAGCCCTCGCCGAGGAACCGGCGGATGCCGTTCATCACCGCGTCCTCGGTCCGGTCGTCGAAGTCGCAGCGGTAGATGTCGGCCCAGTAGCAGCCTGCCAGCAGTTCGCGGGTGTCGGCGTCCAGCACCACGCCGGCGACGTCGTAGAGCTGGTGCCGCCAGATCGCGGGTCCCATCGTCCGGGTTGCGAAGTCGAAGACGTGCACCGCGGCGGTGCCGCCGGTCTCGGCCGCATCCGGTTGCACGGTCACATAGATCTTGCCGGGCTCGGAGGTGGCGCCGAGGAATTCGTAGTCGGGCAGATCGCGCACCTCGTCACGCCGCAGGCGGTAGACCTCGGTCCAGTCCCCGTCCGCCTCGAGCGCCTCCAGCAGAAGCACCCGGCCCAACATGCCCCGGTAGGCGACCCGCCCCACCACCGCGCCGGTGCTGTCGGTCAGATAGTCAAGCACGCGGCGATGGCCGCCGAGGACCTTCTGAGCCTCGCCGGTGATCACATTCACCCGCGCCACGTCCAGGCCTCCGCCGAGATTGCGGTAGGTCATCAGGATGTGATCCGGATCGTCCGGAAGGGTGTCGAGTACCTCCGGGATCGGCGTCGCCGGACTGCGGAGCCTTCAGCGGAATGGAGGCGGAGCCGTCCCGGGCGAACGACACCACCGAACGGCCGTAACTGACCGAGCGGATGCGTCCGTTCTCGCGGTTGCCGCGGCGGCGCAATTCAAGCCGGGTCAGGGCGATCAGCAGGCGGTCGTCGGTCTTCCACGAGATCCATTCGACATAGACGCCGCCGAAATGTTCGCGCGACGATCCGGCGGCCATGGTGGTGATATGGCCGGTTTCGAGATCGCGGACATGCACTTCGTTGCTCTCGCCGGACCGGACCACCCAGACGAGGTAGCGCCCCGAGGGCGACAGGCTGGCCCCGCTCAGCGCGGCCGGCTCGACGAAGTCAGCGGGGGTCAGGGGATCGGCGCCCGCCGGCGCGCCCGCCACAACGACGGCACCGCCGCCAGGGCCCCGGCGGCGTAGGCGCCCGCGCGCTTCAATCCGCGCGCCAACGCGCCCGTCGTTCCACGCCCCGGCTGATCCACCGTCATTTTCATCCCCCCGGATAGAGTGCGCCCCGTCAGGCGAAGGCCTGCCTCAGCAGATCGACGTAGCGACCCATCAGCTGTTGCTCCACCGAGTCCGCCCAGTCGGCGTGGCCGGCGTCGTCGATCTCGACCAGCTCCACCGTCTTGCCCGCGCTGCGCAGGGCGTCGCGCATGCGCCGCGACTGGAACACCGGCACGATCGGGTCCTCGACGCCATGCACGAGGAACACCGGGCACGACACCTCGGCCGCCCGGCGTCTCGGCGAGGCCGCCTCGAGCGCCGGTCCCATCGCGTCAGGATCGCCGATCCGTTTCGTCCAGAAGTCGTAGATCTGCTTGCCCGGCGTGTCGTCCTCGCGGTTCTCCCACGACAGGATATCCGGCAGGTCGTAGACCCCGCAGACGCCGATGGCGGCCTTGTAGAGCTCCGGCCGGCGCACCGCGCCCATCAGGGCGGCGTAGCCCCCGTAGCTGGTGCCCATGATCGCCACCCGCCCGGCGTCGAGACCCTTCAGGGAGATCGCGTGGGCGACGGCGTCCTCGACGTCTTCCTGCATACGGTCGCCCCAGCGGGTCCAACCCTTGCTGGCGAAGCCGAGGCCGTAGCCGCCCGAGCCGCGGAAATTCGGCCGCAGCACCCACCAGCCCTGGGCCGCCAGAACCTGGACCTGCCGGTCCCATGCCAGGGTGTCGCGCACCTCCGGCCCGCCGTGCGGCAGCACCACCAGCGGCCCCGGCGCGCCCCCCGCGGGCGCGGTCAGATAGGCTTCGATGGTCGCCCCGTCCCGCGTCTGCACGGCGAGGGTTTCGGTCGCTCCCAGACGCTCGATGTCGAGGACCTGCGCGGCGCCGATGTTGACGATGGCGCGCGCCGTGCGGTCGTAGAAGAACCACGAGCCCGGTTCGCGCGGGCCGGTGACCAGGGCGATGAAGCGGTTCCGCGCGGTGTCGACGTCGGTCAGGTGCACGTCGCACTCGTCGCCGAAGAACCGGTTCAGGGCGCGATGATGGGCGGCCAGGGCGGGCTCGCTGAATTCGTACTCCAGCCGGGCCCCGTAGTAGGCCGCGCCCAGATAATGTCCGGCCGAGTCCCTCAGCCCGTAGAGGACGTCCCGGTTCGGGCGGGCGTTCAGCGGCGGCCCGAAGGCCAGCGTGTGAAGGTCCAGCTCCCGGACCGCCTCGACGTCCTCGCCCTCGGCGCGGGCCGAGACCAGCACCACGCCGGGCCGGTCGGTGCCGCCGACCCAGGCGAAGTCGGGCGCGTCGTTGACCCGGGTGCGCCGGACCATCTTCCACTCGCTCTCGCCCGGCGCGCGGGCGTGGACGGTCTCCATGGTGCCGCGGGAGTTGATGTCGTGGCGCATCACGGCGACGCCGTCCTGGGTGCGCCAGGCGAAGGTGCCGCCCACGCCGCGCTCTACGCGCTCGGCGCTGCCATCATTGATGTTCACGCGGTGCAGGCCGAGCACGCCGTCGCGCTCCCAGGCCGTCATCATCACGTGGTCGGGATCGTTCGGCAGCAGGTCGATGACCCGGCCCATGTCCAGCGAATGCCGCAGCCTCTGGCGCTGATCCTGGAACATGATCACCGCGTCGCCGGTGGTCGCGCTCACCGACAGAATCCGGCGCGAGGTGTATTCGACGCCGGCGCGGCGAATGTTCGAGCCCACCGCCGCCCGCGCGTCGGTGGTCTGGGTGATCGCCACCCGCACCAGCAGGCGGTCGTCGTTGCCCCACTCCATCGCCTCGGCTTCGATGCGGCCAAGATGGATGCGGCGGCGCGTCCCCTCGGGATCGTCCGCCTGGATGATGTCGATGACGCCCTGCGGCTCCTCCTCGGTCCCGAGCTGCTCCAGGACGGCGATGCGCCCGCCGGAGGGGGCCAGGACGGCGGCCCGCGTCCGCGAAGGGGTGAAGAAGGCCTCCAGCGGATAGGGCGCGACCCGCGCGGCCGCCGGCCACGCCCCGGCCAGCGTGGTCGCCCCCGCAAGCGCGCCCGTGCCGAGCAGCAGCCCGCGCCGCGACAGCGCCGCCGCGGCGGCTCGCGTCAGTCCCTTGGTCATTCTGGTAGTCCCCCGATACTTGCGCGGCCAGCCAACCCAAGGTTGGCGGCGCCGTCAAGCTGGCTTCACAGCATCGCCGGGATCACCCGATCCGGCGGCCGATGGCCGTTGGCGAAGGTCTGGATATTGGCGATGACGCGCTCTCCCATTTCCTGCCGCGCCTCCAGCGTCGCCGAGCCGAGATGGGGAAGAAGCACGACGTTGGCGCGCCCGACCAGTCCCGGATGGACCGCCGGCTCGTGCTCGAACACATCCAGTCCCACGCCCGCGATCCGCCCCTGCGCCACGGCCTCGGCGAGGGCGGCCTCGTCGATTAGTTCGCCGCGCGCGGTGTTGACGACGATGGCCTCCGGCTTGAGCCGGGCCAGTCGCTCCGCCGACAGCAGATGCCGCGTCTCGCGGGTGGCCGGGCAGTTCAGCGAGATGACGTCGGTGCGGGCCAGCATCTGGTCCAGATCGTCCCACCAGGTCGCGCCGAGTTCCTCGGCGACAAGGTCGGGGACCGGCTTTCGGTTGTGGTAGTGGACCTGCATCCCGAAGGCCCTGGCGCGGCGCGCGAGCGCCTGTCCGATCCGGCCCATGCCGACGATGCCGAGCCGCTTGCCCCGCAGCTTGCGTCCACACATCCACGTCGGAGCCCAACCCTCGAAGCGGCCTTCCTCGACCACGCGCGCGCCCTCGACGATGCGGCGGCTCACCGCCAGGATCAGCGCCATGGTCAGGTCGGCGGTGTCCTCGGTCAGCACGCCCGGCGTGTTGGTCACGACCAGCCCGCGCGCCACGGCCGCCTCCACGTCGATGTGGTTCACGCCGGCCCCGAAGTTGGCGATCATCCGCAGTCGCTCGTCCGCCGCGGCGATCAGCTCGGCGTCGATGGGGTCGGTGATGGTGGGGACCAGAATGTCGGCGCGGCGCACCGCCGCCTCCAGCTCGGCCCGATCCATCGGACGGTCGGTGAGATTCAGTTCGGCGTCGAACAACTCCCGCATGCGGATTTCCACCGCGTCCGGCAGGCGTCTGGTTAATACGACCTTAAGCCTGGGCGTCGACATTCGGAGGCCTTCGTTCTCGTCGCTCCCGTTTATGGCCATCTCGCTGTCCCGCAAAGCTCGAAGCCGTCTCGTCCGGGTGGTCGGTGCGCTGGCCGTCGCCGTGCTGGCGGGAGCGGGCGACACCATGCCGGACGGGCGACCGACGCCAAGCGGCCAGCCCGTGCCGCGCTGGTTGACGCTGAAGTCCGACAAGGTCCACGCCCGGCAGGGGCCCGGCCTCGACTATCACATCCTGTGGGAATACCGCGCCGCCGGCCTGCCGGTGCAGGTCATCGCCGAGACCAGCGAATGGCGGAAGATCTGCGATCCCGAGGGCGCCGTGGCCTGGGTCCATCGCAGCGTGGTCTCGAGCCGTCGCAGCCTGTTCAACGCCTCCGCGGAGGAAAAGCCCGTCCACGCCGCGCGCTCGGCGACCTCCGCCGTCCGCGCCCGCCTGTCGCCGCGCTCGCTGATCTCGGCCGAGGCCTGCGAGGACGGCTGGTGCCAGGTGCGGTCGGGCCGGCTGCGCGGCTGGGTGGCGGCGCGCGGCCTGTTCGGAACCCAGCCGCAGCCGCTGTGCAACGCCAACCGCCCGGCCGGACCCGGTCGCAGCGCCTGACCGGCGTCGCTTCGCGCCGCGACGCTATGGGGCTATAGGCGCCGCATGACGACCCTGATTTACGGCCGCCCGCCCGCGGTTTTCGACCCGCCCGCCGCCGCGGTCCAGACCTCGCCGCTCATCCCCGGCGCGACGCCGCTCGAGGACGTGCCGGCCGGCTCGGCCGGGAGGGTGATGGTCTACGCCCCGCCGGGCGTGCTGGAGCGGCGCTACACTCTCGCGCTCGCCCTGCGCGCCCTGCGCCCCGGCGGCGAGCTCGACGTCATGGCCCCCAAGGCCAAGGGCGGCTCGCGCCTGCGCAAGGAGCTGGAGGCCTTCGGGGTCGAGGTCGGCGAAACCGCCAAGGCCCACCACCGGCGCTGCCTCGTGGTGCGCCCGGAAGGACCGCTGACCGGGCTGGACGAGGCCGTCGCCGCCGGCGCGCCGCGCCGGGCGCCGGGGCTGGAGGCCTGGTCGCAGCCCGGCGTCTTCGCCTGGGACCGGATCGACCCGGGCTCGGCCCTTCTGGCCCAGGTCCTGCCGCCGCTGAAGGGCGCGGGGATCGACCTCGGCTGCGGCTACGGCGCGCTGGCCACCGTCGTGCTGCGCGCGCCCGGCGTGACCGCCTTGCGGCTGGTCGACCTCGACCGGCGGGCGGTCGAGGCGGCGCGGCGCAATGTCGAGGATCCCCGCGCGACATTCGACTGGGCCGATGTCCGGACCCTCGGCGAAGACGGCGAGCTCGACTTCGCGGTCACCAACCCGCCCTTCCATGACGGCGGGGCGGAGGACCGGCGCTTGGGGCAGGCCTTCATCCGCAAGGCGGCCGGGCTGTTGAAGAAGGGCGGCGTGCTGTGGCTCGTGGCCAATCGCCACCTGCCCTACGAGGCCGAGCTGGACGCCGCCTTCAAGCGCGTGCGGATGGTCGCCGACGCGGGCGGCTACAAGGTGTTCGAGGCGGTGAAGTGAAGACCCCGACCGCCCGCATCGACAAGCTGCTCAGCTCCCTGGGCTATGGCTCGCGGGCCGAGATGGCCCGACTGGCGCGCGCCGGCGGCGTGACCTTGGACGGGGTCGAGGTGGACGACGTGTCGCGGCGGATTCCGGTGACGGCGGACCTGTCGGCGCGGATGCGGGTCGACGGCGCGCCGCTCGACCCGCCGCACGGCCTGGTGCTGATGCTGCACAAGCCGGTGGGCATGACCTGTTCGCACAAGGAGGACGGGCCGCTGGTCTATGACGTCCTGCCTGACCGCTGGCGGCGGCGCGACCCGGCGATCTCGACCATCGGCCGGCTCGACAAGGACACCTCCGGCCTGCTGCTGATGACCGACGACGGCGACCTGCTGCACCGGGTGATCAGTCCGAAGAAGAACGTCGCCAAGGTCTACCGCGCGACCCTGGCCCGCCCGCTGAACGGGACCGAGGCCGCGCTGTTCGCTTCGGGCGAGCTGCTGCTGGAGGGCGAGGACCGGCCGCTGAAGCCAGCGGAGCTGGAGGTCCTGTCGCCGACGGAGGCGCGGGTGTCGGTGACCGAGGGCCGCTATCACATGGTGCGGCGCATGTTCGCCGCCCTCGGCAACCACGTCGAGGCGCTGCATCGCGAACGGCTCGGCGGACTGTCCCTGCCGGACGATCTGGCTCCGGGCGAGTGGCGCCAACTGGACGACGGCGAGATCGCCGCCATCTTCGCGGGATGAGCCTGCTCGCCAAGATCTGCGGCCTGACCACGCCCGAGACGCTCGACGTCGCCCTCGCCGGCGGCGCGGCCTTCGTCGGCGCGGTCAGCTTTCCGAAGAGCCCGCGCCACCTCGACCTGATCGCCGCCGCCGCCCTGTTCGAGCGGGCCCGCGGCCGGGCCCGGGTGGTGGCGGTGACCGTCGACGCCGACGACGCCCTGCTGACAGAGATCGCCCTCGTCCTCAGGCCGGACCTGATCCAGTTGCACGGATCAGAGACGCCGGCGCGGGCGGCGCGCGCGCGGCTGCTGACGGGAGCAGGGGTGATCAAGGCCCTGCCGGTGCGGACAGCAGCGGATCTGGAGGCGGCCGCGGCTTTCGAGCCCGTCGTCGACTGGCTGATGTTCGATGCGAAGCCGCCGGAGGGAGCCGCCCTGCCCGGCGGCGTCGGCGCTGCCTTCGACTGGAGCCTGCTGGCGGGCCGCAGGTTCGGGAAACCGTGGTTCCTCGCCGGGGGCCTGTCGCCCGAGAATCTCGCCGAGGCCATCCGGATCACCGGCGCGCCCGCGGTCGATGTGTCCTCTGGCGTCGAAAGTGCCCCGGGTGTTAAGGACCCCGGCCGGATCGCGGCCTTCCTGGAGGCGGCGAGGTCGGCCTGATTTCCGCCGCTCCCCCGCGCGAGTCTCCATCCGTGAACGCCATTCTCCCCAACGCCTACGCCTGGCCCGACGCCGAGGGCCGCTTCGGCCCCTACGGCGGCCGCTTCGTCGCCGAGACCCTGATGCCGCTGATCCACGAACTGGACGCGGCATACGAGGCGGCCAAGGCCGATCCATCGTTCCAGGCGGAACTGGACGGCTTCCTGACCGACTACGTCGGCCGGCCCAGCCCGATGTATCTGGCCGAGCGGCTGACCGAGCACCACGGCGGGGCCGACATCTGGTTCAAGCGCGACGAGCTGAACCACACCGGCGCGCACAAGGTGAACAACTGCATGGGCCAGATCCTGCTGGCCATGCGCATGGGCAAGACCCGCATCATCGCCGAGACCGGGGCCGGTCAGCACGGGGTGGCCACCGCCACCGTCTGCGCCCGCTTCGGCCTCCCCTGCGTCATTTACATGGGCGCCGCCGACGTCGAGCGGCAGTCGCCCAACGTCTTCCGCATGAAGCTGCTCGGCGCCGAGGTGGTGCCGGTGACCTCGGGCCGCGGCACCCTCAAGGACGCCATGAACGAGGCCATGCGCGACTGGGTGACCAACGTCGCCGACACCTACTACCTGATCGGCACGGCGGCCGGGCCGCATCCCTATCCGGCCATGGTGCGCGACTTCCAGAGCGTCATCGGCCGCGAGGTCCGCGCCTCCATGCTGGCCCGCAAGGAGAAGCTGCCCGACGCCTGCGTCGCAGCCATTGGCGGCGGCTCCAACGCCATCGGCCTGTTCCACCCCTTCATCGACGACGCCGGCGTGCGTCTGATCGGGGTCGAGGCGGCCGGGCGGGGGCTCGACACCACGGACCACGCCGCCTCGCTGCAGGGCGGCCGCCCCGGCGTGCTGCACGGCAACCGCACCTGGCTGCTGCAGGACGATGACGGCCAGATC
>JAEYTA010000151.1 GCA_023434265.1 Pseudomonadota bacterium
GGCTGGCGCTGGCCTGGGACGCGCGCGGGCCGTTCGGGGTGGGTCCGCTGGAGATCGACGGCGCCATGACCGGCCAGGGCGCCCTGACTGGCACCCTCGCCCGGCCGCGCGCCGACCTCCGGGCGCGCTTCGCCACTGTTTCCGCTGGCCCCCTCGATCTGAGCAATGCGGATGTGATCCTCAGCTTCCGCCGCGGCGACAACGCCTCCGACGGCCGCATCGCCGTCACCGCCGGCTCGAACTACGGCCCCGCGCGGGCCAGCGGCGACTTCTTCCTCGGCGGCGACCGCATCCGCCTGTCCGACGTCGACCTCGACGCCGGCGGGATCACGGCGCGGGGGGCCATCGCCCTGTCCAACCGCGTGCCGTCCAGCGCGGACCTCGAATTCACCGCCCGGCCGGGCGCCTTCCTCGCCTCCGGCACGGCCGAAGGGCGCATCCGCCTGACCGAGGGCGCCGGCTCCGAGACCGCCATCCTCGCCGTCACCGGCCGCGACGTGCGCCTGTCGGGGTCCGGCTACGTCATCCGCACCCTCGACCTGAACGGCCGCGGCACGCTCGAGCGCCTGCCCTTCACCCTGGTCGCCGACGTGGGCGGCGCCACCCCCGTCTCCTTCGACGGAACCGGCGTCTATTCGCGCGACGGTGGCTCCCAGTCGGTGGTCCTCGAAGGCTCGGGCCGGGTTCGCGAGATCGCCTTCAGCACGCGCAATCCGGCGGTCATCGCCCTCGCCGGGGACGGACGCGTGGCGCGCGTCGACCTGACCGTCGGCGGCGGCGTCCTGCTCGGCGAACTGCGTCAGGATTCCCGCGCCGCCATCGTCGAGGCCAACCTGACCAGCGTCGAGCTGGGTTCGCTGATGCCGGACATGCGCGGCCGCGTCACCGGCCGCCTGTCGCTACGCGGCGCCGGCGACGACCTCAGCGGCTCGGCCAACCTCGATTTCGCCGGCATCCGCAGCATCGACGCGCCGGGCGACCTCGCCGTCGACGGGACCCTCAACGCCCTGCTCGTCGGCGACAGCCTGCGCATCCAGGCCCGGGCCGAGGACGAGGGCGCCGTGCAGGCGGTCGCCGACGTCACCCTGCCGGTCGAGGCTTCCGCCGCCCCGCTGCGCCTGGCCATCGTGCGCACCGGCGACATGTCGGGCGAAGTTTCCGTCCAGGGGCAGATCCAGCCGATCTGGGACCTGCTGCTCGGCGGCGAGCGTTCGCTGGCCGGTCAGGTCGACGGCCGGGCGACCCTCGCCGGCTCTCTCGCCGCGCCGCGTCTGAACGGCCGTCTCAACCTCCAGCAGGGGACCTTCCGCGACAGCGTCACCGGCGTCCGGCTGGAGAACATCGTCTTCGCCAGCCGCTTCGACGACACGACCGGCCTGATCGAGACCTTCAGCGCCGACGACGGCTCCGGCGGCACGGTCACCGGCAGCGGCCGCCTCGGACTGCGCCAGGGCTCGCGTTCGAACTTCGAACTGACGCTCAGCCGCTTCCGGATCATCGACAACGACATCGCCGAGGCCCGCGCCTCGGGCCCGCTCACCGTGGTGCGGGCCGCCGACGGCAACATCACCCTCAGCGGCCGCATGGACATCGACGAGGCTCGCATCGAGGCCAATCCGCCCGGCTCGACCGGCATCGTCAGCATGGACGTGGTCGAGATCAACAAGCCCGGCGGCGACGTCCCCGAGACCGAGCAGAACCGTCCACGCGGGCCCCAGATCGGCCTCGACCTCACCCTGCGCTCGCCCGGCGGCGACGTGCTGGTCGTCGGTCGCGGTCTCAACGTCGAGATGAACGTCAACGCCCGCGTGCAGGGCACCATCAGCCGCCCGGTCCTGACCGGCACGGCGCGGGTGGTGCGCGGCGACTACGACTTCGCCGGCAAGCGCTTCGTCTTCGACGAGCGCGGCTCCGTCACCCTGTCGACCCGCCCGGACCAGATCCGCCTCGACCTCAGCGCCACGCGCGACGATCCGGCCCTGACCGCCACCATCCGGGTCACCGGCACGGCGGCCCGCCCCGAGATCGCCCTCACCTCCACTCCCGCCCTGCCCCAGGACGAAATCCTGTCCCAGGTGCTGTTCGGCCGCTCGGCCTCGCAGCTGTCGGCCTTCGAGGCGGCCCAGCTCGCCGCCGGCGTGGCGGCGCTGGCCGGCGGCGGCGGCTTCGACGTCATCGGGAACCTGCGCGAGCTGGCCGGGCTGGACCGCCTGTCCTTCGGCGGCGAGGCCTCCAGCCTGACCGTCGCCGGCGGCCGCTACATCACCGACGACGTCTATCTGGAGGTGATCGGCGGCGGCGAGGGCGGCGCGGCGGTGCGGGTCGAATGGCAGGTGCGCCGCAACCTGGCCGTCAGCTCGACGGTCGGCGGCCAGGGCGAGGCCAGCCTGTCGATCCGCTGGCGCCGCCAGTCGCGCCAGCCCGGAACCGGCCGGGCGGACCGCCGCCCCAATCGCTGAATACGAAACGGCCGCGCCGGAGACGATCCGACGCGGCCCGCGATGTCCGGACAGGCGGCCGCGGCCGCCCCGTCCTCAGTACTCCTGGGCGGCCTGCATGCGCAGCCGGTCCAGCGCCGAGGCGCCGCGGATGCCGGCGATATGCAGCACGAGCTCCACCGCCATGACCGCGAAACCGGCGGCCACCTGCCACATCGGCGTCTGCGCCGCGGCCGGGAGGTCGGGGTTGTTGGCCATCATCAGGCCCCAGATGCCGGACACCAGCCCGAACGCCACCAGGATCACGAAGATGATCGGGATCACGATATTGGGCTTGAACCACTGCACCAGGCCGAGGATCAGCTGGATGACCACCATCCCGACCGCCATCCACATGGCCGCCTGGGCCATCATCCCGGCCATGCCGGCCGTCTCGGGCGTCGAGGCCGCCGTCACCGCCGCCTCCATCATCTCCCGTCCGGCGGTCATCATGTAGACCACCCCGACGATCCCCCAGATCACGCCCAGAAAGATCGCGATAGCGCTGGCCCGCGCGGCGGCCAGCGCGTCGGCCTCGGCGTTCAGCGGCGACGTCGGATTCATCGCCTTGGCCCAGTCGGTCATTCGGTTTGCCTCCCTCTTTGAGACCCGCAGCCTAGCGGCGCCCGGGCCGAGTCGAAAGCCGCTTCGCCTTCACCTTTGCCGCCGGCCCCGCTAGGGTCCGCGCGCATGCGGATTCTGCCCACCGACCAGACCGTGCTCGACCACGTCGAAGCGCGCGGACCGGCCATCGTCGCGCGCGCCGTGGAGTGGGCGAACGTCAACTCCGGCAGCCGCAACGCCGCCGGGCTCGAGACCGTCCTGAAGCTGCTCGAGGCCGAGGCCCGCCGTCTCCCCGGCCAGGTCGTGCGGGCGCCGACCGCCGGCTCGACCGCCGTCGCCGACGACGGCTCGGTCCGCGCCGAGGCCCACGCCGACGCCCTGAAGATCACCGCCCGCCCTGAGGCCCCCATCCAGGTCGTGCTGACCGGCCACTACGACACCGTCTTCCCCGCCGACAGCGCCTTCCAGATCGTGACCACCCGCCCCGACGGCGCTCTCAACGGCCCCGGTATCGCCGACATGAAGGGCGGCATCTCCGTCCTGCTCGCCGCCCTCGAGGCCTTCGAACTGCACCCCGACCGCGACCGCGTCGGCTGGACGGTCCTGCTCAGCCCCGACGAGGAGATCGGCTCCCCCGCCTCCGCCCCCCTGCTGGCCGAGCTGGGCGCGCGCGGCCACCTCGGCCTGACCTACGAGCCCGCCCTGCCCGACGGCACGCTCGCCGGGGCCCGCAAGGGCAGCGGCAACTATCATCTGGTGGTCACCGGCAAGGCCGCCCACGCCGGCCGGGCCTTCCACGAGGGCGCCAACGCCGTCGCCGGCGCCGCGATTATTGCGGCCCGCTTGCATGAGCTGAACGGCCGCCGCGACGGCGTCACCGTCAATGTCGCGAAGATCGCCGGCGGCGGGCCGCTGAACGTCGTCGCCGACAACGCCGTGGTCCGCTTCAACGTCCGCGTCCCCGACGCCGCTTCGGCCGCGTGGATCGAGGCCGAGGTGCGGGCGCTCGCCGGCGAGCCGCCCCTGCCCGGCCTGACCCTGGCCCTGCACGGCGGCATGACCCGGCCGCCCAAGCCGATGGACTCCGCCCAGACCGCCCTGTTCGAGGCCGTCCGCGACGCCGGCGCCCTGCTCGGCCAGTTGATCGCCTGGAAGCCCTCCGGCGGGGTCTGCGAGGGCAACAACCTGCACGCCGCCGGCCTGCCCAACATCGACACCCTCGGCGTTGTCGGCGGCGACATCCACTCCGACCAGGAGTTCGCCTGGCCGGCCAGCTTCACCGAACGGGCGCAGTTGTCCGCCCTGATCCTGTGCAAGGTCGCGTCGGGCGAGATCGACGCACTGAAACTGAAACAGCTCCGTCTGGAGACCGCGTAACCGCATGCTCGTCGTCCGACCCGCCGGCCCCGCCGACCTCGACCACCTGCTGGAGCTGGCCATCCTGTCCGGTCCCGGCTTCACCAGCCTGCCCGAGGACCCGGACCAGCTGGCCGAGCGCCTCGACCTCAGCCGCGACAGCTTCGCCGGGACGATCGAGCCGCAGGAGCGCTGGTACACCCTGATGCTCGAGGAGTCGGACACCGGCGATGTCGACGGCATCGGCTCCGTAAAGGCCGCGGTCGGTCTGAAGCGCCCCTTCTTCTCCTTCCGGGTGGTCAACCACACCCAGTCCTCGCCCAGCCTCGGCGTCCGGCTCGAGCAGAAGACCCTGGTTCTGGTCAACGAATGCACCGGCTGGTCCGAGGTTGGCTCCCTGTTCCTCAAGGCCGACCGGCGCAAGGGCGGCGCCGGCCGCCTTCTGTCCCAGTCGCGCTACATGCTCATCGGGGCCGAGCCCGAGCTGTTCGCCGACACCGTCCTGGCCGAGCTGCGGGGGGTCTTCACCCCAGATGGCGCCTGCCCCTTCTGGGACCACGTGGCGCACAAATTCTTCCCCATGGAGTTCGAGGAGGCCGACCGGATGACCGGCTCGACCGACAAGCAGTTCATCCTCGACCTCGCCCCGCGGCACCCGATCTATGTCGAACTGCTGCCCGAGCCCGCCCGCGCCGTCATCGGCAAGGTTCACCCGCAGGGCGTGCCCGCCATGGCCCTGCTGGAGTCCGAGGGTTTCCGCCCCAACGGCCTGGTCGACATCTTCGACGCCGGTCCGACCGTCTGCTGCGACCGCGACAACATCCGCACCGTCCGCGACGCCCGCCGCCTGACCGTGACCCTCGCCGACGAGGTGGAGGCCGAGCTGCCCGCCCTGATCTCGACCGACCACGTCCACGACTTCCGCGCCGTGCGCCAGCGCGCGGCCGTCGAGGGCGACGGCGTCGTCCTGACCTCCGAAACCGCCGACGCCCTCAAGGTCAAGGCGGGCGATATCGTGCGCGTGAAGACCTGAGCGCCCATCTGATGACCATGACCCAGTTCCACTCCACCGACCCCGCCACCGGCGAAACCAACTGGCAGGGCGAGGCCGCCTCCCCCGCCCAGGTCCAGGCCGCCGTCGACCGCGCCCGCGCCGCCTTCCTCGACTGGGCCGACCGCCCGCGCCAGGACCGCATCGACGCCGTCAAGCGCTACCAGGCCGTGCTCAAGGACCGCGCCCCTCGGTTCGCCGAGGCCATCGCCCGCGAAACCGGCAAGCCGCTGTGGGAGACGAAGACCGAGATCGCGGCGATGCAGGGCAAGGTCGACATCTCCATCCGCGCCTATGACGAGCGCACCGGCGAACGCAGCGCCGACACCGCCTTCGGTCGCGCCATCCTGCGCCACCGTCCGCACGGCGTCGCCGCCGTGCTCGGCCCGTTCAACTTCCCCGGTCACCTGCCCAACGGCCACATCGTGCCCGCCCTGCTGGCCGGCGACACGGTGGTGTTCAAGCCGTCGGAGGAGACCCCGCTGGTCGGCCAGCTGATGGCCGAGGCCTTCGCCGCCGCCGACCTGCCCGAGGGCGTCGTCAACGTCGTCCAGGGCGGCCGCGAGACCGGCGCGGCCCTGCTCGACGCCGGCATCGACGCCCTGATGTTCACCGGCTCCGGCGCCGCCGGCGCGCACTTCCGCCGCAAGTTCGCCGACGACCCGCACGTCATCCTCGCGCTCGAGCTGGGCGGCAACAACCCGCTGGTGGTCTGGGATGCCGCCGACGCCGAGGCCGTGGCCGGCATCGTCGTCCAGTCCGCCTTCATCACCACCGGCCAGCGCTGCTCCTGCGCGCGCCGCCTGATCGTGCCCGAAGGCCCGCAGGGCGACGCCGTCGTCGAGGCCGTGGCCGCCCTCTCCGACCGCCTCGTCTTCGGCCGCTGGAACGACGAGCCCGAACCCTACGCCGGCCCGCTGATCTCGCAGAAGGCCGCGGAGGCGGCGCTCAGGTCCCTGCAGGAACGCATCGACGCCGGCGCCCGCGCCATCCGCGCCTCCGGCCCGGTCGGCAACCTGCCCGGCGCCTTCGTCAGGCCGGCGATCATCGACGTCACCGGCGTCGACGTGCCCGACGAGGAGATCTTCGCCCCCTTCCTGTCCGTGACCCGCGTCGCCTCTTTCGACGCCGCCATCGCCGACGCCAACGCCACCCGCTACGGCCTCTCCGCCGGCCTCGTCTCCGACGACCCCGCGAACTGGGATCGCTTCATCCGCCGCATCCGCGCCGGGGTGGTCAACTTCAACCGCCCGACCACCGGCGCCGCCGGCGACATGCCCTTCGGCGGCCTGGGCGCCTCTGGCAACCACCGCCCCAGCGCCTACTACGCCGCCGACTACTGCGCCTACCCCGTGGCCAGTTTCGAGGCCGGCGAGGTGAAGAGCATCGAGAGTGAGATCAAAGGGTTGAGGGCGTGAGCTCGACCGCCGTCGAAGCCAACGCCGACGGCCTGATCGGGCCGACCCATTCCTACGCCGGCCTGTCGCCCGGCAACCTCGCCTCCAGCCTCAACGCCGGCGAGGCCTCCAACCCGCGCGCCGCGGTGCTGCAGGGCCTCGACAAGATGAAGCGGCTGGCCGACCTCGGCCTGCCCCAGTTCGTCCTGCCGCCGCACGAGCGCCCGCACATCCCCTTCCTGCGCAGCCTCGGCTTCAGCGGCTCCGACGCCGCCGTGCTGGAGCAGGCGTGGAAGGACGCCCCCAGCTTCGCGGCCGCCGCCTGCTCCGCCTCGCCGATGTGGGCGGCCAATGCGGCCACGGTGACGCCCAGCGCCGACGCCGCCGACGGCCGGGTGCACTTCACCCCGGCCAACCTCGTCACCAACCTGCATCGCTCGCTGGAGGCGCCGCAGACGAGGCGGGCGCTGGACGCCCTCTTCCCCGACCCCGAGCGCTTCGCCGTCCACGACGCCCTGCCCGCCGTGGCCCACCTCGCCGACGAGGGCGCCGCCAACCACGTCCGCCTGTGCGCCGACCATGGCGAGCCCGGCGTCAACCTGCTGGTCTGGGGCCGCGAGGCCTGGGAGCGCTGGCAGGGCCAGTATCCCGCCCGCCAGACCCGCGAAGCCTCGGAAGCCATCGCCCGCCGCCACGGGGCCTCGGGCGTGGTGCTGGCCCGCCAGTCCGCCGCCGCTATCGCCGGCGGGACCTTTCACAACGACGTGGTCTGCGTCGGGGCGTTGGAGACCCTGTTCTTCCA
>JAEYTA010000161.1 GCA_023434265.1 Pseudomonadota bacterium
ACCTGGTCCCCCGCCGTCCTGACCACGCCGCCGAGGCCGCCATCGCGAGCGTCCCACAGGGCGTGCGGATCCATGACCTCGACGCGCAGCGCCGGTCGCAGGCCCTGGTCGGCCGCGGCGCGAACGACGCCCGGCGCCTCGGCGGGCACGGGGCTGTCGAGCGGAATGGCGGCGACACGCTCGGCGAGGTTCTCGAACCGGTGGGGGTCGCTCTCCACCATGCCGCAGGCGGTCAGGCCGGCGGCGAGCAGGAGGGCGAGCACTGGACGGAACGGGAGGCGCGGCGTCATAAGCCGGACCGTGGCACGCGGAGCTTTGCAACGCGGTTCACAAGCACGCCTAACGCGAAGGGTTAATCCGTTCACCATGGCCGACCTCGCCGAAGCCTCCGACCTGCCCGTCGCCCGGACCATCGCCGAGCTGCGCGACATCGTAAGCGGCTGGCGACGTCAGGGGTTCACGGTCGGCTTCGTTCCGACCATGGGAGCGTTGCACGAAGGCCACCTGTCGCTGGTGCGAGAGGCGGTCCAGCGGACGGACAGGGTGGTCGCCAGCGTCTTCGTCAATCCGACGCAGTTCGCCGCACATGAAGACCTGGGCGCCTACCCCCGGCAGGAGGCGCAGGACGCCGGGCTGCTGGCGGGGGCCGGCTGCCACCTGCTTTACGCCCCGGCGGTGGAGGAGATGTACCCCGAGGGGGCGAGCACGCGGATCGAGGTCGGCGGCCCCGCCGAGGGCCTGGAGGGCGCGTTCCGGCCGCAGATGTTCGGCGGCGTGGCCCTGGTGGTGGCCAAGCTGTTCAACCAGGTGCAGCCGGACGTGGCGGTCTTCGGAGAGAAGGACTGGCAGCAGCTGATGGTGGTCCGTCGGATGGTGCGCGACCTCGACCTGCCGGTGGAGATCGTCGGCCTGCCGACCGCACGCGACGGGCACGGCCTCGCCCTGTCGAGCCGCAACGCCTACCTGTCCGCCGGCGAACTGGAGACGGCGCGGCGGCTGAACGGCGTACTGGCCGAGGCCGGGGCCCGGGCCGCCGGCGGCGAGCCGGTCGGCGCCGTCGAGGCCTGGGGCGCCGACGCCCTGCTGGCCGCCGGCTTCGACAGCGTCGACTATGTGGCCATCCGCCGGGCCGAGGACCTGACGCCTTTCGAGCGCACGGTAAACGCCCCGGCGCGCATTCTCGCCGCCGCCCGCATCGGCCGAACGCGGCTGATCGACAACATGGTCGTCTAGCCGACCGCGCCGACGCAGCCTTCGGGTCCGCCGACGGCGACGGGCGCGTCGGTGAGGGACAGGGTCCAGCCGTGGTGCGTGGCCAGGCCGATGCGGCGATGGCCTGAGCCGTCGCCGGCGTCGCCGCCGGCGTCGACGACCACGCGGAGCCCGGCCGGCAGGGCGGCGGGATCGATCTTGCCGACCGCCAGCGCCGTCGGAACCTCGCCGCCGAAGCCCTGGAAGACGCTGAGCGAGGTCCATTGGCGGCGCAGACCGGTCCACCACGGGTCGCCGGCGTTGACGGCGAGAACGGCGACCCCCTGCCCTTGCGCGGCCCATTTCAACGCCGCCTGCGGATCGTGAACCGCGCGGATCTCGGCGGCGTCGCCGAAGCGCAGACGGGCGGCGTCGAAGGCGCGGGTCGGCTCGACCGGGGCCCAGACCTGGACCTGCATCCGCCCCTGACGCGCCAGCCCCCAGCCGACGACCTGACGCCACAGCGACTCCACGGCCTCGCGGTTGGCGGCCGAAGCGCGGGAGGACATGCGCTCCAGCACGGCCTGCTCCCGATCCGGACGCAGCTTCAGGTGCGGGCCGGCCGGGGCGTCCTTGGCGCGGCCGACACGGGCGGCGATGGCCAGCCGACATTCGAACAGGGCGAGGATCTCCTCGTCGAGAAGGTCGATCTCATGGCGCAGGGCGGCCAGGGCCATGTGCTCGGGACTGATGTTCTCAGGTCGGCGCTCGGCGAGCGGCCAGACCTGCTGCAGGGCGGGTTTCAGGGCTTGGGACACGGGAGAAGGCTTTCGGTTCGATACGGTCGGGAGGGTTTGCGAGCCGCCGCTCCGTCGCGGAGCGGTCGCCGGCGAGGCCGCCGGGACGGATCGCCCGACGCCTCAGCCGGCGTATCGAAAGCCGAAATACAGGTCCGCGCCCGCGGCGAAGCCGGGGGCGAAGGTCGCAGCGATGGCGTGCGAACGGACCATGCCCCTCAGAAGCCGCAGCAAAGCCGCGGCGTCAAGCGCCGTCGCGGCTGAGCAGGACGAAGCGGGTGCGGTTGTCGGACGAATCCTGCAGATCGTGGCGCAGGATCGACAGGTCGTAGACCTCGGCGGCGCGCGCGGGAGCCACCGCGGCCCGGGTCGGGTCGCCCGCCTCGGCGACCGCGCGGGCGGCGCCGGCGGTGTCGAAGGCCTCGACGGCCTCGATGCCGAGGTCCGACAGCGTGCCGACGCACTGGTCCAGCGCCGCGGGATGGCTCTCTGCCGTTCGGATGTCGCCGATCCGCGCACCGGGCCCGGCCATCAGCGCCAGCCGGATCGGCCGCCACACTTCCGAGACCACCCTGAGCCCGGACCGTTCAACCAGGGTCGCGGCGGGCTCGACCCGGCCGATGGAGGAGTTCTCGACCGGGATCAGGGCGCAACCCACCTCGCCGCGGCGGAGGGCGGTGAGCGCGGCTTCGAAGCTGTCGTAGGGCACGGCCTCGTCCCACGGCCGCAGGTCGATGCAGGCTTCGTGGCTGAAGGCGCCCGGCGCGCCCTGGTAGGCGCAGCGGCCGGGCGGGGCGTCGCCGTCGGGGCGGCCGACCCCCCGCATGATCAGGCCGCCTCGGAGCGGGCGTTGCGGCCCGCCTTGAGCCGTTCGGCGACGAGGAAGGCCAGCTCCAGCGCCTGGTCGGCGTTCAGGCGGGGATCGCAATGGGTGTGATAGCGGCTGGACAGGTCGTCCTCGGTCAGCATCTGGGCCCCGCCCAGGCATTCGGTGACATTCTGGCCGGTCATCTCCAGATGCACGCCGCCGGGATGGACGCCCTCGGCCTCGGCGACGTCGATGAAGGTGCGGACCTCGCCGAGGATGCGTTCGAACGGCCGGGTCTTGTAGCCGTTGCCAGCCTTCAGCGTGTTGCCGTGCATCGGGTCGATCGACCAGACCACGCGCCGTCCCGCCGCCTTCACCGCCTGCATCAGGCGCGGCAGCCGGTCGCCGACCTTGTCGGCCCCGAAACGTCCGATGAGGGTCAGCCGGCCGGGCGTGTTGTCCGGGTTCAGGACGTCGATCAGCGGCAGCAGGTCGTCCGGCTCCAGGGTCGGACCGCACTTCAGCCCGATCGGGTTGCGGATGCCGCGCGCGAACTCGACGTGGGCGCCGTCCAGCTGGCGGGTGCGCTCGCCGATCCAGACCATGTGGGCCGAGGTGTCGAACCACTCGCCGGTGGCGCCGTCGAGACGGGTGAGCGCGCTCTCGAGGTTCAGCAGCAGGGCCTCATGGCTGGTGAAGACCTCGACCCGGCTGAGGTCCGGATGGGTCTCGGGCGTCACGCCGACCGCCTGCATGAAGTCCAGGGCCTCGCCGATCTTGTCGGCCAGTTCCCGGTAGCGGGCGCCGTAAGCGTTGCCGGCGGCGAAGCCGAGGGTCCAGCGGTGAATGTTGTGCAGGTCGGCGTAGCCGCCGCCGGCGAAGGCCCGCAGCATGTTCAGGGTCGCCGCCGACTGGTGGTAGGCCTTCAGCAGCCGCTGCGGGTCAGGCACGCGCTCGTCGGCGGTGAAGCCCATGCCGTTGATGATGTCGCCGCGGTAGCTGGGCAGGGTCTCGTCGCCGATGGTCTCCAGCGACGACGATCGCGGCTTGGCGAACTGGCCGGCGATGCGGCCGACCTTCACCACCGGCTTGCGGCCGGCGAAGGTCAGCACCACGGCCATCTGCAGGATCAGCCGGAAGGTGTCTCGGATGTTGTCGGTCGAGAATTCCTTGAAGCTCTCGGCGCAGTCGCCGCCCTGCAACAGGAAGGCCTCGCCGGCTTCGACCTGGGCCAGTTTGGCGGTCAGCCGCCGGGCCTCGCCGGCGAAGACCAGCGGCGGCATGGCGCGCAACTCGTCCTCGACGCGCTGGAGGGCGGCCGTGTCCGGATAGTCCGTCGGCATCTGCACGACGGGCTTCGATCTCCAGCTGTCGGGGGTCCAGCGCGTATTCATCGCGCCAAGATAGGCCGTGGCCCCTTCCGCGACAATGAACGCGATGCCGCGGCGGTCATCCCGCCGACATGTTCCCCGGTTGCTGCTTCTCGCGAAGGGTGACCAGTTCTTCGGCCATGGTCGGGTGGACGGCGCAGGTGGCGTCCCACTGGGCCTTGGTCAGGCCGGCCTTCACGGCGATGGCGGCGAGTTGGATCATCTCCGGGGCCTCCGGGCCGACGATGTGGACGCCGACGACCTTCTGGCTGGTGGCGTCGACGACCAGCTTCATCAGCACCCGCTCGTCGGAGCCGGTGAAGGCGTATTTCATCGGTCGGAAGCGGGTGACATAGACATCGACCTCGCCCGGACAGCTGTGCCGCGCCTCGCTCTCGGTCAGGCCAACGACGCCGACCGGCGGCTGACTGAACACGGCGGTGGCGACGGCCTCGTAGTCGAACGCGGTCGGATTGTTCCGGTAGACGGTCTCGTGGAAGGCCACGGCCTCGCGGATGGCTACAGGCGTCAGGTTCATCCGGTCGGTGACGTCGCCGATGGCCCAGATGTTGTCGGCGGTGGTCCTGGAGAAGGCGTCGACGCAGACGGCGCCGTTGTCGTCGACCTTCACACCCGCCGTCTCGAGCCCGAGGCCCTTGACGTGCGGGACGCGGCCGGTGGCGAACATGACCACGTCGGTCTCGAGGCTCATGCCGTTGCCGAGATGGTTGACGATGCCCGTGTCGGTCTTCTCCAGCGCCGTGTGTTGGCAGCCGAGGATGACCTTGATCCCCCGCTTCTCGATCTCGCCGGCGAGGTGGGCGCGCACGTCGTCGTCGAAGCCGCGCAGGATGTTGGGCCCCCGGTAGATCAGGGTGGTCTCGACGCCGAGGCCGGCGAAGATGCCGGCGAACTCCACCGCGATATAGCCGCCGCCGGCGATGAGGATGCGCTTCGGCAGCTCCGGCAGGTGGAAGGCCTCCTCCGAGGTGATGGCGTGCTCGACGCCCGGCAGGTCCTCCGGCTTCCACGGACGGCCGCCGGTGGCGATCAGGATCCGCTCCGCGGTGATGGTCTGCCCTTTCCCAACGATCTCGATGGTGTGGGCGTCCTTGAGCACGGCCCGGCCGTGGATCAGGTCGACCCCGGCCTTGCCGAGGTTGGCGGCGTAGATGCCGGACAGGCGGGCGATCTCGACGTCCTTGGCCTGCAGGAAGGTCGGCCAGTCGAACTTCGCATTGTCGAACGACCAGCCGTAGCCCTCGGCGATCTCGAGCGCATGGCTGACCTCGGAGGCCATGACCATGAATTTCTTGGGCACGCAGCCCCGGATCACGCGGGTGCCGCCGACCCGGAATTCCTCGGCGATGGCGACGCGCTTGCCGCCCAGGGCAGTGAGGCGGGCGGCGCGGACGCCGCCGGAGCCGGCGCCGATGACGAAGAGGTCGTAGTCGTAGTCGGCCAAGGCGTCTTCTCCGGTGTGCCGACCGTCACGGCGACGGAAGCGTCTCGCATGTAGACGTCCGGCGGCAAAAACCAAGCGTTGTCCCAAGGGGGCGGTGAGCGGGTCGGGGCCGATAACGGGGTTCGGCTTGTCGGGGACGAGAGAAAGGCATAGCGTCTCCCGCAACGGTTGAGACGGAGCGGATGATGATCGGCGTTCTGACGGCCCTGACCCTGACACTCGCGGTGCAGGACCCCGCCCACCAGCCGCCCGGACCCGTGCAGGAGGCTCCGACCCGGCTGGAGGACGTCACCGTCACCGGGCGCAGCCTCGACCGGCTGATCGAGAATTTCGTCGCCGAGGTGGCCGAGCCCAACCGGCGGCGCGGGCTGGCGCGGTGGGACGGAAGCCTCTGCGTCGGCGTGGCCAACCTGCGGCAGGAGACGGCCCAGTACATCGTCGACCGGGTTTCGACGGTCGCCGAGGACGTCGGGCTCAGGGCCGGCGGCCCCGGCTGCGCGCCCAACCTTCTGGTGGTCGCCACCGACGACGGCGGGGCCGCGGCGCGATCGCTGGTCTCCGAGAGCCGGCGCGCCTTCCGCATGGGCGGGGCCGGCATGGACCGCGGCGGCTCGGCCTTCCGGGACTTCCAGGAGGCCGACCGGCCGATCCGCTGGTGGCAGGTCAGCATGCCGATGGACGCGGACTCGGGCCAGCGCGCCGTCAGGCTGCCGGGAGACTGTGAGGGCAGACTGTGCATCGGCAGCGTCCTGGGCTACGCCCCGATGCTCGAGATCTCCTCCGCCTCGCGGTTGACCACCCAGATCGTCGACAACATCTTCCGCACCGTGGTGATCGTCGACATCGACGACGTCGCCGGGCTGACGGCGCAGCAACTGGCCGACTACGTCGCCATGGTTTCGCTGGCCCAGATCGACCCCGACGCCGACACCCGCGCCTACGACAGCATCCTCAACGTGTTCGACGACGGCGCGCCGACCCTGACGGGCTGGGATCTGGCCTATCTCGACGGCCTGTACGGGGCCGAGCGCACGGACCGGAACCGGGACGCCAACCGGGCGGAAATCGAGTCTTCCATCCGGCGCGCCCACGCGCGGGCCCGGGCGGCGACCGAACAGTAGGCGCGCCCCGTCAGGGGTGCAGCAGCTCCACGCCCGCGTCCGTGCCGATGATCGCCTCGTCGGCGAGGTCGAGGAACAGCCCGTGCTCGACCACGCCGGTGATCAGCTTGAGGTCATCGGCGAGGCGGGCCGGGTCGTGGATGGCGCCGCATTTCGCGTCGTAGATCAGGTTGCCGCCGTCGGTGCGGATGAGGCCGCGTTCGGCCTGACGCACGCGGGCGGGCATGGCGATGTCGTGGTCGGCCAGCACGTCGGCGATCCGGTTGGCGGTGGTCTTGTGGCCGAAGGCGACCACCTCGATCGGCAGGGCGAAGGCGCCCAGCGTCTTCACCACCTTGGCGGCGTCGGCGATGACCAGGCAGCGGGTCGAGGCCTCCCACACCAGCTTCTCACGCAGCAGGGCCGCGCCGCCGCCCTTGATCAGCGCCAGGCCGGGCCCGACCTCGTCGGCGCCGTCGACGGTCAGGTCGATGCGGGGCGTGTCCTCGAGCGTGGAAAGCGGCAGGCCGAGCTCGCGCGCCAATTCTGCGGTGGCCTCCGACGTCGGCACGCAGCGCAGGTCCGGCAGGTTGCGGGCGGCGAGAGCCTTGACGAACCAGGCTGCGGTGGAGCCGGTCCCCAAGCCGACGACCATGCCGGCCTCGATGCGGAGGGCGGCGGCTTCGCCGGCGTTCTTCTTCTGCAGGTCGCTCATTTCGCCTTCGCCGCCTTCTTCGCCCGCATCGTCTCCATGAAGCGCGCCGCCCAGCCCGGTTTCGCCGTCTGCTGACCGCGCGCCAGCGCCAGGTCGCCGGGCGCCACGTCCTTCGTCACCACCGACCCCGACCCCACCATGGCCCCCGCGCCGATGCTCACCGGGGCCACCAGCGAGCTGTTCGAGCCGACGAAGGCGCCCTCGCCCACCGTGGTGCGATGTTTGAAGAAGCCGTCGTAATTGCAGAAGATCGTGCCGGCGCCGATGTTGGCCCTGGCCCCCACCTCTCCGTCGCCGAGATAGGCCAGGTGGTTGGCCTTCGCGCCCTTGCCCATGGCCACGTTCTTGACCTCGACGAAGTTGCCGACCTTGGCCCCCTCCCCGAGATCCGCGCCCGGGCGCAGGCGGGCGTAGGGGCCGACCTCGGCTGCGGTCCCCACCGTTGCGCCCTCGATATGGCTGAAGCTGCGGATGCGCGCGCCCGGCGCGATCTTCGCCCCCGGGCCGAACACGACGTAGGGCTCGATGGTCGTTCCCGCGCCGACCTCGGTGTCCCAGGCGAAGTGGACGGTGTCGGGCGCCGGCATGGTCACGCCGGCGGCGAGGAAGTCCTCGCGGCGCAACTTCTGGAACAGGGCCTCGGCCTGGGCCAGTTCGGCCTGGGAATTGACGCCCATCACCGCGTCCTCGGCGGCGAAGACGGCTCGGGTCGGCTCGCCGCGCCGCCGTGCCAGCTCGACCACGTCGGTCAGGTAGAATTCGCCCTTGGCGTTGTCGTTGCGCACCTCGGCCAGCAGTTCGAACAGCAGGCCGACAGGGGCCGCCATGACGCCGGAGTTGCAGGCCGTGACGGCCAGCACCTCGGGCGAGGCTTCCCTGGCCTCCGTGATCGCCTCCAGCTCGTCGCCGTTCAGGATCAGCCGGCCGTAGGCGCCGGGGTCGCGCGCCTCGAATCCGATGACGCGGACCCCCTCCCCGGCGGCGAACACCGGTGCGATGTCGGCGGCCCGCAGCAGGGGCACGTCGCCGTAGGTGATCACCACCTGGCCGCGGAAGTCGCCGAGCGCGCTCTCGGCGGCCCGGACCGCGTGACCGGTGCCGAGCGGCGGGTCCTGCACGGCGATGCAGTCCTCGCCGAGCCGCTTCGCCACATGGGCCCGGACCTCGGGGGAGTGCGAGCCGACCACCACCACGACCCGCTCGCAGCCCAGCGCCTCGGCGGCGTCGATGGCGTGGTCCAGCATGGCGCGGCCGCCGACCGGGTGCAGCACCTTGGGCAGGGGCGACTTCATGCGCGTGCCCTGTCCGGCGGCGAGGATGATGGCGGCCCTGGCTTCAGGGATCGGGCGCTCGGGCGTGCTGGTCATGAATCGGTCCGGCGGCTAGTCGTCCGGGCGGTCTAGCCCATCGGGGCGGCCGACGGGAGATGCGGATGCGCGACCTTGAGGGCTGGACCATCGCCTTCGACCTCGACGGGACGCTGGTGGAGACGGCGCCGGACCTGATCGGAACCCTGAACCGGATGCTGGCGGCGCGGGACATTCCGGTCATGCCGGTCGCGGCCGCGCAACACCTGGTCGGGCACGGGGCGCTGGCCCTGCTGCGTCACGGCTTCATGGAGGCCGGAGCGGAGTGGGACGAGACGAACGCCCCTGCCCTGCTGGAGGAATTCCTCGCCGACTATCTGGCCAATATCGCCGTGCACAGCCGGCCCTACGACGGCGTGGTCGAGACGCTGGAACGACTGGCGGCGCGCGGCGCGATCCTGTGCGTGGCGACCAACAAGCGCACCGACCTGTCGGAGGCGCTGATCGCGGCGCTGGCGCTGGAGCGGCATTTCGCGGTGATCTGCGGCCCCGACCGTGTCTCGGCCCGCAAACCGGACGGTGCGCATGTGCGCGAGGCGGTGCAGCTGGCCGGCGGCGACCCGACGCGGGCGATCATGGTCGGCGACGGCGCGCCCGACGTGCAGGCGGCCAAGGCGGCGCAGGTTCCATGCGTGGTCGTCAGCTTCGGCTACACGCCCGTCCCCCCGGCGGCACTGGGCGGGGATTCCCTGATCGACGGCTTCGCCGAACTGGAGGCGGCGATCGACAGCCTGGTCGCCAGTCAGGCCGCGCGGCGAGCGTCGAAGGCCTGACGCGCGGCGTCGATACGATCGAGGTTGGTCTCGGCCCAGGTCCAGACGCCGCAGAAGGCTTCGGACAGGCTGTGGCCGAGATCGGTCAGCCGGTATTCGACGCGCGGCGGAATGACGGGATGGACGGTGCGGACCACGAGGCCGTCACGCTCCATGGCGCGCAGCGTCTGGGTCAGCATCTTCTGACTGATGCCGCCGGCCAGCTGGCCGATGCGGGTAAAGCGCAGCTCGCCGTGCTCCTCCAGCACCTCGAGCACGATCATGGTCCACTTGTCGGCGACGCGGCCGATGACCTCGTTCACGAGCGCCTCGACCCGGGGGTCGAGGGGGACGCAATGCAGAACTTTTTCGGCCCCAAGGTCTGCGTCGGCCATTTCTCTCCTCCGGGTAACTACGGCACGTTCGAGTGCCTACTTTCTGATGGAGAGTGATGGTTATAGATGATCGCCCGTCGGAAATCCAAGCTTCGGAGCAGAGACATGGACACCCGCAAAGACACCATCCTGATCACCGGCGGCGGCTCGGGCATCGGCCGCGCCATGGCCGAGGCCCTGCACGACCGCGGCGCGAAGGTGATCATCGCCGGCCGCCGGCGCGAGGCGCTGGAGGCCGTCGTCGCCGCCAACCCCGGCATGGCCTTCCAGACGCTGGACGTGGCCGACCCGGCGGCGATCCGCGACTTCGCCGCGGGCGTGGTCGAGGCCCATCCGGACCTGAACGTGCTGATCAACAACGCCGGCGTCATGGTGGCCGAGGACCAGATCGACCTGGCGATCGCCGAGCAGACCGTGGCCATCAACCTGCTGGGCCCGATCCGGCTGACCGCGGCCCTGCTTCCGCACCTGAAGTCGAAGCCGCGGGCCAGCGTGGTGACCGTGTCGTCCGGTCTCGCTTTCGTGCCGCTTGCGGCGACGCCGACCTATTCGGCGACCAAGGCGGCGATCCATTCGTGGAGCCAGTCGCTGCGCCACCAGCTGAGGGCCACGTCGGTCGAGGTCATCGAATGGGCCCCGCCGGCGGTGGCCACGGACCTGATGCCGGGGCACGCGGACAACCCCAACTCCATGCCGCTGGCGGACTTCACCGCCGAGAGCCTGGCCCTGTTCGAGGCGGGGCATGAGGAGGTGCTGGTCGAGCGTGTGAAGTTCCTCAGCGGGGCGGCGGACCGGGGCGAATACGGAGAGGTGTTCCGCACCCTCAATCCCGTCGGCTGAAAGCGGCCGCGCCCGGGCGCGCCTCGCCCGGGCGTGTTTCGCCGTCTCGGCGCTTGCCACCGCGCGAGACGCAAGCTATGTCCGCGCCTCCCCGATGGCATGGATGCGTAGCTCAGCGGGAGAGCACCTCGTTCACACCGAGGGGGTCACAGGTTCAATCCCTGTCGCATCCACCATTCCTTTCACAGCCCTTGACCGACACCCGGCGCGCCCCGCGGCCTAGCGTCGTCGCGCCTTGCCGGGCGAGGGTCGCCGCAGGCCGGCGACGAAGACCGGGTGAGTCGGCATATCGTCCGGAAGGTCCAGGCCGGCCGCCAACCCTTCCGCTTCGGCCAGCAGCGTGTCGATCTCGCGATCGGAAGCCCCGAGCTGGGCCAGCCCCCGGATGCGGGCCCGCAGCAGCCGCAGGGCGGCCAGGGGATGCCGTCCGGCCAGGCGCGAGGCCCACAGCGGCGCGTCCTCGTGGCCGCCGCGCAGTTCCTCGCCGCGCGCCTCGATCAGGTCGGCGGCCTCGCGCAGGGCGCTCCGCTCCAACAGGAAGGCCAGCGCCCGCATCGGGTCCGGGTGCGCCGCGGCAAGGGCGAGGGCGCGGTCCAGAGCCACCACGTCCTCGAAGTCGGGAAGCCCGACCAGCAGGGCGTCCAGCACCTCGCTCGACAGGGTCTGTTCGAACAGGCCCCAGCGCGCCGCGTCGGCCTCCGCCCCCTGTCCTTCGGCGTCGAGCACGGCGATCTCCGCCTCCAGCCACGCCGGGTCCGGCGGCGGCGGGACGCCGGCGCGTCGCAACCAGCCGGGAGCGGGCCGGGCCTGGGCGCGCGCGGTCTCCAGCGCGGCGCGGGCCTCGGCCGCTCGACCCGCGAGGGCCAGCCGACGAGCGACTTCGACGCCGGTCTCCGGCTTGCGCCGTTGGTCGTCCGGGATGGCGGCGATCCAGGCGTCGAGGTCGCCGGCGCGCTCGGCCAGCCGGCGCGCGACGATGGCCAGACGTCCCGTGGGCCGAGGAACGCCCTTCGTCGCATCGGCGAGCAGGCGGCGGGCCACGGCGGGATCGAAGCCGGGGGCCGCCTGTCCCACCCACGCCGCCCACGGATCGAGACGGGTCGACAGGGCCTCGCCCAGCACCTCGCCCGCCATATCCGGCCCGGCCTGCGAGGCCAGGGCGGCGAGGTCCGCCGTCGCGGCTCCGAACAGCTCGGGCAGTTCGCCGCGGGCGTCGCTGACCCGTCGAACCAGCCCCGGATAGAGATCGAACCAGGCCACCAGCCGGTCGAGGGCGAGGCGGAGGTCGAGCGGGGCCAGGCGCTCGAGGATGATGCGGCGGAGCGCGACCAGGTCGGCGAGCAGGGCCGGTCGCTTGCGCCACGACACGCGGCCCCGGCTGCCCGCCAGCGAGGTCAGCCGCTTGTCGATCTCGAAGGCGAGGTCGGCGGCGCCGACCTCCGCCGCCAGCTCCATCCGCAGCCGCCGCTTGAGGCTGGAGTCGGCGGCGCCCGCGTCGATCAGGATCGCCGCCAGCCGCTCGGCTCCCAGCGCCGCCAGGTTGGCGGCCGACACCGTCTTCTTCGCCGTCGATGCACGCCTGGCCATGCCTCCGTAGAGCCCGGATGGCGGCGCCGGTGCAATCCCCCCCGGGCCTCAGTCCCCGCGAGCGGCCAGCTGCACCGGCGGCAGGCGCACGATGACGTCGTCGACCTGCACCCCGCCGCGGTCGATGACCAGGTTCTGATAGTTGCGCTGGCCGTCCTGCGTTTCAGCCTGGACGTCCTCGACCTCGACGCGGAACTGCCGGCGCAGATAGGTGGCCAGCTCGCCGGCGGTCACCAGCCGGTCGCCGTCGCCGTCCGCCTCGCCCGACATGCCGGCGCGGACGAAGTGGGACAGGTAGCCGCCGGCCTGGAACTTGTCGGCCACGGCGCTGGTCAGGTCCTCCTCGGAGCTGAACACGCCCATCACCCCCGGCCGGTCGACGACGTTGCGGGCGAAGCCTCCCGAGAAGCAGGCGTCGACCACCAGGAGGGACAGCCGCGTGTCGAGACTGTCGAACAGCTGGGCAAGTTCGGCGTCGGAGATCTCGCCGTCGCGCAGCACCAGGGTCTCGGACTTGCCGTCCGGCTCCAGGGCGCTGACCGCCGTCGGCTCCTGGCCGCCGTGGCCGGAGAAGAAGAACAGGAACATGTCGTCGGGCCCCGCCGCCTGGGCGACGCGGCGGAAGGCGTCGCGGACGCCGTCGACGGTGGCCTCGGCGTTGGTCAGGACCACGCTGGCGTCGTTGAGCGACCCGTCGCGGCCGAGATCCTCGGCCAGCTTGCGCGCATCCTCGTCGGTGAACGGCAGGTCGTTCTGGGCCCCGTCGTAGTCGGACACGCCGACCATGACCGCGAACACGCGGGCCCCGCCCTCCACCGCCGCCTGCCGCGGCGGCTCGCGTCCCGATTCGACGGTGAAGCGGTAGGAGCCGGTCTCGCCGGGGCGGTAGGAGGTGACCAGCACCTCGTACTCGCCGTCCTCCGGCAGGACGAGCTGCTGCCGGCTGTCGGTGCCGCTGTCGCCGTCATCGTTGTCGAACTGCTCGCCCGAGGGCGTGCGCAGCATGGTGTAGGCGTCGAAGGCGGACGAGGTCAGTTCGACGGAGACCCGCTGCCCGCGCCGGCCGGTGAAGCGGTAGCTGTCGACGTATTCCCCGCTGTCCAGGGTGTCGTCGCCCGCGCCGAGCGAGCCGCCGACGGCCTGACCGATGGTCATCAAGCCGCCCTCCGCCGGTCGCGCCGGGCCGACGTTCGCGGGGGGCCGCGAGGGCTGGCCGCCGGCGTCGTCGAGCACGGCCAGCCGGTAGGCGCCGCTCTCGCCCGGCTCGTAGCTGGTCGCGCCGATGGTGTAGGCGCCGTCGGCCGGCAGCGTCACCCGCAGACGGCTGTCGCGCGAGCCCGTCGCCTCGGCGTCGTCGTCGTTGAACTCCGAGAAGCCGCCGGGGCCGGAGATGGCGACATAGGGGTCGAAGGCGGTCGAGGTCAGGCGGATGTCGAGCTGCTGGCCGCGCCGCCCCTGCAGGGTCCAGGTGTCGATGAATTCGCCGCTGTCGAGCTGCGCGTCGCCCCGCGCAAGGGTTCCGCTGATGGTCTGGCCCACGCCAAGGCCGCCGGCCGGCGCCGCCGGCTCGCGCCGGTCCGGCGTCGCTCCGCCCATGGCGGCGAGGGACAGGCGATAGGCGCCGGTTTCGCCCGGCTGGTAGCTGGTGGCGCCGATCTCCACCTCGCCGTCGGCCGGAGCCGTGAAGCGGATGCGGCTGTCGCGCGAGCCGCGCGCCGCCGGATCGTCGTCGTTGTCCTCCTCGAGCCCGCCCGGACCGCGCACCAGAAGATAGGGATCGAAGGCGGCCGACGTCAGCGTCACCTCGTAGGTCTGGCCGCGCCGGACCGGAAAGGTCCAGCGGTCGTTGTACTCGCCGGAGGTCAGGGTGTCGTCGCCGCGCCGCAACTCCCCGCTCGCTGTCTGACCGGGCCGCAGCTGGTTCGCAGCGCCCGCCTGCACAGCCGCCCCGACCGCGGGCGTGTCGGACGAGGTGGTGGCGACCTGCGCGAGGGCCGGCGCGGCGACCAGCGTCAGGGCCGTGCTCGCGACGAGAAGCGTTCTGAACATGCTGGGTCCCCTCCGTTGCGGCGCAGCTTAGCCG
>JAEYTA010000171.1 GCA_023434265.1 Pseudomonadota bacterium
CCGCACGGCGGCGGCGAGGTCGCGGGCCGGGTCGCCGGTCGGCGAGGTGGTCGGGATGGGCGAGTTGAGCTCGGCCTCGCGCTCGGCGGCGGCCTCGAGCGTGCGCACCCGGGTCTCGGCGTCGCGCAGGCGGGCGCCGAGGGCGGCGTTGTCGCGGTTGGCCTCGTCGAGGGCGAAGGTCAGCCGTTCGAGGTCGGCGTTCACCCGCTGGACGGTGGCCTCCATGTCCTCGAGGCGGCGGTCCATGATGGCCACTCGGCCCTGCAGGGCGACGACCTCCGGGTCGGGTTCGACGATGACCGGCTGGCCGGCGGCGTTGCGCTGGGTCAGGGCGCGCTCGATGCGGCGGACGTTGCGGTCCAGCTGTTCGAGGCGGCGGCGATCCCACTGGATCGGCTCCTGCGGCGCGGTCTGGGCGACGACGACGGTCCCGCCGCCGATCAGGGCGACGCCGACGAGGGCGGCCATCGCCTTGCGGGTGCGGAGGACGGAGAAGAGCTTCAGCATGATCGTTGTGGTCCCACCGATTTGCGGCCGCCGCAAGGCGTCAGACGCCCAGCCCGAGCCAGATCACCGCCCACAGGAACAGGCCCAGGACGATGTTGCAGAACAGGATCAGGAAGACGAACCGCCAGATCGTCGACAGCCAGGACAGCGAGTAGGCGCCCTTGAGCTGGGCGAAGATGTGCACCGGCACGATGAAGTTCGCCAGCAGCCACGCCGTCCCGCCCAGCCAGCCGTTGATCATGAACAGGCCGGAGACAACGAGGCCGAGCAGGGCCATGAAGGTCAGGGAGTAGAGGACGAAGACGCCGTGGTCGTAGAGGCTGACCCGGCGGCGGTGCAGGAACAGCACGGCCATGAAGGGGATCGACAGCGGCACCAGCAGGAAGGCGAATTTGTAGAGCGTCTGCTGCAGCTTGTAGACGGCGAGGTCCGGGTTCTGGAGCTTCTTGGCCATCTTGCGGGCCAGCGGGCCCGCGTCCTCGGACTTGTAGATGTCGGCGGCCCAGTCCTTCAGCCCGGCCTGCCAGCTGCCCGCGGTCAGGCCGTCGGCGCGGTTCTGCGGTCCCGCCGCGGTCGACAGGCGGCGGATGTCCTCGAGGATTTCGTCGCGGTCGGCCGTCGCCTCCTGCAGGGCGGCGCGGGCTTCGGCGACGGCGCCGGGCGCGGGGGAGGCGTCGGCCTCCAGCGCGGCGAGCCGCTGGCGCGCCTGCTCGGCGTCGGCGGCGGCCTCGTCGAGCGAGGCCTCGGCGGCGGCGCGCTGGCTGGCCAGGCTCATCACCGGCTCGGGCATGTGCACGAAGCTGAGGATGAAGAAGGTGACGAAGATGGTGAACAGGAACAGCGCCAGCGGCGAGACGTAGCGCGTGCGCGCGCCCTGGACCCATTCGCGGGTCAGGCGGCCGGGGTTGAGGACCAGCAGCGGCAGGGTGCGCCAGATGCGGGCGTCGAAATGCATGACGCCGTGCAGCAACTCCTCGCCGAGATGCAGCAGGGTGCGGTGGACGTGGGTGGGCTGGCCGCAATTGGCGCAGAAATTCCCCGAGGTTTCCGCGCCGCAGTCGCTGCAGGTGTCCCCGTGCGCCTCGCCCGCGGCGCCGGTTGGCCGCTCCAGGACCGCCGCCACCACGCCCGCGCTGACCGCCGCTCCGGCGTCTTCCATGCTCATGCGACAGCCCCCTTCGCCCCTCGTTCTAGCCAGCGTCGCGCGCGCCGGAAACGAAAAAGGGCGCCCGCGCGCGGCGGGCGCCCTTCAGCACCGGTTCGATCTGGCGATCAGCGCGTGGCGCCGGAGACGATGGCGGTGTGGGCGTTGCGGTTGCGGGCCCAGGCCTCCTCGTTGGAGCCGGCGGCGATCGGCCGCTCCTTGCCGTAGCTGATGGTGTCGATGCGGGCGGCGTTGACGCCGCGCTCCACCAGGTAGGTGCGCACCGACTCGGCGCGGCGGGCGCCCAGGGCGAGGTTGTACTCGCGGGTGCCGCGTTCGTCGGCGTTGCCCTCGATGCGAACAGTCACGCCGGGGTAGCGCTGCAGCCAGGCGACCTGGGCGTCGAGGCGCGGATAGGCCTCGGGGCGGATCTGGTAGCTGTCGAGGTCGAAGTAGACGCGGTCGCCGACGTTGACGACGAAGTCCTGCTCCGAGCCGGGCATGGCCGCGCCGAGGGCGCCGCCTTCCACCCCGCCGGCTCCGGCGCCGGGGTACTGCGGGTTGTTGTCGGCGGGCGGGATGTTGTTGCCGGCCGCCGAGTCTGCCGCCGGGCGCGGCGTGCAGGCGGCGAAGGCGATCGCGGCGGCGCCGACGGCGGCGAGGCGAAGGAGGTTCGAGGGCTTCATCATCGGTGGGTCTCCTGGGCCGGGGCCGGCGAGGCCCCTCTGGCTTGGCTGTAAAGGTTCGGTACTGTCGCGCCAGCGCTTTCGCCAGTCACGATAACGCGGGTTCGGGGCCAAAGGCTCCGCTTGGCGGTCAGCCGGGGCAGGCGTCGGGGCCGCTGGCGGCCAGGCGGGCCGGCTGCTCGTCGAGCAGGGGCGACCACGCCGGGTCCGTGCCGCGGCCGGGATAGCCGGCCTGGCTGACGACGCGGCCGGACAGGTCGACGGTCCAGAGGCGGGTGTCGCCGCCCGGGGCCTGGCGGGCGAACATGATGTAGCGACCGTTGGGGGCCCAGGACGGGCCCTCTTCGAAATAGCTGGACGACAGGATGCGCTCGCCCGAGCCGTCGGCGCGCATGACGCCGGTGGAGAAGCGGCCGCCGGCCTGTTTGGTGAAGGCGATCAGGTCGCCGCGCGGGCTCCACGCCGGGGCGGTGTAGATGCCGCCGCCGCGCGAGATCGGGCGCTGGCCCGTGCCGTCGGCGCGCATGGTGTAGAGCCGGGCCGAGCCGGAGCGGTCGGAGGTGAAGACGAGCTGCGAACCGTCGGGGCTGAAGGACGGCGAGGTGTCGATGCCGGGGTCGGAGGTCAGGCGGCGCAGCTGCCGGCTGGCCAGGTCCATGACGTAGATGTCGGTGTTGCCGCCGCGGATGATCGAGAAGGCCAGTTTCGTGCCGTCGTTGGAGAAGCGCGGGGCGAGCACCTGGCCGTCGAATTCCCCGAGGCTCTCGCGACGTTCGGTGGCCAGGTTCAACAGGTAGATGCGGCTGTAGTCCCTGCCCAGCGCGACATAGGTGATCTCGTTGGGGTCGCTCATCGAGAAGCGCGGCGACATGATGATCTCCTGACCGTCGGTCAGGTAAACCGGGTTGTAGCCGTCCTGGTCGGAGATCGCGAGGCGCGACAGGCGGTTCAGCTGGGTGCCGCTCTCGGAGACGAAGACCACCCGGCTGTCGAAGAAGCCGGTCTCGCCGGTCATGCGCTGGTAGACCAGGTCGGCGATCTTGTGGCCGATGCGGCGCCATTGCTCCTGGGTGGCGGTGAACTGCCACGAGACCAGTTGGCACTGGCGGTAGGGGTCGTAGAGGCGGAAGCCGAAGTCGTTGCGGCCGTCCGGGCGGGCGGTGACGGCGCCGTAGAGCACCGCCTGGGCGCCGATGGAGGTCCACTGCGGGAAGTTGGGCGCATTGGCGAGGGTGAGGCCGGTCTCGACGAAGCTGCCCGGGTCGAGCGGGTCGAAGTAGCCGGAGCGGCGCAGGTCGTCGCGGATCACCGAGCCGATCTCGCCGCCGTTCTGGCCGGTGAAGTTGACCACGGCGATGGGCAGGGGACGCAGGTCGGCCTGGCTGATGATCACATCCTGGGTCTGCGCGGGCTGCGCCTCCTGGGCCGCCACCGACAGCGGGGCCGCGAGCGTCGCCGACGCGAACAGACAGAGCCAAGCCTTCAAGCGCATGCGGCGCCTCCTCCAGTGATCGTCGTCCCAGCCCCCGAGGTGACTAGCACACGTCGAGGCTCGCCACCCAATGAGGCGAGATTCGGGTCAAAATCCTGACACGCCCTGACGATGCACCTCAGCACCACGTACTGGTGTTGAACACGAAGGGGATGTCCTGCTCCTCGTAGTCCGAGGGCATGTCGAACGGCTCGGCGGCCTGGATGGCGCGCAGCACGCTCTCGGAGATCGGATTGCGGTCGCCCTGCAGGCGCGGCGTGCCGACGATGCGGCCGCCCTCGCTCAATCGCACGACGACCCGGACGACGGTCGAACTGGCCCCGGGCAGGTCGCAGTTGAGTCGCGGACGGACCTGGGCGCCGAGCGCCTGCAGCGAGGCGCGGCCGACGGCGCGGGGCGCACTGCCGCGGCCCTGCTGCCCGGTCGAGGGGCGCTGGCCCGGCCGGGTTGAGGGACGCGGCGGACCGGCGAGGGCGTCGAGGTCCAGCCCCTGCTCGCGC
>JAEYTA010000157.1 GCA_023434265.1 Pseudomonadota bacterium
CCCGCCGCGCCTCCCGAACGCCTGACTTCCGACGCGGCGTCGCGCCGCGCCCCACGCGTTCCCCCTTTGCTTCCCGGAGGCCGTCATGGCTCGTCCCTTCCTCGCGCCCCTGGCGGGCGCCTCCCTGCTCGCCCTCGCCCTGCCGGCGGCGGCGCAGGATCACGCCCACCATCCCCGACCCGCGCCCGCCCAGCCGGCCGCGCCGGCGCACGGGGCGCAGCATCCGCCGGCGACGCCGGCGCCGCAGACCGACCCCCACGCCGCCCATCGCCAGGACGCCGGCGCCATCGATCACGGAGCCATGGACCACGCGGCCATGGGCCACGACGCCGGGGCCATGACCAGCCCGCTCGGGCCGTGGCCGATGACCCGCGACGCCTCCGGCACGGCCTGGCAACCCGACCTGTCGCGCCACGCCGGCCTTCACGGGGGCGACGGCGACTGGTCGTTCATGGGCCACGCGGTGATCAACCTCGTGCACGACTGGCAGAACGGCCCGCGCGGCGACGACAAGACCTTCGTCTCGGGCATGATCATGGGCTCGGCCCGTCGCGACTTCGCCGACGGCTCCACCCTGAACGTCCGGGCCATGCTCAGTCCCGAGCCGTTCATGGGCGAGGAGGGCTTCCCCCTGCTGCTGGCCGCCGGCGAGACCGCCGACGGCGTCAATCCGCTGGTCGACCGCCAGCACCCGCACGACCTGTTCATGGAGCTGTCGGCGTCCTACGCGCGGCGCCTGTCCGCCACGGAAAGCGTGTTCGCCTACATCGGCCTTCCCGGCGAGCCGGCCTTCGGCCCCCCGGCCTTCATGCACCGCATGAGCGCCATGGACAGCCCCGAGGCGCCCATCACCCATCACTGGCTGGACTCGACGCACATCGTGTTCGGCGTGGCCACGCTGGGCTGGGTCCACGATGACCTGAAGATCGAGGCCTCCTCGTTCCGCGGCCGCGAGCCGGACGAGGACCGCTGGGACATAGAGAGCCCCGAACTGGACAGCTGGTCTGTGCGTGGCTCGTGGAACCCGTCGCCGGCGTGGTCGCTGCAGGTCTCCTACGCCGACGTCGTCGCGCCGGAGCAGCTGGAGCCGAACGAGGACGAGACCAAATGGTCCGCCAGCGTCCTCCACACCCGGCCGGTCGGCGCCGACGGCTGGTGGTCCTCGACCCTGGCCTGGGGCCGCAAGACCAACGATCACGACGAGTCCAAGGACGCCTGGCTGTTCGAAACCGCGGTCAGCCCCGACGATCGCTGGACCCTGTTCGCCCGGGCCGAGCGGATCGAGACCGACGAACTGGTCCCCGGCCATCACGGCGGCCACGGCGACCTGCACACCGTGTCCAAGGTCTCGGTCGGCGCGGTGCGGGACTGGCAGCTGGCCGAGCGCGTCCGCTTCGGCGTCGGCGCGCTCTACAGCCTGAACCAGGTCCCCGAGGCGCTGGAGCCGGCGTACGGCGGCGATCCGGACGGCGGCATGGTCTTCATGCGTGTGAAGATCGAATAGTCGCGAGGTCGCGCCGTGCGGGGCCCAGGCTCAGTGCGGCGCGATGTCGTCCGGCGGCGTGGTCAGCCACGGCGCGAGGCGGAAGCGGCGCGGGGTCTGGCCCACCGTGCGGTGCAGGATGAACTGACGCGCGAAGGCGATGACGGCCCGGATGGTCTGCTCGTCGAACGGCTTGCACACCGCCCCGAGCGCGCCGGAGAAGCCCTCGGGAATCTGTTCGGGATTGGCGGTCAGGAAGACCACGGCCGAGCCATGGCTCGCCACCAGACGCTGGGCGATCTGCGGACCGGTCATGCCGTCCAGCAGGTTGACGTCGATCAGGGCGAGTTCGGGACGCTCGCGGTCGGCTATGGCCAGGGCGCTGGCCCTGTCCATGGCGCAGCCGACCACGTCGCAGCCGCAGTCGGCGAGCACCAGCTCGAGCTCCATCGCCAGAAGCGCCTGGTCCTCGACGATCATGACCCGCAGGTCGGGTGGTCCGGTCAAACTCGACTCCCCCACGCTAACCAGACGTGTTTACCACCGTTATGTCCGGTAGCGGACGGCCAACGCGCCGATGGCTATTTGGTTCGGTTCGGAGTAGGAATTCGCACGGGATTCAGGTTCCGGGGGAATGATGGCGGCGGCGGCGCAAGACCGGATCGACGAGCTGCAACAGCGCCTGCTCGGCGGCTACCAGCTGCTGCAAACGCTGGTGGGGATTCGTCTGCGCTCGGTCGACGATCCCGAGAGCAAACGGCACCTGACCTGGCTCAGCGACGTCGCGGCGGCGCTGGAGCTGTTGAGCCGCCGGATGACCGACGAGGGTCCGATCGACTTCGCCGGCTACCTGCAGGACGTCGCCGGCTTCTGGACCCGCGCCTGCGAGGGCCGTCCGGTGCGGCTCGATGTCCGCGGCCAGACGGCGCTGCTGCCGGACACCCATCTGCTGCCGATGGCCATCATCACCCACGAGCTGATCGCCAACGCCTGTCGCCACGCCTTTCCCGACGGCCGGCGCGGCTCGATCGCCGTCGCCTTCTCCCGCGCCGTCGGCGGCGTGAGCCTGGTGGTCCGCGATTCGGGCGCCGGGGCCGCCGGCATCGAGCCGGGCGAAGGTCTGTCGCTGGTCGAGGGCCTGGTCGAGCACCTGGGCGGTACGATGAACGTGGAGACGGCGCCGGGCGCCGGGGTCGGCGTGCGCATCCGCCTGCCGCTCGACGGTCCCCCGGCCCACTGAGGCGCCGAAGGCGGAACGGAGGCCGCGGCCGCGGGTTGGTCCGTCATGGCCGACCGCGACGATCCCGACACCTCCGAAACCCTGAATAGACCGCGCACGCCGGGCGCGCCCGCAGGCGATTTCGGCGCCGCGGACGATGACGAGCTGCTGGTCGACGGCCAGGAGGAGGTGTTCTCGCGCACCGAGGTCGAAAGCGGCCGCATCGAGCATCAGGCCCGGGCGGGCGGAGCCGGCGACGGCGCGGACGGGTCCGATCCCGCCTAGGGATCGAACGACCGCTCCTCCTCGAGCGGGGCGATGAACAGCCGGTCGCACTCGTTCCGGTCGTTGGCGAGCGGAATCACGGTGACCCGGTCGTCGGCGTTCTCGATGACCTCGGCGACGACCTGCTCGAACACCTTCTCCTTGCCCGGGCGTCGGAACAGGACGACGCCGTCCTTGGCGTCGAGAACGCCATAGGCGGGCGAGCCTTCCAGCAGGGTGTCGAGATGAATCGCCATCCGCCCTCAATGTCGGGGCCGGCAATTGGTTCACCGTGGAGGGGAAAGGACGGTGGCTGGGGAACTAGGACTCGAACCTGGAATGACGGTACCAAAATCTCAAATCTCTGTCGAAGAAGTAGACACTTAGCTGTAAAACGCCCCTTCATCGGACCTAATGAATTCAACATCTTATCTCAGCCTTGTAAGACCTCAGATCCGACCCGTATTCAGTCCGCCGTCCCCCAAGCCACCGGTTGGACGGCGGGAGTAACCAGTCTCCCGCCGCCATACCCCGTGCGGCTCTACGCCCAGACCTTGTTCAGCACTGCCGCCGCAAGTGCTGCCTTGTCCTGCGAGAGGAACCGCCCGTAGTGCGCTTGGACGGTCGCGGGCGTACATGGCGTGCGAGATGCATCTCGCCACCCACGAATCGGGGGGGGGGCGAGGGGCGGTCGAAAGCGAATGCGGTGTTCGCGGACGCGTTAGAGGCGCGGATCGAAGCAAGGCCCGGCCGTTTCCGGGAGGGCGAGGACCGGCGTGTAGGGTTTCCGCACGTTCCAAGCCTCGATGCGTTGGACCACTCCTGAGCCATGTGCAGGCACTGGGCCTCGACCGGGCTTCTGGGCCAAGCCGAGGGCGTCGAGAAGGTGGGCCGGCCGCCGGCGCGGTAATCAGGCGGCAATCGAGGTCGGAGGTCGCTTCACGAAGAGTCAGCGGCTTCTCCGGCCTCTCGCTCCGCCGCATGCGAGGAGTTAATCCGCAGGCGGGCGCACGGCTGGCTTTATCCCGACCTCACGAGCCTCGCATGACGGCGGCGCTCGAAGGGAGGCGTACCGGGTCCCGTCAGATCGCTCAGGCGCGGCAGCAGTTGTCGCAGGGCGGCCTGGTCATGTTCGGCCGCGGCGACCTCGGCCAACGCCAGGTCGAGCATCACCCCCCAATTCGCGTCGCCCACCAGGCTTCCCACTCGGGCGCGATCGACTTGGGCCAGTAGTTGCTTCGCCTCGCTGTGCCGCCCGTCAAGCACGAGACATTCGCCGAGATAAAAGCGGATCACATGGGTCAAGGGATAGTCGTCGCCGAACCCCTCGCGGGAAGCGCGATAGGCCTGATCGAGGCGCCGCAGGCCCTGGCGTCGTTCGTCGGTCCGGCACAGGACCGCGCCGAGATCATTGAGTCCGACGAGCGTCTGATGCGCGCCCGGACCTTGGCTGATCTCGGCTCCCTTCCACACCGCCTCGGCTGCCTCGGCCGCCTCGGCGTATCGGCCGAGAGCGGCCAGGGCCTCGTAACGCGTCGACTGGAGGCCGAGGGTATAGCGGCTGGTGGGGCCGAACCGTTCGGTCATCACCGGCAGTAGGGCGTCGCCCTCGCCCAGCGCGGCTTCCAGCTCGCCGGTCATCAACCGAGCTTGGGCCACATGCTGACGGGCAATCAGTGTGTTGGCGTGATCGGGACCCACAATCCTCGCCCAGTCGCTCGCCACCCGCTCAGCCAAGGGCAACGCCTCGGTCAGTCGACCGAGGCGCATGAGCACGACGGCCTGTTGCTGGCGGACCAGCAACACGTCACGCTCGGATAGACCCGCAGGGCGGGCCTCCGCGATCGACAAGGCCCTGGCAAAGGCGGCGCTGGAGGCGTCGAGGTCTTCAAAGAAGCCGATCACCGCCTCCGCCTGGGCTAGATGGAAACCCAGCATGCCTTTATCGGCGGCCGTGCCGAGGCGACGCCGCTCGGCTTCGGTCAGGGTCTTGGCCGCGGCCAACCCGCCCGGCTGGGCCGACAGAGCTTCGGCCCGGGCGTGCAGCAGCCGGGCGCGCGCCGCGGCGGGGGAATCCTGCAAGCCCGCCCGCTCGTAGGCGGCGGCGGCCAGGTCGAACGAACGCCGCGCCTCGTCGTACTGCCCGCGCTGGACGAAGGCGGTGGCCAACGACAGGTGCAAGCCGGCAGCCACTTCGGGCTGCCGAGCGAAGCGGGCGTCGATGGTTGATCGGGCACGCAGGGCAGCGGCCGCCAGCGTCTCCTCCGCAGCCGAGCCGGACAGCGGATTGGCTTGCCCCAGAAGGTCGTCGACCAGGAAGGCGTAGCTGGCTTCGGCGACCGCCGTCTGCGCCCGGGCCTCGTTCCTCTGATTGACCGCGACCAGCGCGGCGACCGATGTCGCGACGAGGCCAACGGCGCCCAGTCCGACCGCCAGCCGAATCCAAGGGCGCCGGCTGGCGCGAACCTCCTCACGACGACGCTCCGTCTCGCGCCGCTCCGCCTCCGCTTCGGCTTGGGCCCTCGCCTGCCTCCGCTTCTCCAGTGTATCGAGCCGCTCGGCCAGCAGAGCGGCCGATTCCAGACGGTGGGCCGGATCGCCGGCGGCGGCCTGGGCGATGTCCTCGCGCAACAGGGGATCGGCGATCTCCCTTTCCCAGCCGGCGGCGAGCGGCCGATCCAGATCGCCCACGGTCATCTGATAGAGGATCAGGCCCAGGGCGTAGATGTCCGCAGCCATCCCGGGCGCGGCGCCCGACGCCACCTCGGGCGCGCGATAGGCGGCTGTGTCGGAGCGGGTCGAGGTTTCGTCCTCACCTCCGGGAAGCCCGCCCGAGATGCCGTGCAGGCCTAATGCGTCCTGGTCGAGCACCCAGCCGCTGCCGAAGTCGGCAAGGCGGACGATGGGGGGCGCGTCCGGTCGCGTCTCAATCAACACGTTGGCCGGCTTCAGATCCTTGTGCAACACTCCGGCCCCGTGCGCAGCCGCCACCGCGTGCGCCAGGTCGGCGACCAGGGCGACCCGGCGCTCCAGCGGCAGCGCGGCCAGTCCGCCCTCCAGAGCATCGGCCCAAGCGCGCATGTCCTGACCCGCATCCGCCGCCTCGATGAAGTAGGGCGCCGCATCGAAATTCCACTCAAGAACATCCACGCAGGGACGCTGTTCGCCCAACACGTTGCGCATCAATCGAAACAGGGCCACCTCGCGGCGTAGGCTGCGCAGGCGGTCGGGTGCGTCGGCGAACTTGAAGATGCGGGTTTCATCGACCTTCCGGTGACGCGCCCGCCACACGTCCCCCGCACCGCTTTCGCCCAGCGTCACTTCGAGCACCCATTGCGGGCGTCCCGGCACCGGGTCGCCCGGTGCGAAGGCGAAGCGCGGCGCCAACGGGGTCGACAGCTGTTCGATCTCGACGGGAGCCGCCAGGCGGTACCCGATGCGGGGCACGGTCTGGACGATCTCCGCTCCGCTCTCGCCCAGCGCTCCACGCAGCTTGGACACGGCCGTGGTGAGAGACGCCTCCACCACATGCACGCCCGGCCAGACGGCTTCGAAGAGCTCGACCTTGGTCACCACCTCGCCGGCGCTGAGCAGAAGTTCGTGCAGAACCTGAAGCGGCTTGCCTTCCAACTCCACGGGCCGGCCGGCGACCGACAGGGTCCAGGCGGCCTCATCGAACACCGCGTCCGCGAACCGCCATCTGCGCCGTCTCCGGCGGGGGCCTGAACCGCCCGCTGCCATGTAGTCCCCTCGACTGCCGCCCGAAACCGGAAACGTAAGGGAGCGCGGCCCGGCGTGGCAATGCTCGGCGAGCGCTGGCTGACGACTTCAGAATTTCTTGAGACCGGCGTCAGGACTGCGGACGGACGAACGGCCAGGCTGGCCCCCATGGAAGCGTGATCGGCGCGCGACCGACTGGAGCCTGACAGCATGGAGAATCCCCTTTTCCCGAACCGGATCGAACGATCCGCCGCGCTCGGCGCGTTCAAGCGCGCGGGATCCAACGATCCTGACGTGCTGGCGTCGGTAATGGCTTCGCTGGTCCAAACGTCGAAGACGGCGGTCCGCGGCGGAACGGGGCTAATCATCTGCGGCGTTGCGGTGTGCCTGACCATCATCGGTATCCCGGCAGGCATCGCCATGGTGCTGTTGGGCTGGTGGGTGATCTCCCGCGCCAAGAACAACATCCGACTGGTCGACGACGTCCTGGCCGAGCTCACGGCGGCCCCCCAGCCGGTCTGACACAAACAATCTTCGACAGGAGGAAGAGTGATGAAAGGCAAGATTCTGGGCGTCGCCGCGGGCGACCTGGCGGGCGCCATCACCGGCGATGACGGCAAGCGCTATCGCTACGAGACCACCGAGTGGCGCGGCGAGCGGCCCGCCTCGGTCGGGGCCAGCGTCGACTTCGAGGCCGAAGGCGGAACGGCGCGCGACATCTACCCCGCCGTGGGCGCCTTCGCCGGCGTCGGCGCCGGGGCGGCTTCGGTCGAGGCCCTGGCCCGGTCGTCCGGGGGCGAGAAGGTCATAGGTCTGTTCAAGGGAACCCTGGCGCTCCCGCTAGCGGTCGTGGTGCTGGTCGCCTTCTTCCTACCGGCGCTCTCGTCGCCGATGTTGACCGTGTCCCAGCTCGGGCTGGACAAGATCACGGCCGCCGTCAGCCCGAACCTGGAGCAGGCGGAGCATGGCCGGCGCCGTCTGGCCGACCTGGAACGCGATCTCGCTCGCTTCAGGACGGAAGCCGCCCGGGGCGGCGCCGCCGCCCCGGACAGCATCTACGGCTATGGCAACGTCGGCGACCGCATCGCGTCGCTTGAGGAGCAGCGGGCCGAGGTCCGCAAGGGCCTGAGCGCAGTCGACTTCCTCAAGACGGTCGACACCGCCCTCATCCTGCGCTTCACCGCCGCGATCGCCGCCCTGTGGCTGATCTGGCAAGCCTGGTCGGGCGCGGCGCTGCGCCCCTGGGAGCTGGCCGCAGGCGCGGCCGCCATCCTCGCGGGCGGGCTGACGTTTCTGTTGCGGTCCGCGATCCTGGGCTTGGTCTCGGCCTTGAACCCGCTCGGGGAGGCCGCCGCCGCCCAGGCCGAAGCGCTCATTTCGGTCGAAATCGGGCCTTGGCTGCTGCTGGCCGCCGGCGCGGGCCTGATCGCCTCCGGTCTGGGCCTGGTCCGCAATCCCCTTGCACGGACCTGACCCCGGAAGGAGCTGTCATGCACATCCGCCTCTCCACCTTCGCATCCCTGTCCGCCGCGGTCGTGCTGGCGAACGCCGCGTGCGACGCCGCCCCGGCCGGGGCCGGGCCAGCGGTTCCGGCCGTCGCCGCCCAGCGCGCGCCCCTCCCCCCGGCGGCGGCCCGCCTGGTCTCCGCATGGCGAACGGAGATCCTTGAGGACGCCTGTTCCGGCCCCGGGTTTGAAGCCGTCGGCGCGCCCTCGATCGATCACACGGCCGACTTCAATGGCGACGGTCGACCCGACTATGTGGTCGGCGTCGGCGGCCTGACTTGCCTATTGGACGGGGAACCCATGGCCGCGCTCTTCAGTCCGTCGGTTCCCGGCGGCCTGATCCTGTCCTCGCCGGACGGCTATCGGCTGGAGCATTTCCAGTCGTCAGAAGTCCGCGAGGTCGAGTTTCAGGAACTCGACGGGCGTCCGGTCCTCGTCCTGTTCGACGGCGGCCCCGGCGCCGTGGCGCTTCCGTTCCAAAGCCACGCCTGGGGCTGGACCGGTAACGCCATGGGCGACCTGGCCTTCTACGACGAAGGCGGGCACAGGGTGAACCCCGACGGCTCCCCCTGGAACGGGGGCGCGCAGGCCGCCGCGCCCACGGGTCAGCGCTCGCGCTTCCTGCCGCTGCCGATCGGCTACTATGCGCCCGACGGCGACTGCACGGCCGACCCCTTCCACCTGCAGTACCTGGCCGAGGACGACATCCGGCTATCGGACCTGCCCACGCGGGGCTGCCGCTTCGTCGGCACGCGCTCCTTGGGCGGCGGTCGTTACGAGACCACGGAATCCTGCCCGTCCGAGGAAGGCGGAGAGGCGCCTGTGATCGACGTCTGGCGGGTCGGTTCCGACGGCTACGCCTACGATGCGCCCGGCGTGCCGACCCTCCGTTACTGCCCGATCGAGCGTGTCCCGGCCCGCTCGCGCTTCGCCCGATGAGGCCGGAGCGCCTGCGGCGCATGCGCCAGTGGATACTTGACGGCGACCGAGCCGATGGGGCGTCCTCGATGTCGTCCCGGGTGGAAGAGGGAACCATGCGCACCAAGGCTGCTCCGCAAGCGCCCGAACTCGATCCCGCCCGACGGGAGGGCGACACGGTCGGCGTTCTCGCCGGCGACGCGCTCCGGTTCGCCGCGGCGTTTCTCGACTCGATCGAGAGCGACGAAGCGGACGCACGCGAGCGGCTGGCCGACGAGGCCAGGGTGTGCCGCAAGATGGCGGAAGCGGTCGCCCTCGCCCCCTTGCGAAACTCGTCCCAGGTTCTGACGCCGACGGACCTCGACGGGCGCTTCTTCACCCTCACCGAGCGCATGTGGTCCAACTCCGTGGTCGCCAGCTACCTTCTGGGCCACGCGGCCGACCTGATGCACGCGCTCCCGGCAGCAGACGGCGCGCTGAAGAACCGCCTGCTTTTGGACGCTCAGCAACTGGGACGCGTGAAGATGCTGCTGGACATCGCTCCCAACGCGGAGTTGGGCCCGCGGCTGACCGAGCTCATGCCACTGCTCCGGGGGCTCGAGCGGCCGGTCGAGGGCGAGAAGCCCTTCTCTCCGTTGCTGATCGACGGGGTGACCGCGGACCCCGTGTTCGACGCCGCGGCGCGCGACGCCTACCGCATCGTGACCGGCCGGGAATTGACCGATCTGCCCGGGATGGTCTCCGCCGTATGGTCCGGCAAGCTGGCCATGGCGTGGCTGCGGGCCCGTGACGAAGGATGGTCGCTGACGGAGGCCGAGGCCGCCGCGATCGCCGAGGCCGTGCGTCACCCCCGCGAACCATGGTCTCGGGCGCCGGGAATCCCGGGCGCCTGGATGGACCTGGAGCCGGAGGCGGCGGAGGAGGTCTTGCGCCTCATCGGCGCCCGGCATCGGTCGGGGCCGGGGCGCGCTCCCTTCCCGGTGGCCGGCTTCTGCGACCGGGTCCGCTCCTTGCCGCTGCGCTGCCACGGCGGCGTGATGCTGATCGAAACCCAGGGCCGGGTCGGCGGCGGGGCGGTCGGAATCGCCACCTTCCTGCTGACCGAGGACAAGGTCCTGGCCGCCGACGGAAGCTCCGCCTGGATCCACGATCTGAATGACGCGGTCGGTTTTCACCTGGCCGACGACGGCGCCCGGCTGGACTATGTGCGGCTGTTCATGAACTGTGTTCGACATGAGGGGGAGCGGTTCCAGCCGGTCGAGGCCTACGAGGCCCTTGCGCATCGAGCGACCGACAGCGACGCGCTGCGCGATCTTTGCGTGGGCCATGCCCGGCTCATCGAGCCGGCTGGATTCGACCCTGAGGGTCGCTGGCTGTTCCTCGCCGTGCTCTGTTACCGGCAGACCTTCTTCGCGACGGGCCTGGCCCTGACGCCGGACGGCCAGCTTGAGATGATCGACGACCGCATGCTGGCGGAGGCGCCGGCGCGGTCGGAGCGGATGGAGGGCCTGTTCTCCGTTCTGGAGGCCGAGGAGACGCGATGACCCTGATCCCCATCGAGAGCGAACTGACCCTACCGGACACCGTGGACGAGTCCGGCCTGATCGTCGGCTGGTCGCTGGAGCGCGAGCACCGCCGCCGGCCGATCGGGTTCAAGTTCGGGACTGCGGCCGCGACCGATCCTTCAACTGCGGCGCTGAACGCGATCCTGATGGAGCGGGAGGGGCATCTGATGACTATCGCCCCCACCGGGGCCGGCAAGGGCACGGGCTGCATCGTTCCCGCCCTGCTGCGTTTCGAAGGGCCCGTGATCGTGATCGATCCCAAAGGCGAGAACGCGCTGATGACCGCGCGCCGCCGACGCGAACTGGGACAGGAGGTGGCGGTCATCGATCCCATGGGGGTGACCGGGCTGCCGACCGCCTCGCTGAACCCGCTCGACACCCTCGATCCCGAAAGCCCGACCTTCGTCGACGACGCCATGGCCATGGTCTCGGCCCTGGCCAGTCCGGACACGGAATCGGACGTCAACGACGGCGGCTATTGGCGGGAACGCGGGGCGACCTTCGTCCTGGGCGTGTTGCTGCACGTGATGAGCGATTTGCCGCCCGGACGCCGTCACCTCGAAACGGTGCGCGCCTTGGTCAACCAGGCTGTGGGCGAGATCGGCCTCTACAGCGTCACGACCGAGCGCCCGGGCGAGGCTTCCGCCTTGGCGGGCACGGTGCTGGCGGCGCTTGAGGCCTCGCGCAACCCCGAGGCGCGCGACATCGGCCGGATGCTCCGAATCGGAGCCGTCCCCACCCTCGGCGGCATCCTCTCGTTCTCCCAGAACCTTGTCGACGTGGTTCGGTCGGGAATGATCGCTCCGTCGCTGCGAACGACCAGCTTCGACCTTGGCGCAGTCCAGCGGGGCGATCCCCTGTCGATCTACCTCGTGCTGCCGCCGCACATGCTGGAGAGCCACGGCCGCCTGCTGCGGCTTTGGGTCCACACCCTGATGACCCTGATTTCGGGACGCAGCGGCCGTCCGCCGAAGTCCACCTTGTTCATCCTCGACGAGGCGGCCCAACTTGGCGCCTTCGACGACCTGCGGCGGGCCATCACCCTGATGCGCGGCTACGGCCTGCAGACCTGGAGCTTTTGGCAGGACCCCAGTCAGATCCAGCACCTCTACCCGCGCGACTGGCAGACCATGGTCAACAACTGCCGAGCGGTTCAGTGCTTCGGGGCCAACACCATGCTGGCGGCCGAGGCCATGGCGCGCCTGGTCGGCTTCGGCTCTCCGGAACAGTTGCTGAATCTCGACGACGACGAGATCCTGCTCCAGCTGTCGGGCGACATGCCGGTGATCGCCCGCCTGCCTAACTATCGCGCCGACCCCGTCTTCACCGGCTTGTTCGACATCAACCCCTTCCATGATCCGAACCGGCCCGTGCAGAAGCCGAAGCCCATTCTGCGGGTGTTCGAACGCCCCTCGCCGGCCATCGAAACCGCGACGCCGAAAGATATCCTCGACCGCCTCAGGGCGCGATCGGGTCGGTAGACAAGGTCTTCTCAGGCCACACCGTTAGGCTTCCGCTCTGGTGAGACCAGGCCGACATCGACCAAAGCTCGAAGATGCTGTGAAAAGGTGCTGGGTAGTTGGCCGGATCTTACCGCGATCTCCCCCCCTTCAGGCTTCACCCTCTTCATTCTCGGCGTCTCGCAGAGCCGTCTCGATCTGGTCGACAAACGCCACGGCAGGCTCGATCAGAGCCTCGTTGAACCGCAGTCGACGCAAACCATCGATGCGGACCTTCATCTCATGAATGGCTTGGAGGGTTTCAGCTCTGTGCCCGCTATTGGCATGATGGGTGAGATCGATCCTCGCCAGCTCGAACCTGGCGAACGCGATCTCCTGTTGAAGCTCCGCCCCCATCCGCTCAATGGCGGTCTGGACCAACGACCGTCGCCGTTCCATCTGCTGGTAGAGCAACAACAGCTGTTCATCGTTCAGCTCTCCGTCCGGCGAGACAGCGATCCACTGCGCGATTTCCTGGGCTTCCCGTAGTCCGCGCGCCTGGGACAGCCGCCATAGCACGAGGCCCGGATCCACAGCCGAGCCGCCGTCTTGCATCGTGCTGAGACGGTCGAAGAGTTCGACAGCCCGGACCGTCCGCGCGACATCCGTTGGATCCGCCTGCGCAAGCGCCAAAGACGCGGACGCGACGTAGAAGGCCGCCAGCATCCAGGAGGCCCGCTGGCTGGGCGCTGTCAGCCTGGCCAAAGCCAGTTCCTGGCGTTGCAGCACGTGCTCACGAAGCCCCCGCGCCTCCTCCGGTGACGACAACGTGGCGAGTTGCAGCTGCTTGGACGCCCACACCGAGAGCGCCTGCTCATAGTCCTGATCGCCGAAACGTTCGCCCAAGGCTTCAAGGCCCGCTTCCGCTGCTGCGGCGCTCTCCTGGATCGATTGCGTAACGACCTCTCGACTCCCTAACCGTCCCACCTCACCAAGCAGAACGGAAATCTCCCGTTGGGCATGACTTGCCACGGTGGACAGATTGTGGGCCTGCATGACCTTCAACAAGAACCTCTGCCAGCGCAGCATCCGCCTCAGACGGACGTCCCGCCGTTTGTCGCGTGTCCGTTCGACCCGCATGCGACGGGCCTGAAGCATCTCGAAGATCAGGCCTCCCCAAGCCGCCAGGTCGCGCGGCTTGGCCAAATGGCGGAGGGATAAGGCGAACGCCTCCTCGGCCTCCGCCAGCAATTGATCGGCCTGAGCCGGGTTTCGGTAGGCGAAATGCGTCAGCGCGTGACCGCGCCGCCGCTCCAGTACTCCGACATCGACTTGTGCTCCCGGCTTCCTCCGGTGCAGATCGCGCATCGCCGCGGTGGCGGCTCCAAGCATGCCGAAAGCGCCTGGCGCCCCGCGCAGACCCAGCACAAACAACCGGTCAGCAACCCGATATCGACGCGCCGCCACACCGTCCGAACCATCGCCCGGCGAGAGCGCAAACGCCTGCAAACGATCCGCCGCCTGGATCGAACCGTCCAGAACAAGGCGTTCCAAACCGATCAGCGCCGCATCGAACGCCGCGGGATCGGGTCCCTCCAACCCGGCGTCGAGCCGTCGCAGGTCATCGCCGCGGGCGATCCGCGCCCCGATCTCCATCACCTTCAGCACACCGCCGATGACGATGATGTCCAACGCCATCCGCAGCGCGAAGGCGAACCAGCCCCCCGTCGGAAGCACGGCGCTTACGCCGGAAGGATTGTCGTAACCCAGCACTTCGACATTGCCCACGATCGGCAACGCCTCAAGGGCTTCAGATGCGACATAGATCAGATTGGCGACCAGGCCGGCGCCCGGGCTGCTCTCGAAAACGTGCGCCCCGCTCAAACGCCAAATAGACAGCACACCGAAAAGAAAGACGGCCGACAGCGCAAACAGGAGTTCGTCATTGTAGTCTTCGTTTCCGGGCGTGCGCTTGGCGTCGCCCCGACGATCAGCGGCGCGGTCCTCCTCGTCCCAGCTCCAGCGCCGGAACACCGACACCAGGGCGACGATAGCCGCGCCCAAACAGGGCCATGCGATCACTCCCGGACCGAACGCCAGGGCCGAGGCGCACCCGCCCAGGATCAGGACCAGCCGACTCCAACGCCTGAGCCAATTGGATTGGTCCAGACCAAGCCAGTTCGCTACGCGCAGCGCCAGCCATCCGTCCAACTTCCGTAGCCCGTGGGTGGAAGAGATCACCGTCCGGTGCGCGCCCCGCGTCGCCAACGCGGAAAGGACAATCGCCCCCAGGCCGAAGGCGGCGGCTCCAGCCAGCCCGACAAGGATCTGCCAACCCGCATCGGTCGGCGACGGCATCGAGAACAGCGCCGTTTCGATAGCCTTCGCACCCATGTGCCGTCCCCCTTAGAACTGTGTCGTCTTCAGTCGCGTTCGCATGCCGCGCGACCCGCTCATGTTCAGCCGGAAAACAGGATCAGTTTTCGTCAGCCCGCCGTCCTGACCTCGACCTTATGGAATCCTGAAGGTTCGGAAAGGGGAAGACTGGTGAACGCCAAGGCAGTCCTCCTCTGGGTAGTGGCGAGAATTTGGGCGATGGCGGCACCGCCAAGGTTCGATGGGTCTCATCGGGCCATGCCAGTCGGACCACAACCTACGAATACACCGGAGGCCAGCTCACCAGCATCCGCTACCCGTCTGCCGTGAGCGACGACGTGGCGGTGACCTACAACGCCTCCCCCGACTTCCGTGTGAGCGGCGTCACCGACGCTTCCGGCGCGTGGAGCTACGCCTATTCGCTGGTCGGCTCGGTCCAGACCACCACCGCCGCCGGCCCCCTCGGCCAGGAGCTGGTGGTCGAGGTCGACACCGCCATCGGCCGCGCCACCTCGGTGACCAACGCCCTCGATGACGAATGGTCGTACCAGTACGACGCCGACCTGCGCGTCACGCGCATCACGCAGCCCGAGGGCGACTTCGTCGAGTACGACTACGACACGCGGTCCAACATCGTCGGGACCACCTGGAACGCCAAGCCCGGCTCGGGCCTCGATCCGATCACGACCACGACACAGTACCCCGCCTTGCCCTGCGTCGATCTCCAGCTCTGCAACAAACCGGCGTCGACCACCGACGCGCTGGGGGCCGTCACCGACTACGAATGGGAGCCGCACCATCTCCAGACCATCCTGGCGCACGCGGACCCGCCGATCGCGGCGGCGATCCGACTGGCCGCGGTCACGGGCCTGCGCAAGAACGACCTGCTCGCCCTGCCCTGGTGGGCGGTCAAGGAGAACGCGATCGTCTGGCAGACCGGCAAGAGCCGCGGCCGCAAGAGCGTGGTCCTGCCGATCACCGTGGCTGTTCGGGACGTGCTCGACTCCCTCGAGCGCGGCGCCTGCCCTACCGTTCTGGCGACCTCCGAGGGCGAGCCCTGGACCCCTCCAGGACGCGGCCTCGACAGCGGCGTCCAGCGCGCCAGAGACAGCGCCGACGCCGCGGCGCGCGACCATGGCGGGCCGGACGCCACGGCGGGTCTCGAAGGGCTCCGTTTCCACGACCTGCGCGGCACCGCGGCGACCAACTACATCCTGGCCGGCCTTCCGCTCGATGATGTGGCGACGATCCTCGGCTGGGAGCTGAAGCGCGTGAAGGAGATCGCCCGCCGCTATGTCACCGGAGAAGCCATCGGACTGGGCATGATCGCGCGGCTCCAGGAAGCCCGGAACAAACCGCCAACTGTAAAACCCGGTGTAAAACCCACCTCCCCCAGGAGGGGTCGAAAGCGCTCAAATCCAGTGAGGGCGGTGGCTGGGGAACTAGGACTCGAACCTAGAATGACGGTACCAAAAACCGTAGTGTTACCATTACACCATTCCCCAGCAGGTCCGGCGTAGCCCCGCCCTGCGGCGGGGAGGCGGTCGGATACGACAAGGCCGCGAGCAACGCAAGCGCGCTTTTTCGCTTTGGGGAAGGTTGGTTTCGCGGGCCGTCTCGGGGCGTTCCCGGACATTTTTCGCGAAGGCGTTTTCCGCGCTTGCGGCCCCCCCACCCCGTCGCTATAAGCCCGCTCCTCAAGTCGGAGTGTGGCTCAGTCTGGTAGAGCACTGCGTTCGGGACGCAGGGGTCGCAGGTTCGAATCCTGCCACTCCGACCATCTTCCTCCCGCCCTGTCGTCGATGGCCGTGAAGGCCGCGCGAGGTCGCGGGGCCGGACCCCGAAGGGCCCGGCCGGAAGCCTCCTCCCCTAGCGATAGAGCACGATCTCCTCGCCCTCCGGCGTGCGCCCGCTGAGCCGGTTCGGACCGCCGCGCAAGATCGCCACCGTGCCGCCGCCGGCCTTGTAGAGCACCAGCTGACGGTCCTCGAGCCGCCAGCTCGACACGAACATCAGATCCTCGAAGCAGCCCGAGGCCGAGCCCTGCAGGGCGCCGAAGGCCGGGTTGGTGGTCAGTCGCACGGTGCACTCGCGACGGTGGCCGGTGTTGGAGACCTCGATGTGCCGCCACGTCCCGGCGTAGGCGTCCTCGGACGGGCGTCCGCCCCAGCCGCCGCCGCGGCGGTCGTCGTCATGATCGTCGTCGGCGACCGGGCCCGGGCCGTCGTCGCCGACGCGGCGCAGGGTCAGGCCGTCGCCGAGCAGCCGGCCCTCGACCAGCGACAGCCGCCAGGGGTTCTGGTCGGAGGCGCCCCGGTAGAGCAGGACCTCGCCGTTCTCCACGCGCCAGTTGGAGACGCGCGCCAGACGCGAAGGGCAGTTCTCCGTCCCCATGCCGCGCACGCCGAGGAAGGCGCGGTCGCGGAAGTTGTAGCGGCAGTCGCCGACGTCGCGGCCGCCGTCGTCGGCCAGCCAGTCGCCGTAGACGTCCTCGGCCCGGGCCGGCTCGGCCCGGCGGCGCCGCTCCGGCTCGCGCGAACCGCTCGCGCCCATCAGGGCCCCGGCGAGGCCTTCGACGAGGGCCTCGGTGTCGACCGAGCCGCCGACCGTGGTGGTGCGGGTGGTGGTCGTCGTCGTGTTTCCATCGCGGGTGACGGTGGTGGTTTCGCGGGTCGTCTCGCGCGACACGGTCTGGGCCTGGGCCGGCAGGGCGAGCGGCAGCAGCAGGGCCGCGGCGGCGAGGCCGGCGGCGATGGATCTGGACATGGTGAAACCCCCGTTAAAGCGGCGGCCAAGCTAGGGGATACGGTAGGGCTGTTCAACCATCGCGAGCGTCGGCAGCCACCCGGGAAAGCCGCCGCCCGACGGTCTCGATGGCGCGTTCGCCGAGCGCCCGGCGGCGCGCCAGCAACTGGGGCGAGCCGGCGTCGTGGTCGGCCATCAGCCGCGTCACGAAGGCCCCGGAGCGGACCTCGGCCAGGACCTCGTCCATGGCCGCGCGCGAGGCCGGGCCAATGACCCGCGGGCCGGTCAGATAGGCCCCGTACTCGGCGGTATTGGAGATGCGCGCGAAGGCCCCGGCCGGGCCCAGCCGGTGCATCAGGTCGACGACCAGCTTCAGCTCGTAGAAGCACTCGAACCACGCCACCTCGGGAGGATAGGCGGCCTCGACCAGCTTCATGAAGGCGGCGTCGACCAGCTCGACGGTCCCGCCGCACAGCACCACCTGCTCGCCGAACAGGTCGCTCTCGCACTCGGCGGCGAAGGTGGTCTCGAGGATCCCCTTGCGGCCGCAGCCCAGCGCGGCGGCGTAGGACAGGCCGAGCGCATGCGCCCCGCCGCTGGCGTCCCGGTGCACGCCGAAGAGGCAGAACACCCCCTCCCCCGCCTCGTACAGTTCGCGGATGCGCGGCCCGATGCCCTTGGGCGAGGCGAGGATGACGTCGAGATCCGGTCGCGGCTCGACGAGGCCGAAGCGCACCGACAGGCCATGGGCGAAGACCAGGGCGGCGCCGGGCCGGATGTTCGGCTCCAGCTCGTCGCGCCACAGGTCGCGGTGGGCTTCGTCGGAGACCATGACGGCGACGACGTCGGCGGAGGCCGCGGCCTCGCCGGCGGTCATCACCTCGAAGCCGTCGGCGCGCGCCTTGTCCCGCGTCGCCGAGTCCGCCTTCAGGCCGACGACGATGTCGGAAACGCCCGAGTCGCGCAGGTTCAGCGCATGGGTGCGGCCCTGGCTGCCGTAGCCGATAACGGCGACGCGGCGCCCGCGAATGATCGACAGATCGCAGTCGCGATCATGGAAGACGGGGAGCGGCGTGCTTAGGTGTCCGGTCATGAGCACAGACATAACCCCTTCCGCCGTCGTCGCCTTCTGGAAAGAGGCGGGCCCCTCGAAGTGGTTCGCCAAGGACGACGCCTTCGACGCCGAGTTTCGCCGGCGCTTTCATGACGCCCACGTCGCCGCCGCCCGACGCGAGCTGGATCATTGGGCCGGGACGCCGGAGGGCGTGCTGGCCCTGATGATCCTGCTGGACCAGTTCCCGAGGAACAGTTTCCGGGGCACGGCCCACGCTTTCGCCACCGATCCGCTGGCGCGGATGTTCGCCGTGAAGGCGCTGGACGCCGGCTTCGACCGGGCGCTGGAGAACGACCTGCGGCGGTTCCTCTACCTGCCGCTGCAGCACGCCGAGGACATGGCCCTGCAGGACCGCCAGCTGGCCCTGTTCCAGACCATGGACCGCCCGGCCGACGACCGCTGGGCGGAGCACCACCACGCCATCATCCAGCGCTTCGGCCGCTTCCCGCACCGGAACATGGCGCTGGGCCGGGAGTCGACGCCCGAGGAACTGGCCTTCCTGGAGCAGGACGGTTTCCGGGGCTGAGCCATGCAGCGCTGCCGGGAGTGCGAGATCATCCTGCAGGAAGGCCGCAACTGGCACGCCTCCTATGCGGCGCGGAACTACCGCCACTGCATGGAGTGCGCGCGGGCCTATTCGCGCAAGCGCTATGGCAAGCTGAAGCCGACGGTGAAACGGCGCGTGCCGGTGGCGGCGATCGGCGCGCGCACGCCGATGACGGCGCGCGACCGGGCGGTGCGCAACCGGGCGGAGCTGGCGCGGCAAAGGCGGGAGCGGGAGTGACGTGTCGCGTCTCCTCCCCGGCTTCGCCGGGGAGGAGACGCAAGAGCGCCGCACCTTTCTGTGAGCAACCGAATCAGAGCGGCTGCCCCTCGCGCCGAATCGGCGGCACTCTCCTCGCATGAACGCCGCCGTCGCCCTCGCCGATCTGCAGCACCGCACCGGAGCCATCGCGGCCGACCATCCGGAGTGGCAGTACCTCGCCCTGTTGCGCGACATCCTCGACAACGGCGCGCGCCGCGACGACCGGACGGGTACGGGGACGCTGGGGGTGTTCGGACGGCAGATGCGCTTCGACCTGTCGAAGGGCTTTCCCCTGCTGACCACCAAGAAGCTGCACGTCCGCTCGATCATCGTCGAACTGCTGTGGTTCCTGCGCGGCGAGACCAACATCGGCTGGCTGAAGGAGAACGGCGTCAGCATCTGGGACGAATGGGCCGACGCCGAGGGAGAACTGGGCCCGGTCTACGGCAAGCAGTGGCGCAGCTGGGCGGCGCCGGACGGGCGGGTGATCGACCAGATCCAGAAGCTGGTCGAAGGGCTGAAGACCAACCCCAACAGCCGCCGCCACATCGTCTCGGCGTGGAACCCGGCCGACGTCGACGACATGGCCCTGCCGCCCTGCCACTGCCTGTTCCAGTTCTTCGTCGCCGACGGCAAGCTGAGCTGCCAGCTGTACCAGCGCTCGGCCGACGTCTTCCTCGGCGTGCCGTTCAACATCGCCTCCTACGCCCTGCTGACGATGATGATCGCCCAGGTGGTCGGGCTCGAGCCGGGCGAGTTCGTGCACACCTTCGGCGACGCCCATCTGTACCTGAACCACGTCGAGCAGGCGGAGCTGCAGCTGGCGCGGGAGCCGCTGGCGCTGCCGACCATGGCCATCGCGCCGAAGAGCGACCTGTTCGCCTACCGGCTGGAGGACTTCGCGCTGGACGGCTACCAGCCGTGGCCGCACATCAAGGCGCCGGTCGCGGTGTGATGAGCCTCGACCTCAAGGCGCTGCAGGCCTCGGTCCTGCGCATCTCCGACATCTACGCCCGCGAGCACGGCATCGACCGCGACCGCGACTGGGCGCTGCTGAAGCTGCAGGAGGAGCTGGGCGAGCTGACGGCCGAGCACCTGCGGATGAGCGGGCGGGCGCGCGGCGCCGCCGACGCCGGCAAGCTGGGGGACGAGGCTGCGGACGTGCTGGGCATGCTGCTGATCTACTGCGACCGCGCCGGGATCGACCTGGAGCAGGCGATGCAGCGCAAGTGGCTGCATTGGCTGGAGAAGACCTCGTGATCCTGACCGCGCTCGCCGCCTTGCTGATGAGCGGACCGCAGACCGCCCCCACCCTCGCGCAGGTGACGCGGCAGACGATGGAACGGTGCTGGCGAGGTCGCGGACACCCCGCGCCGACGACGACGAACGCCTACCCCGAGGTGAGTGACGCGAGCCAGGTGATCGTGCGGACCAGTCCGAACCGCTGTGATGTGTATGCGGACGACTGGCCCGGCGACCGCGGCGAGGTGCTGGACGATCTGCTCGTCGGCATGGCCGCTGAACCGGATGGAGAGTGGGAGGCCGTCGAGACCCGCGCCGAGCAGGTCAACGAACGCGGCCCCGCGCTGTGGAGCCAGTTCGTCCGCTATGACGTCAACGGGCGGGAAGCGGGCTGGATCACCCTGGTCGAACCGGCCACGGGCCGGCGGGGTTTCTTCGAGCTGACCTACGTCGTGATGGAACCCTGATGCCCCTCCCCCACCTCGCCCTCGTCGTCGCCCGGGCCCGCAACGGCGTGATCGGCCGGGACGGCGGGCTGCCGTGGCGGCTGCGCTCGGACCTGCAGCGATTCAAGGCCGTCACCCTGGGCAAGCCGTGCATCATGGGCCGCAGGACCTGGGACAGCCTGCCGCTGAAGCCACTGCCCGGGCGGCTGAACCTGGTGCTGTCCAAGGACGAGTCATTCGAGCCGAAGGGGGCGGTGGCCTGCCTGACGCTGGACGAGGCGGTCGAGATCGCCCGCGAGCAGGCGGTGGACGACGGGGTCGACGAGGTCTGCGTCATCGGCGGGGCCCGGCTGTTCGCGGCGACCCTGCCACGGGCGAGGCGGCTGTATCTGACCGAGGTCGAGGCCGAGCCGGACGGGGATGTCCACTTTCCCGAGTTCGACGAGGCCGCCTGGGTCGAGGTATCGTCGGAAGCCGTAGCGGCGGGCGAGAAGGACGACCACGCCTTCGTCTTCCGGGTGCTGGAGCGGCGCTGAACAAAGGGGGAGAACCCATGCTGATCGTGACCACCAACGACGCCCCCGGCCACCGGGTGGTGCGGACGCTGGGCCTGGTGCGGGGCATCACGGTGCGATCGCGCAACGTCATCTCGGACGCCATCGGCGGGCTGCAGTCGATGCTGGGCGGGCGGGTCGGCGCCTATGTGAAGCTGGCCGAGACCTCGCGCGCCGAAGCCTATGAGGAACTGGTCGAACACGCCCGGGCCATGGGCGCGAACGGCGTGATCGGCATGCGTTACGAGGCCAACGAGATCATGGAGGGCGTCACCGAGGTGCTCGCCTACGGCACAGCGGTGGTCCTGGAGCCGGAATGAGCCGGCGCACGGCGGCGACAGCGCTGCTGCTGACCCTGGCCTGCGGCGCCTGCGCCGGTCCGGCGCACCTGATGGCGGTCGCGCCCGACGGAGATGCGCCGCCCGAGCGTCCGACGCTGGTAGTCTGCGCGACCATCCTGGGGACCCTGGCCAATGCGATCCGCGAGGGCCGGGCCGGCGGCGACGCCGCGGCTGTGGTGGCGGGCTACGCCGCCTACGAACGCAAGGCGGCCGAGGCCATGGGTGACGTCGGGAGCCGGCAAGCCATCGGCAGCTCCTACGCCTTCTACGACTCGCTGACGTCGGCCCAGCTGGAGCGGGCGGCCGACATGTGCCTGGACGCCGTCGACCGCAAGTTCGCGCCCGACGACTGGTGGTGAGCGCCCGGCCTGGACCGGCCGCCACGCGCGAAATCAGACGCCGAGAACGTCCGCGACCCGCGCCGCCACCACGGCGAAGCGGCGGGCGGTGTCGCCGTC